>PLXK01000117.1 GCA_003151415.1 Bacteroidota bacterium
CGCGCTTGATCAGGCGCTCGATGTCCTTCAGCAACTTGTGCTCGTCGATGCACACCAGCGAACTCGCCTCGCCTTCGCTTCCGGCACGCCCGGTGCGTCCAATACGGTGGACGTAATCCTCCGCCACGTTAGGCAACTCATAGTTGACCACGTGCGGCAATTCGCTGATGTCGATACCGCGTGCGGCGATGTCGGTCGCGCACAACACTTGCAGTTTTCCGGTCTTGAATTCCGCCAGCGCGCGCGTGCGCGCAGCCTGGCTCTTGTTGCCGTGGATGGCCATGGCGGTAATGCCGTCCTTGTTCAAATGCTCCGCCAGATTGTTCGCGCCATGCTTGGTGCGGGTGAACACCAGAACTTGAAACCAGTTGTGCTCCTTGATTAATTGAGTCAGCAGCGCACGCTTGCGTTCACGGTCCACCGGGTAAATTTTCTGCGTAATCAGTTCGGCGGTGGCATTGCGGCGCGCCACCTCGATCAGCGCGGGATTATTCAGCAGGCCGTCGGCCAGCGCCTTGATCTCGTCGGAGAAAGTGGCGGAGAACAACAGATTTTGCCGCTGTTTTGGCAGCAGCGCGAGAATCTTTTTGATGTCGCGGATAAAGCCCATATCCAGCATGCGGTCGGCTTCATCGAGAATGAGAAATTTCAATTCATCAAAATTAACATAGCCCAGATTCAGGTGAGAAAGCAGCCTGCCTGGTGTGGCTACGATAATATTGGCTCCCTTGGTCAGGGCTGTTTTTTCCTGTTCAAAGGAAATTCCGTCCCCTCCGCCATAAACAGACATCGCGCTGATGTTGGTGAAGTAGGAGAGCCCGTCCATCCATTGCACGATCTGAATAGCCAGTTCGCGTGTGGGAACGATGACAAGTGCCTGAATTTTATTGGTTTCTTTTTCGAGAAGCTTGCTCATCACCGGGAGAGCAAATGCAGCTGTTTTTCCGGTACCGGTTTGAGCACAGGCAATGATGTCGCGGCCTTCCAGGATAATGGGAATGCTGAGCTCCTGCACCGGGGTGGCTTTTACATAACCGGCATAGCTGATGGCTTCGAGGAGCTGGGAATTTAAATTCAGTTCGTTGAAATTCATATTTCTGTTTGAGGAATGAAAGCATGCCGGCTATATACCGGAATGCGAATTCTTGATTCTGCACAAACAGCGAAACAAGGTTCGGTTTAAAGTTTGTGTAAAGGCCGTAGGGGTAAGAACCTCAGGCCAGGATAAAAGGCATCAGAAAGAAGCTATCTTTTCGGCCATATACTGACCGGATTTTAGTTTTCCCACAATTTTTGAAAAAGCGTCAATGGTGTAAGTCACATCTTCCATGGTATGAACCGCCGTTGGAATGATACGCAGGATAATCATGCCTTTGGGAACAACCGGATAAACGACCATAGAACAGAAAATATTGAAATTTTCACGCAGGTCATAAATCAGGTTTGTGGCTTCCGGAATGGACCCGTTCATAAACACCGGTGTAACCGGCGAATTGGTCACACCGATTTCAAAACCCGCCTTTTTCAATCCATCCTGCATGGCCCGTGTTATTTTCCAAAGGTTGTCTTTCAGTTCGGGCAATCGGCGGATGAGTTCAAGACGTTTGAGCGCACCCACCACACAAGGCATGGGCAGGGATTTGGCGAAAATCTGGGAACGCATGTTGTAACGAAGGTATTCCACAATCTGTTCTTCGCTCGAAATAAAGCCTCCGATCAGGGCAAAGGATTTGGCAAAAGTGCCGAAATAAATATCTATTCCATCCTGACAGCCTTGTTCTTCACCGGTTCCCGCACCTGTTTTTCCCATGGTTCCAATGCCGTGTGCATCGTCCACAAACAGACGGAATTTGAATTTCTTTTTCAGATCCACTATTTCTTTGAGCCTGCCCTGGTCTCCGCGCATCCCAAAAACACCTTCTGTAATGAGAAGCACAGAGCCTCCTGAAGTCTCGGCCAGTTTACTTGCCCGTTCGAGTTGTTTTTCACAGTCGGCAATATTGTTGTGTTTGAATACATAGCGTTTGCCCATATGCAGACGAACGCCATCGAGAATGCAGGCATGAGATTCGGCATCATAAACAATTACGTCATGACGGTCAACCAGACAATCGATGGCAGAGACCATGGCCTGATATCCAAAATTGCACAGAATCGTATCCTCTTTTTTGACAAAGTCGGAAAGCTCGCGCTCCAACTGCTCGTGATAATCAGAATTGCCCGACATCATTCGAGCACCCATCGGTACTGCCAGTCCGAATTGGGCAGCTGCATCGGCATCAGCTTTTCTGACCTCCGGATGGTTGGCCAGACCCAGATAGTTGTTCAGGCTCCAGTTCAGTCTTTCTTTCCCTCTGAATATCATCCGGGGAGAGGCATCGCCTTCCAGTTTTGGGAAGGTAAAGTAGCCATGCGATGCTTTGGCGTGCATTCCGATAGGGCCACGGTTGGCCTTGATTTTGTCAAATAGATCCTTCATTTGTATGAGGGGGATTGAATGAGTTATAATAAAGCGCGAAATTAGTCATTCCGGCGCTTACCGGCAAATGCTTTTATTAACCGTGGAGAAACAATAATTCAGCTTTTTGAGCGTTGGCCTGAATGGCCAGAACTCCAAAAATGGAGGATATTTTGTCCGATTCCCGATAAAAAACAAAACAATTCATAAAGGATAATCCCTATATTTGCCCGCTTTATGAAAAACATCAGGTATTTCTTTCTTTTTCTCCTCGTCATTTTCCTTGCCACTTCCTGCAGCGATTTCAGTAAATTGAAAAAAAGCACGGATTATGAGCACAAGCTCGAAATGGCCATTAAATACTACGACAAAGGCGACTACACAAAGGCCCAACTTCTTTTCGAGGAGCTGCAGAATGTATACAAAGGCACTGAAAAGGCTGAAATTGTTTATTTCTACAATGCCTATACGAATTTCGAAATGAACGATTACCTGCTTGCAGGATTTATGTTCAGAAACTTCGTCCGTACATTTCCAACAAGCAAACGGGCTGAAGAATGTGCCTACATGACAGCCTACTGTTATTATCTGAATTCTCCCGATTTCTCGTTGGATCAGACCGATACCTATACGGCCATCCGCGAATTCTCCTTTTTTCTCAAACAATACCCCAAAAGCGAACGAATTCCCGATTGCAACGAATATGTGGATAAACTCCGGGCCAAACTGGAAAAGAAATCTTACGAAACCTGCATGCAATACTTCAGGCTTTCCGATTTCAAGGCGGCCATTGCCGATATATCCGCTCACAACAGGGATTTTCCGGCCAACAGGCATGTCGAAGAACTCAGTTTTATGACCATGAAGTCCTATTACCAGCTGGGCCTGTTGAGCAATGACATTAAAAAAGCCGAAAGAATGAAGATTGTTACGGATAATTACCTTAAATTTGTCGCAACTTACCCAAAGAGCACGTATCTTTCGGAAGCTCAAAGCATTTACGACAGTGCAGTGAAAATAAAGACACATCTTACTAAAATCCAATAGCAACATGGACTACAAAAAGACAAACGCAGAGCCAACAACCATCACAAGAGATGTCCGGAAGCTGGATGAAAATACAGGTAATGTGTATCTGAGTGTTGCAATCATCAGCAAACGCGCCAACCAGATCGGTTCAGAAATCAAGGAAGAACTCACTCAGAAACTGAATGAATTTGCTTCCCATACAGATAACCTTGAAGAAGTTTTTGAAAACAGGGAACAGATCGAAATCTCTAAATTCTATGAGCGTCTGCCAAAGCCTTCTTCTATTGCGTATTCTGAATTCCTGGAAGACAAAATTTATTTCCGGAATCCGGCAAAAGAAAATCTGGTTCAGCAGAACTGATTCTGAGCTCTGCTTCAGACGATCAGATTTAGTCATGTTCTCGGAACAATATACAAGGTTCAGTGTTGCAGGTAAGCCTGTTTTCATTGAACCTTGAATTTTTATCCCCAAGCCTGTATGCTGCACGGAAAAAACATTGTACTTGGAGTTTCTGCAAGTATTGCAGCGTACAAATCTGCCTTTCTGGTTCGTTTGTTGGTTAAGGCAGGCGCTCATGTACAAGTGGTCATGACCCCGGCATCCAAAGAATTTATCACACCTCTGACACTTTCTGTTTTATCTGCCAATCCGGTATATTCCGAATTCAGTTCCCGCGATACAGGAGAGTGGAACAATCATGTGGAACTTGGCCTTTGGGCAGATCTGTTGCTTATTGCTCCCGCTTCTGCCAATACCATTTCCAAAATGAGTGCCGGCATTTGTGACAATCTCCTTCTGGCGGTTTATTTATCGGCCCGTTGCCCGGTTTATCTGGCCCCGGCCATGGACATGGATATGTACAGCCATGATTCAACAGTCGAAAACCTTTCGAAACTGAAAGCAAGAGGCAATCACATTTTGAGCCCGGCATTCGGAGAACTGGCCAGCGGACTCATTGGCGAAGGCCGGATGGCTGAACCCGGAGAAATTGTCGCCAGCCTTCAAAAGGATCTGCTGTCAAGGGCGCCGCTGCATGGCAGAAAAGCCCTGGTCACTGCCGGACCCACATTCGAAGCCATTGATCCTGTTCGTTTTATCGGAAATCATTCCTCCGGAAAGATGGGGTTTGCCCTGGCCGAAGAACTTGCAGAAATGGGGGCGGAGGTAACCCTGGTTTTCGGTCCGACAGCATTAAGCACCCGTCATCCCGGAATAAAAAGAACAGATATCACTTCGGCAAGGGAAATGTACAACCCCTGCATGAGCCGCTTTGAAGGCACCGATATAACCATTATGGCTGCTGCAGTAGCCGATTTTCGCCCGATTCATGCCGCCGAAAAAAAGATAAAAAAACAAGACGGGGAAGTCCCTCTTATTGAATTGGAAAAGACCTCGGATATTCTGGAAGAACTAGGCAAAAGAAAAGGCTCAGAACAATTGCTGGTCGGATTTGCCCTGGAAACCGATTCGGAAATTGACAATGCCCGGGCGAAACTTCAAAAAAAGAATCTGGATTTCATCGTTCTGAATTCCCTGAAAGATGCAGGTGCCGGTTTTGGAACGGACACGAACAAAATTACACTTATCGACAGACACAATAAAACAGAGAAATTTGCGTTGAAAGACAAGGTGGATGCTGCGAAGGATATTGTGCAGAAAATAATATCCTGCATGGACAAAGGCTCCAAACGGTAAACGCATTCATACAATTCGAACGAAGACTTAATAGCAATCATTCAAATGCACAGAATCCTTTTCGCCCTTGCTTTTCTTTTCGGTATACAGTCTATCCCGGCACAGGAACTGAATTGTACGATTCAGGTTCTTGCACCTACCATTCAGGGAACAACAGAAAAACGGATTTTTGAGGCCCTTAAAAATTCGGTGTATGAATACATGAACAATACTCACTGGACAAAAGACAATTACAGTTCACAGGAGCGTATTACCATGAGTGTTCTGATCAACATCACAAACGAACTTGCAGTCGATCAGTTTAAAGGATCCATTCAGATTCAAACCAACCGCCCGATCTATAAGTCTTCTTACAATTCAACTATTCTGAATTTCAATGACAACGATTTTCAGTTCAATTACATCGAAGCCCAGCCGATGGATTTTGTGGAAACCACATTTTCAAATAACCTGACATCGGTTTTGGCTTATTATGCCTACATCGCTATTGCGATGGATTATGATACTTATTCGCCCAATGGCGGGACGCCTTATTACCAGAAAGCGCAGCAAATTGTAAACAATGCCCAGAATGCCGCCGAAGTAGGGTGGAAGGCATTTGAAAGCACAAAAAACCGCTATTGGCTCGTTGAAAATGCAATGAATACGCAATTCGCCGGCCTGAGGGAATGTGCATACAAATACCACCGCATGGGATTTGATCTGATGTACAACGATGTGGCAACGGGCCGGGCAAATGTGTATGAAAGCATGCTTCTTGTTCAGAAAATATACCAGGATCTGCCAGCCTCATTCAATCTTCAGGTATTTTTCAGTGCAAAATCTGATGAGCTCGTTAAGCTCTTTTCCGGGGCCTATTCCGATGAAAAAGCCAAGGCCGCCCAATTGCTCAGTTCGATTGATCCGGCAAATGCCAATAAATACGCAAAGATTCTGGCTCCTTAATCCATTTGTTTTTCCCCTTTATTCTCATTCCTCCAGAGGTGCACCATTGCTGTCAGTGGTCAGCACTTCGCTCATATAATCAAAGAATGGCCGCATCTGTTTGAATGTTTGGCTGAGCAGAATTGAGAATCCGGCACCGAGCACTTCCTTATCCGTAAACCTGTGTTTCAGGATAAACTGTTTGTGTCTGAGCAGGTCAATCGCCGGGTGATCGGTGGTAAAACCGCTCGGCGCTTTTTTCAAACATTCTCCTTCAAGCATACTAAAAAACTTGGCTTTCGATTTGAGCACTTTTTTCCATTCCGCGTAATTGAAATCTATATCCTGTCTGATACGGGTCAGATCTTCGGGATTGGGATTGAAAAAACCGCCGGCGGCGAAAGAGTTTCCGGGCTCTAGGTGGTAATAATATCCTCCTCTTAAATATTTTGTTGAGCGGCTGAATCTGCCACTCCAGCTCGTTTTATAAGGCGTTTTCTCTTTCGAAAAACGAACATCACGGTAAATCCGGAACAGGCTCTTTTTTCCGGAAGGAGTCTCAATGCGGTCATGCATGTTCATCCGGACCAGGAGATCATCTGCAAATAGAATCATCTGCTCGTGTGCGGCCGTATACCTGTCTTTGTGCTTGACAAACCATTCTCGGTTGTTGTTGTTTCCAAGATCTTTTAGAAAACGGAAGACCTCTCCGGATACGTTTAGACCTGCTTTTTTATGCATTTTGTTCTATTGTTATTTGGTATTGCGTTATGCGTTATTGTTTGAATATCAGAGCTTTAGTTTGCCTACAGGCAACTCTTCCCGGATTCACCCTTTACCAGCCATTAACAGGCCTGCATTCAGATAATTCCGGATTGTTAAACTCCGTGTATGTCGCCTGTAAAAAAATATGTTTCAACAAATACGATAAAATTTTCAACATATGCAAAATATGCTTGTTTTCAGTCCATGGAGGTGGTACATTTGCGTAAAATCAAAACATTTGTTATGAGCGATGAGAAATTAACAGTACATCAGATATCAGAAGAAAAGAATGGACAAATTTCAAACTTTTTTTTGGATGGCGAAACAATCCTGAATGTTGATCATTCCACCCGGATTGTGTCAACATCAAATCAACAAAGCAGAAAATTTGAAACGGCTGATGAGCTGGAAAACTGGATCTCGATGTTTACCAGATGTGTTTTGAGAAAACGCAAAGCATACCGTCCTGAATTTGCCAACACCATTATCGTTGATGAGTGTTTTCTTGAATCAAAAAGAGCATCCAACTGATTGATGACTTGAAAAAAGGATTGAAAAAATCAAGGCCCTTTGAAGATACGGTCTGTGTTTTCAGCCCTGTTTAAATCCTGATCCAATAAAATAATTGAATTTGAAAAAAACCGTCTCGTAAAAGGCGGTTTTTTTTTGCCTTTCGTCGCCCTTCCCAAGACAATTTAATCTCTTTTCAAAAACAGTATCTGAAACTATTGTCTTGCAATCTATTCATAGAATTAATGTGATCGCTCCGCAGTAATTTTATTTTCTTCATTTCGCCAGATCCTGCCTGTTATTCGGAAAGTGAAAGTGTATCCTCCCGAAAGCAAACAGAGACGTGTTTGTTTTGCTTGAAACACCTGTTTCTATTGGGCTTCAGTCCCGAGCTTGACTTTTAAAGGAATATTCTTTAAATTAGGTTTAATGAACAGGAACACAAAGACAAAAACATTCATGCACTAATACTTTTACACTTGAAAAAGACAATATATTTATTCGCCACTTTTTTTATCTGCTCACTGAAATTGTTTTCGCAAGGGGCGCCGGCATGTCCCTCCATCACTCCGGGAAGCGCCAGTGTCACCATTTGTCAGGGACAATGCACAACCTTGACCTCGACAATTGTTTCAAACAATCAGACCAGCAATTATACCGTCAGTTCGATTCCTTATGTGCCTTATCCATATACAGGCTCTCCGATTCTTGTAGGCGCCGATGATGTATGGAGCGGGGTTGTCGATCTGGGATTTAATTTTTGCTATTTCGGAAAATCATACAACAAGGCCGTTCTGGGAGACAATGGAGAACTGACATTCGATACAACAGTTGCCGGTGGACTGAACAACTTCCTCATTACTTCGGCTATTCCCAATATCAACGATTTGCCCTCGCCAACCATTTGCGCCGCTTTCAGGGACATCGATCAGGGAATCGGCGGTCATTCCTATATTCATACTGTCGGCTCTGCGCCC
>PLXK01000227.1 GCA_003151415.1 Bacteroidota bacterium
ATCTGGATGAGAACTGGGCCGTTGTGGCAGAAGCGATCCAAACCATTCTCCGGCGCGAAGGATTCCCCAAGCCTTACGAGGCACTGAAAGATCTGACACGAACAAATACCCACATCACACGCGAAAGCATCAGCCACTTCATCGATCACCTGGCTGTCAATGATGATGTGAAGGCTGAACTGAAAAAAATCAGTCCGGCTAATTACACCGGCATATGAAGGTTTCGGGCTTCACCATCGTGCGCAATGCCCTTCGCTACGATTACCCGATCGTAGAGGCCATTTCTTCCATTCTGCCGCTTTGTGATGAAGTGGTGGTGGCCGTCGGCAAATCAGAAGACGATACCCTGAATCTCATCCGTTCCATCCCTTCGGATAAAATAAAAATCATTGAAACAATCTGGGATGATACCCTGCGTCAGGGCGGAAAAGTGCTGGCCGATGAAACCAATAAGGCCTTTCAGGCTTGTTCAGCTGAAAGCGACTGGTGTTTCTACATTCAGGGCGATGAAGTGATCCACGAACACTATCTACCGGCCATTGAAACCGCTATGCTCAAATGGAAGGATGACAAAACGGTGGAAGGATTGCTTTTCAATTATCTGCATTTCTACGGCTCTTACGATTTTGTGGGCGATTCCAGACGCTGGTACAACAAGGAAATCCGAATCGTGAAAAACAACAAACACATTTCTTCTTTCAAAGACGCACAAGGCTTTCGTCTTGATGGAAGAAAGCTAAACGTCAAAGCCATCGATGCCGCTGTCTATCATTACGGCTGGGTGAAACNNAGGCCAAACAGGAAAACTTTCACAAAATGTGGCACGATGATGCCTGGCTGGATAAAAATATTCCTGTGGTTGATAAATTTGATTATTCCGGCATAGACTCCCTGGAACGCTTCAGTGGCAAGCATCCCGCTGTCATGCTCAAGCGGATCAAACAAAGCAACTGGACCTTCACCTTTGACCCTTCCAAAAAGAAATTCGGCTCTTTCAAGGCAAGACTCCTTTATTTCATTCAAAAAAAATTCGGATGGAAAATCGGAGAGTACAAGAATTATAAGGTGATTTGAAAGCAGATATTCCCGACAAAGCGGATATCCCTGAGTTTCGTTTTTGAGACAACAAAATTCAGCACGGAGGCAAGATGGTCATGGAGACTATACTCCTTCCCTGGCCCTTTGTGATCTCTATACCTCCAGGGTAAAATTATTTTTTCCTGCGTTTTCAAAAAAAATCAAAAAAAAAATCTCCGATCAAAGACCGGAGATTTCAGGTAAAGTTAAAATGTGCTCAGCTCTTATAGAGTAGAAAGTGTCTGACCAATGTAAAAGGACCGGTGGTGCCTTTGTCGAGTTTTACTTTTTCGCTGACGGGTTTGCATCCTTTTACATCAATGCGGATTTCGTATGTTTTACCGCCATCCAGAGTGATGAAGTAATTGCCGTCGTCGCTGGCTGATGTCCTTCCCACTTCCGCTCCCGCCTCATCGAAGATCACCAGTTCTGCCGGAATTGGTTTGCCGCTTTCGCCGGTAAATACCGTTCCTTTAAGGATCGACATCTTCACAGCCTCGGCGCTTTCCTTGCGGCTTTTTCCGCCCAGCACATCGTAGTTCGACATGTCCACTTTGTAGATGTCCCGTTCGCCCATTCCACCCGGGCGATTACTGGAAATGTAGGCTGTATTGCCGTCGAGCGAAAGACAAAAGCTGGTTTCGTTATTCACCGTATTGATGGGATAACCCAGATTAACAGGCGTTGTCCATTTTCCGTTTACCAGTGTTGTTTTGAAGATGTCATACCCACCCATCGAATTGTGGCCCTGAGAGCAGAAGAAAAGCGTTTTGCCATCGGGATGGATAAAGATTCCGCCTTCGTCATAAGGCGTATTGATTTCAGGGCCCATATTCACAGGAATACCCCACTCTGTTTTGGATATTCTTTTGGACATCCATATATCTCCGTTGCCATAGCCTTTTTGTCCGCCTTTGGTCTTCATATCCTGTCCGCGCTCGCTGATAAAGAAAAGGGTATTCCCATCGGCCGAAAGACAAGCTCCGTCTTCAAAATAACTTGAGTTGATGGGCCTCTCCATGATTTTGGGAGTTCCCCATTTGCCGGAAGCAGCAACTTTGGAGACGAATATTTCGCCACCGGGCGCATCTTCATCGTTGTTGCGGTAAATAAAAATCTGTTTGCCGTCCTGTGTAATGCTTGAACAGGCATTGTGGCCCGTACCGTTGATGGTTCCGGCCATGAATTCAGCCTGGTTCCAGGATTTGCTTGTATCGTTCCAGGTAGACATGTAAATGTGGTCGAAGAATTTTTTATCGCCATCCATATCCGCCTTTGAATTGCCTTCGGGTCTGCGCGAGGTAAAGACCATTATTTTCCCGTCTGCCGTGACAGAAGGTCTTTTGTCATCATACTGGCAGTTGATGTTGTCACCCAGATTCGTTACGCTGACATCAATGGGTTTTGACATTAAGTCCTTGGCGGTTTTGACCATATTGATATACAGATCCACATCGCTCTCCTTTACTTTGGATTCTTTACCGGCCAGGGTGCGAAAGCTTTCAAATTCGTGTCCTGCAGAATCCAGCTTTGCTTTTACCAGATACAGTTTTCCGAGATAAAGATGGGCTTCGGGGGCTGCCTTGGCATCAATGCCAACCGACTTTTCGAATTCGGTTGTGGCCTGCACAAAATCCTCCATCATGTAATAACACTCTCCGATGTGGAAAATGATATTGGCATCTTTGGGCCGGTTGCTGAGAATCTCTTTGTATAAATTCAGCGCCTTGACATATTCCTGTTTGTAGAATTCCTGTTGTGCATTGAACAACTTCACTTTATCCTCGCTTTTCTCGATGATGTTTTGTGCGAAGGATACGGTTCCAAAAAGAAAAAGGGAGAGGACAAAAGAAAGTAGTATTTTTTTCATTTCCAGGTCTGGTTTTGGCTGCAAAAAACAAATATAATAACAATCTGTATAAAGTTCTAAATATACGATTCTTAGGTCTCAGGCTTTAACTGAACCGGCGTTTATTGTACTCAGCAGTTCAAGAAAACGTTGCAATCCTTGTCTTTTTGGCTCATCGAGGTGGAAGCTTATATTCTGAGTGAGGTATTCTCTGATGTTTGAGCCTGCAGGAAACTGATTCTCATACCGTTCGGCAACAACCGCTGCCCGCTGCACCCCTAAACCCAGGGCTTCATTGAACAAACGCTCTGTTTCCGGATCAATTGGCTTGTTACTCACCCAACAGGCAAAAACAAATGGAAGACCTGTAAGGGTTTTCCAGGCTTCTGCCAGATCGAATGCGTATCTGAATTTATTTTTAAGCCCAAAGGTTCTGTCGCCGATAACAACTCCTGCCACATCTCCGCCGATATCCTGCTCATAACCGTCCTTTACCAAGGTCCATACCGGATGTATTTTCCATAAGTATTTGCAAAGAATTTTCACCAGCGTCACCGAAGTTCTGCTTTGATTGTCAAGCAGGACCGATTTTATCTCTTTCAGGGGCACATCGCTATAGAGCAAAACCGATCTTACGGGCCCTTCCGCGCCGATGCAATAATTGGTGATGATGTGGGCTTCCTTAAGCAGAGGAATGACAGCTACCGGCACAAGACCAATGTCTACACTACCTTCGAGCAATTTGGAAGCGCAAAGAGAAGGTATATCCAGCGACAGGTCGACCTTCTCGAGAAAACCCGATTGCCCCATTCCTTCCAGAAAAGGCTTTGTATTCAAATAAGAAACTGCGGAAATTCTAAGCTTGTCCATTCGGATCCTTTCTGTCTGCTGCTGAGGGGCAAAAATACGTGTTATTCCGGAAGCAGAAAGCGCCAAAACAGGTAAAAACAAAGGAGATTTGAACAGTTTTTGCACCGTCAGGAAGCCACGTTCATTCCCCAAAAAGAAATCATCCTGTCCGATATGGTATCAGACAGGATGATTTTATACTTTAAAACGGAACAGATGCATTTATCTCACAACCTGCATCGGACGCGAGGCCAGTTGCTTGCTTCCATCCATCAAACGGTACATATACATGCCCTGAGCAAGATCTGCGGTATTCAGCTGGATAAGTTGCGTACCTCGTGTCACCTGGATGGAAGACAATACCCTGCCGCTCAGATCAACAACCTGCATCACCAAATCCTTTTCAATATTGGAAAGCGGAATAGTGGTGGTTGCATTGCTTGGATTCGGATAATTCTGACCCAGATTTTCTGAAGCCGAACCGAGTTCATTGATTCCGGTAGCCACCATTCCGTAAAACCAGTCGTGCGCTCTTTTGATAATTGTGCTGCGGTTCAATTTGGTGTTGACCATTTCAATTCCCGTTCCGATGTAGACTGTTTTCCAGATTTTGTTGGTTGCACGAACACCCGCAATTCTGACAGATCCGTTGTAGTTATAAATCGGCATGCCTTTTCCAACGGGTGTGATTTCGTCAGGAAAGAAATTTGTTCCTCCGTAAAAATTGGCAATCGGTGCATTGGGCATCCATCCCCAGACTGAATCTGTGTTTATCGTCGTGAGCGTGCTGTTTGCTGTCGTTCCGTCGCTCGACCAGGATGCACAGAGGAAATTTGTATAAAAAGCTCTTGTATTGACTGTTCCGCTGCCCGGTGCCGCTGCGGCAGTTGACCAGGTATCCCAACCTATATCCTGACCCGAAACCAGCAGGTTGCCGCCTCCATTCAGAAAGGTGGTGAGCTGGGCCACTTCTGCATCGGTGAAAGATGGGAAAGTCCAGCCGATATTCAGATAGATGTTTTTTACTCCGGCAAAAGCGTTCTGACTGATTGCCTTGGCCATCACAATTTCGTTGGTGCTTCCTACAGTTAAACGGTTGGCCAGAGAAAGACCTGCAGTATACACAGTGTCCCAATTGGCTGCACTTCCGGGATTGCCGTTTCCAAGGTTTCCGCTGTTGTCGACAATCAGGTCGCTCACATTGGAGATCACATACATGTTGCAAATCATCGGAGGGAAAGTAGGATTGGTAATGGATTGTACTTTCAAAGTGTAAGTACCGACAAAAGGAGTAACTCCGGGCGTCACGTTGACGGTAATTACATTGTTCGCACTGGCAGGGGTGTTCACCGAAGCCGTGCTGACAAAAGTATTGGCTCCTACGGTGAAATTGGCTGTCCAGTCAGACGGAGCATTGCTGGTGAGCGTATAAGAGAATTGCTCGGCAGCCGTACCGGTATTCAATGAGCTGAGATTGAAAACATTTACGCCCGCCGTGGCGCCGTGCTGAACGGTTACTGCCGGAGCGGCAAGAGTATAATTGATCTGTGGATCGCCAACCGAACCGCAATTGAGTACCGCCAGGGAGTTTACATCCTGAACATAGGAAGTTAATTTGACATTGGACATGTTCCAAAGCGGGTCTTCGGTATAGCTGTAGCTGAATTTCACAGAACTGCCAACAGCCGGTAAGGTGATATGATCGCCTGCCCAGTCTGGCATCATTTTACGGAACACATTCGGAAAATCCTTTTCGCCGTTTGTTCCGGGAGCCGTGGCAAAATGCAGATATTCGGTAATGACCGTACGCAGACGGTATGTGCCTGATGGAACAAGACCCACAGTGCTCACAGTCACGACAACTCCGTGTGTGGTGCCGGTTGTGATGGTATCCACCGCCTGAACTTTTATCGGGCTTCCGGCAGAAAACTCATTGTCGATATCGCTTTGAACATAAGCTGCAGGGCCGGCATGCTTTTGGTTTCCAAGCATGATGCAATCGGGAACGCCGCTGACCAGGTATTCGTTTACCATCGAATCTACAGGAGGTTTGTTATAGGTATACATGTTATCCACCCCGGGCCAGGAAGGATGGTAGGCAA
>PLXK01000148.1 GCA_003151415.1 Bacteroidota bacterium
TCCGATAAGGTCATAAGGCAAAAAAGTTTCGCAAATCTACTCATTTTGAATGGAATTGCCCCCGGCGCACTAAAATTGATGGGGGGATAGGCTCCGTGTTCTGCTTTTCACAGGAATCAGTATATTTAGCCACCCAAAGAATCTAAAACCATGGATATTACGATGAATTTGTTTATTGGTGCCCTGAAAATGATTATTCCGGCTCTCATTGTATTTCTGACGGCTTATTATCTTGTTAAAAGCAGTCNNGCTTATTATCTTGTTAAAAGCTTTCTGGACAATGATGCAAGAAAACGGCTGACTGAAATCCGAATCGCCAACCAGGGAATTATCACCCCCACCCGTTTGCAGGCTTACGAACGGATCGCTTTGTTTCTGGAACGCATTTCGCCAAACAGTCTGATTCCCCGCGTCAATAAACAGGGGATGAGTGCCCGTTTGCTCCAGACAGAACTGATCAAGGCAATCCGGACGGAGTTTGAACACAATCTCTCTCAGCAGATCTATGTCAGCGGGCATGCCTGGGAAATGGTGAAAACGGCTAAGGAAGAAATCATTAAACTCGTCAATATCTCGGCTACGAAAATTCCGGATACTGCATCCAGCATTGACCTCAGTCAGATGATTATCAATATCGCCGCACAGGTTACAAAACTGCCGACGGATGTTGCCTTGGAATATATAAAGAGAGAAGTCGGACAGAATTTCTGATCTGACAGAAAGAATATCAGCGTATGGAAGACCAGGAAAGAAAAGAAAAGTTTCTCACCGATTCGGGAATTGAAATCAANNGCTTTGGACGATGCGTCAGTACGCCGGTTTTTCCACTGCCGAAGAAAGCAACAAACGGTATCACTATTTATTGAATAACGGAACCACCGGACTTTCCGTGGCTTTTGATCTGCCCACTCAAATCGGGTATGATTCCGACCATGCATTTGCCGAAGGCGAAGTTGGAAAATCTGGCGTGGCCATCGATTCGCTCAGGGATATTGAAATCCTTTTCGACGGCATCCGTCTGGATAAGGTCACCACATCCATGACCATCAATTCGACTGCATCGATTCTGCTTTCGATGTATATCGCCCTGGCCAAAAAACAGGGAGCCGATCTGAAAAAAATATCCGGCACCATTCAGAACGATATTCTTAAGGAGTACGCCGCCCGTGGCACGTATATCTATCCGCCCAAACCAAGCATGCGGATCATTACCGATATATTCGAATATTGCAGCAAAGAGGTACCCAAATGGAACACGATTTCAATTTCGGGGTATCACATCCGCGAAGCAGGCTCAACGGCCGTTCAGGAACTCGCCTTCACCCTGGCAAACGGGAAAGCCTACCTCCAGGCGGCTCTTGAAAAAGGGCTTGATATCAATGTTTTTGCAAAAAGATTGTCATTCTTCTTCAATGCACACAACAATTTTTTTGAAGAAGTTGCCAAATTCAGGGCCGCGAGAAGGATGTGGGCAAAAATCACCAAAGATCTCGGTGCTACCGATGACCGGGCCTGCATGTTGCGGTTTCACACGCAGACCGGAGGTTCGACCCTGACTGCCCAGCAACCTCAGAACAACATCGTTCGGGTGAGTATGCAGGCGCTGGCTGCGGTTTTGGGAGGCACACAAAGTCTTCATACCAATGGTTTTGACGAGGCTATTGCCCTTCCTACTGAAGAAGCGGCCCGTATTGCACTGCGCACTCAACAGATTATTGGTTTCGAAAGTGGAGTGACCGATACTGTTGATCCTCTGGCCGGATCTTATTTTGTTGAAGAACTGACCAACGAGGTGGAAAGACGGGCATGGGAATACATTCAGACAATAGATGCCATGGGAGGTTCTGTTGAGGCGATCGAACAAGGGTATATGCAGAAAGAGATCGCCCAGTCGGCCTATAACTATCAGCGTGATATTCAAAACGGAGAAAAAATCATCGTCGGTGTCAATAAATTCGAATCCGAAGAACCGCCTTTGGGCAATATCCTCACCATAGATGATTCCATCCGTCAGGTGCAGATCGATAAGATCAAGATGATCAAATCTACCCGGAATAACGAAAAAGTAAGCCATGTTTTGGATCAGCTTGGTGCCGATGCAAGGGGAAATTCAAACCTCATGCCACGCATTCTGGAAGCCTGTGAAGAATATGCAACCCTGGGAGAGATTGCTGATGTGCTTCGGAATGTATTTGGAGAGTTTAAAGGCGGGTAGGGCTCAATGTTGCCCCGAGGAAGAGCTGTTGGCTGAAGGAGCAGCCTGTGCGGCCTTTTTTTCCGGTACCAGCACGTAAATTACTTCATTGTCTTTTTTCATCAGGTAATTCTCCCTGGCAAATTTTTCAAGATTCTTCGGGTTCGTCCTCAATTCCATCATATCCCGCTTGTTCTTCTGGATTTCGTCAGTGAAATATTTCTTTTCAGAGCGGAGTTTGTTTACCTGTCTGGTCAGGTCAAGCTGAGACAAAACATCGTTCTTGTCAAAAAACAAGACCCATCCGATCACCAGAAAGGTTGCAAGGAAATACTTGTTTTTGATAAGAGGCAGAACTTTTTTCATTCAGGTCGTGTTTGTCTGGTTGTAAAATTAAAAAAAAGGATTCTTCTCCCTCCGCTTTCCAATGCCCGGGTTAACAAGTATCTCTTTTTGTTAATAAAAGCAGGGAGGGAAAACAGGCCTCAAACGGGGCAATTCATCTCAATTCAGTAGTTTTGACAGGGTGCCGGAACACATTTACGGAGTATTGATTTCCGCAACGACAAAGGCAATAAGGAGCAATCCATTCATTAAAAAAACAGGAATGAACAGACATACAGGCTTGTTTTGGGCGTTTGCCGTTTTGCTTTTTTGTTCCTTCGCCGGAGGAGGCGATTCATTCCGGAACGAGCAGATGAAAGCGCCCAAAGTGCGTCTGGCCTATCAGGAGAAATGGCCGGTGTTGAAAACAAGATTGAATGATATGCACATCGATACCCATGCATTCAGCATATTCATTCGGGGCTTCAAGAAGGAAAAGAAGCTGGAAGTTTGGGTTCGTTCGAATACCGACGCTTCTTTTCGGCTTTTTTCTTCTTACGACATCTGTTCCTCATCGGGTACACCGGGTCCGAAACGAAGGGAAGGGGATGGTCAGGTTCCGGAAGGCTTTTATAAGCTCAGCGTTTTCAATCCTTACAGCAACTATTATGTATCTCTGGGGCTGAGTTATCCGAATCAAAGTGATCGGATACTGGGTCATAAGAATGAATTGGGAGGCGCCATCATGATTCATGGAAATTGCGTGACAATAGGCTGCATACCCCTTACTGACGACAAAATCAAGGAGGTGTATGTTTTGGCGGCGGAAGCGCGCAATGCAGGCCAAAAAGACATTTCCATTCATTTGTTTCCTGCTGTTCTTTCTCCATCGAATCTGGCTGATCTGGAATCGCAATTTGCTGCAGAACCGGCCCTTATCGCGTTCTGGAAGAATCTGAAATCGGGTTATGATTATTTCGAGCAAAAAAGGAAACTGCCTGAAGTCAAGGTGGCAACCAACGGGACCTATGAATTCCGGTAAAAGGGAATAGCCGGCTGTGAAGATGCAATCCAATTGATATGCAAAAGGGAGAATTCGCAATGAATTCTCCCTTTTGTTTTTTCGGGTGACAAATGGTCTGGTCTTATTCCTTTTTCCTTTTCGAAGCAAAGTAGTCTCCGATATTTTCCAGGAGGTTCATGAATTTTTTCAGCAGGTCGAAATAGAGTGTAAAACCAAGAACGATACACATGCTCCAGATGACACACAGGTTATACCAATAAGTGTCGATAGATCTGCCCAGGAATACCTTTCTTGGCGCAAAGAAATGTGCCAGACCGAAGTTGTTTGTCGGTTCCATGTAAATGGGTTCCCAGCGCTGGATAAGTTCTCCGTTTATTTCCAGAATCTTTCCGCCAAAATCAGTCTTATTGAGTACCATATCCGAAAGAGCGTCATTGCAGTAGTCGTTCTTTAGCTTCAGGAATTTTGCTTTCGATACCGAGTCGCTGTTGAGATCGGTAATGATTTTGTTTTTTCTTTCGTCTTCCTGGTTGTATCTCCGGATGTAATAGGTCGAAATCTTATTGAAATAGTCTCTCAGCGAATTGGCTACATCTGCATTGTAAGCCGAAGGTGTGAGATTTTTCAGACCATCGAACTTTACATTCTTGTTCCGGACCATTTCCTTACTGATTTCGTTGCGCAGCAGGTTCATATCCTTGGTAAGCAGTTTCTTGTCGGCATTCTTCAGCGCGATTTCCGCATCATCCACAAGCGGTCTGAGGAAGGTGAGCCAATAGTCTTTTTTATATACGGCGATACTCTGGCTTCGGTCGGCAGCATAGAATTTGGCCTCGTACGGATTTGCCTTGTATTGGTTCACGGCAAGGGCCTCAAACGCCCATCGGGAAGTCATGACATCGCCTGCGAAAGGCACAATACTCTGGGAAGTCATGGCCGGGTTCAGTTTGTTGAACTTGACAATGACACCGCTCAGCAGCAGCTGGGGGATAATCAGGAAAGGAATAAGGATGTAAATCGTTACTGCGTTGTTGAATGCCGAAGAGATATTGAGTCCCAGCATGTTTGCAAAACAGGATGTTGTGAAAAGAACGAACCAGTAATCCATCCACATGCCTTTGATATCCAAAATGGTGTTTCCCACCAGCAGGAAGGTGATGCTTTGGATGGCAGAAAGAACAAACATGATACTGATTTTCGAGAACAGGTAACTGCCCCGGCTCAGATTGAGAAATTTTTCACGTTTCTGAATCTTTCGGTCCTTGATGATTTCTTCGGCCGCAACAGTCAGTCCAAGAAACAAGGATACGACCACCGACATGAAAAGGTAAACAGGGATGTTTTCATTTTCGCGGTAGGTATATCCGGTTGTGTTGGATGCATCCGTGCTGTAGAAACGGATAAGGAAAGAAAGGATCAGGGCAAGCACCGGTGCTTCCAGAAGGTTGATGCTCAGGTATTGCTTATCCGTGAGTTTAGCCAGCACATCGCGGGTAATAAAGACCTTAAACTGTTTTAGTTTGTTGGGTATATTGAATGTGCTTTCGGGAATTTCGGTGGAAGGCTGGATAAACTCGTTCTTTATTTCAATATGTTCCTTGTACATATTGTTCCACTCATTCGGAGACACTTTCCGGATGCGGGTGAGTTCACCATATTCGTCCACGACCTTGGATTCGATGATGTTGAAAATCTGTTCGGGATTGACGTTACCGCAAGCCGGGCATTCGCTTTCGTTGCAATTCACGTGATTGACCCGGGTCTTGAAATAAATTACGGCATCAACGGGGTTGCCATAATAGATGGGGTATCCACCTACATCCAGGATCATGAGCTTATCGAACATTTTGAAAATGTCGGAAGAGGGCTGGTGGATAACGACAAAAATAAGTTTGCCTTTGAGGGAGAGTTCCTTCAGAAGGTCCATGATGTTTTCTGAATCGCGGGAGGATAATCCGGAAGTGGGTTCATCCACAAACATGACCAGTGGTTCACGGATCAGCTCAAGAGAGATATTCAGACGTTTGCGCTGGCCTCCCGAAATTGTTTTTTCAAGAGGACTTCCTACTTTAAGATCTTTGGCTTCGTAGAGTCCGATGTCGATCAGAACCGTATCCACCCGTTTTTTCAGCTCATCCTCACTCAGATTGCCAAAACAGAGTTTTCCGTTGTAAAAAAGATTCTGGTACACGGTCAATTCCTCGATCAGCAGGTCATCCTGTGAAACGTGACCGATCACTCCTTCAATCTTCGATTTCTGAGTGTGAATGTTGATCCCGTTAATGAGTACTTCCCCGCCCGATGGAGTTTCATTTCCATTCAATACCGTGAGTAAAGTGGATTTGCCGGCCCCCGAGCCTCCCATGATTCCGATGAGCTTGCCCGAATCTTCGGCCATGTTGATGTCACGCAGACCGAGCTTTCCCCCTTTGAATTTGAACTCGAGAGACTTGGCAATGAATGTGACTTTTTTCTTGCTTTTATCGGCAAGAAAAGAGCTGATGATATCGCTGTAATAAATAGGCTGAACCTTCGAACTCCGGATGGAAGAACCCGGATTCAAAATGTAAATTTTATCTTTGGCAATAATCTGTCCGTTGAGATACAACTCCGCGTCTCCGAAATACTGCAGAAGATAAATGGCTACGCTGGGTATGGAAAGAACACGCAGCTGACCGCTGATGGACTCATTGAAAATATGTCTGGTCTTTTCGAATGGATGCTCGGTCCGGCTGTTGATGATGAGAAATTCATCCGAATCGGGTACTTTTTCTTCGGAGTTCTGAACGAAAGCCATCATCCGCTTGAACTCTTCCTGATCGATATTGAATGTTTCGGATACCGTCTGTACAAATTCCAGTTCCTGTTCTGAAATTTCATAGCTGGAATGGATGAATTCAATAAGCCTGGCCAGCACAACGACTTTCTGCCTCTGGGTGAGTTCAGAATTGATCTGAGTGCAAATTTTGAGAACCTTAACTGAATTGAGTGAGGTGCGCTTGGCTGAACCGTCCTTCTTTTTGTTGACCTGGTGATGCGCCTCCATAAACTCATCAAAGAGTTTGAGGTATTGATCAACCAGATCGGAGCTCAGTTGCTGTTTGAGGAAGGTCTGAACAATGGTTCTTCCGTCATTTGTTACGCCATCTACCTTGGCGATGATGGCAAACAATTGCATTAAGGCCTTGAGTATCCGTTCACTCATAGAGTTTGTTCTGCGATTTTATAACGAAAACAGCATTCGCCGAAGCGTCTGGTTGCTTTTGCGGTAGAGAAAAAATATTATTGTTTGAATCCAATCAGAATAACGGCACATCCGGAAGAACTTCCGGAAGCCGGATTCAATTTGGCTTCAATGATACAATCGAGTGTAGAGGATATTTTAAAGTCCCAATAGGGAGCATTTTTCTGGTTTGCATTTGTAAACAGTACGTTGCGATCCTTATCGAACAAAGTGAATACAAGATTGCCGTCTGTCAGTCCGCTGCAACCGGCCACGCGGTATGTGGCGCCACCATAAAAAGTTGTTTGAAACTCGGCAGCCTGATCGTTCAGGAGCAAAGAGCGGTAAGATTGTCCGTCAGACACAAAAGGGAGCTTCACGTGCTTGTTGCAGATTTTTGCGATGGTATCGCATTGTGAAAAAGAGGCCTTGTTCAAAAACAAGGCAATTGTGAAAATGAAAACAATTTTTAGAATGGATACTGGTTTGCTCATAGGGGGTGCTTTACTTTCTCTTGTTTTCGTTTTCGCTTCTTTCTGGACTTATTGTACAATCATCTTACGGATCAGGGCGATTTTCTCTGAGATGGCCTGAATTTGTTCCGGGGTGATTTTTACTTCAGTTTTACTGTTGATGATCGTCAGTTTCTTATCCGCCTGAGTGGTGGGTTCAACAAACGTGTATTTGATTTCAATGGTTTCAAAAAGAGAAGAAAGAGCTCTGAATTCCTTGATCAGGGGATCGTATTCCGGTTTTTTGAACGAACTGAGCAGTTTAACCAGGCTGTTCACCGAGGTTCTTTGTTCACCGATTCGGTTTTCCACATCCTGGCTGGGTTTTGATTTCAGGATCTCGGTGGCGAAATGCATGCTTTCAATCCATCCCCCTGCGAGTATCAGGCCGCCCACTTCACTGCGCTTTTCATCTTTCAGATAAGCGTCGCTGGCTCTGTATGCATCGGAAACAAGGGATATGATCGAATCTTTTTTACCGATATTTTTTTCGAAGCGTTTCATGAGTTTTTCATCAAAAGAACTGGCAATGCCAAGTTCGTCACCGAGCTTTTTCAGAGAGGCGAAATACGCCAGGGCCTGATCGTTTTGATTGTAAATGGTCAGATACCCCAAATCGGCACCGTAAATACCCAGATTCAGCGCCCTGTCAAACGTGGTCGAATAGCCCGCAACTTTGGTGGGGGAGTTGAGCATTTCCTTGGAAAAAGGCGCACCGCTCTGGTTTATGAGAATAGCTGTCTGTACGGGAGATGGAATGCTGAAAATTTGTCCGTTTATGCTGACAATTGGCGGAGCTGCACTGTCTTTCGGCTCTTCCCCATGCTGCGGTCCTTCTGATTTGCCATTGCCGCATCCGGCGGTAATAACAGAGGCCAATGCAACAAGGATGAATGATCGTTCAATGTTCAGGTATTTAAAAGCCATATCCGGATTGAGTTAATGAGTAAAAACGATGCAAGTAATAAAAAAATAATGAGTTTTCAAAAATAATACTTTTTTGCCTGATAAAACAAAAACTTTGCACAAGCCGACCTCTTTTTCGAAGGAAAGAACGATTTGACGGGATATGAACTTTTAATAGCCAATTAACAATATCTTTGGCATTCTATGGAAAGCGCAACAGAGAACTACCCGATGACGGCCAAAACCCAATTTGGGTTGGAAGAATTATTGGTCGACGAGCTGAAAAAGCTTGGTGCATCAAACATTGAAAAGCACAACCGTGCCGTTAGTTTTGAAGGCGATAAAGGCTTTATGTATAAAGCAAACCTTTGTCTGCGTACAGCCCTGCGTATTCTCAAACCCATCAAAACATTCAACATCGTCAACGAGGAAGGTTTATACCGCGAAATCGGAAAAATCAACTGGGAGGACTATATGGGCGTTGATGATACCCTG
Source organism: Bacteroidota bacterium (assembly GCA_003151415.1). Taxonomy (GTDB): domain Bacteria; phylum Bacteroidota; class Bacteroidia; order Palsa-965; family Palsa-965; genus Palsa-965. The sequence goes on from PLXK01000148.1 coordinate 8,679, forward strand.
GCCATTGATTGCGCCCTGAATTCGGATTACTTCACCCATTCTCAATTCATGGCTCAAAAGGCCAAGGATGCTGTTGTGGATCAGTTTCGCAACAAATACGGCAAAAGACCGTCTGTCGATCTGGAACACCCCAAACTCCGCATCAACCTGCATATCTTCAAAAACACCTGTACCGTTTCCCTGGACAGCTCGGGCGAATCTCTTCATAAAAGAGGTTACCGCGATCAAACCAATCTGGCTCCTATCAATGAGGTGCTGGCAGCCGGTCTTGTGCTGCTCAGCGGGTGGGACAAACGCACTCCGTTACTCGACCCCATGTGCGGTTCGGGAACGATTCTGATCGAAGCCGCAATGATTGCCAACAATATTCCGGCCGGTTATTTCCGCAAAGGCTTTGGCTTTGAACACTGGCGCGATTACGATGCCGGCTTGTGGGATACCATATTCAATGCGGCAATCGATAAGATTTCTGAAGAACATCTGCAGATAACCGGTGTTGACATTTCTTCCAATGTGGCCAGGATTGCAGGCGACAACATTCTGCATGCCAAAGTGGAGGATACCGTGAAGGTTTTTTGTTCCTCCTTTCAGGATTTTGAACCCTGGGAACACATCACCAAAACTACCGGAAGACCCATCATCATCATGAACCCTCCCTACGGGGAACGTCTCGATACAGACAACATTACCGAACTTTACAAAAGCATTGGCGATACCCTGAAGAAGAAATATGCCGGTTGCGATGCTTGGATCATCACCTCTAACCCGGAAGCGATGAAAAGTATAGGCCTGCACGGAACACGAAAAATCACCTTATACAACGGGCCCCTGGAATGCAAGTTTTTGAAGTTCTCGATGTACGATGGCACAAAGAAAATTCACAAGATTCAGAAAGATACGGAAGACGGTAGCCCGGAAGAATAAGCCTGCCCACGAATCGAAAACTCTCCATTCCGTTTTCCTGAAACGACTTATTTTCGCTGTCTTGGGTCAAGCGCATCGGTGAGTCCCTCGCCAATAAGATTGTAAACCGTTACCGTCAGGAAGATAGCAAAACCCGGAAAGAGTGCAACCCACCAGGCTCCCGGCGTTTGCCTTGCCATAGCCAGCATAGAACCCCAGGTAATCGATTCTGCCGGAACCCCTATACCCAGAAAGGAAAGCAGTGATTCTGTCAGAATGGCTCCGGCAATACCAAATGCAAGGGCAATGAGAACGGGAGACAAGGCATTGGGAATGGCATGCCGGAAAAGTATCCGGAATTCGGAAAACCCCAGTGCGTTTGCAGCCTCCATGTATTCCAGACTCCTGATTCGCAGCAATTCAGCCCGGATAAAGCGGGCGATACCTGTCCATCCCGTCAGACCGATAATGACCATGACAATGAAAACGGAGGGTCTGGTAACAATGGCGGCTACAGAAATGATCAGAAACAAGGTGGGCACCGATAACATGATTTCAATAAGCCGGGATACAAGCATATCCACCGGTATCTTGATTTTTTTATTTAAAAAGGAAGACCTTCTGAACAAAGGCACCAGGATATTCCCCAGGGCAAGAAAAACAAGAAAGATGAACAGGCTGAAGATCAGCTGGAACAAAAAATGAATGAATGAATCGGCCAGCGCATCGTGCAGGTCAAAAGAGCGGGAGCCAAAACCATAGAAGATTCCAATCAAGCCGAATAGAATGCTGAGATACAAACGGGTCCGCGAAATCTGCAGGCGCTCATCTCCATAATACCCGGCAAGAGCGCCCAGGATAAGACCTATGAAAAGCGCGAGACTCATCGAGACAAGCCCCACGGTGAGTGCGATGCGGGTACCGTGAAGCATTCCCGACAAAATATCGCGGCCAAGTTCATCTGTGCCCATCCAGTGTGTCCATCTTTTCGATTTTACTTTTTGTAAACCAAAGGGACTTACACCGTGTTCATTTTCATGGTCCAGGTTTTGCGGAAGATAAGGCACCGGTGGGAAAACGGACCATTCGTAGTTTAATTTTTGCCAGTCGGCATTGAGCAAATCGGCGGGCCATTTTGCCATCCCCGCATCCACCAGATAACCTTTCGCAATCGGGAAATAAACATGGCCTTGGTATTTACAGACAATGGGTTTTTCGTTGGCAAGAAAATCGGCGAAAAGGGCTATGAAAAGAAGTATGCCAATCAATCGCAGGGACCATACGGCGATTCGGTTTTTGCGGAACTGCTTCCTCACCAGGGCCCAGTAAGTCTGAGGCGGATGGTTTTCGGAAAGTCCGATTAACGCTTCATCAGCCTGTATGTCCGGTAAAAAAGAGGAAAGTGGATCCATGGTTCAGCGTTTGTTTTCTTCGTATGAAATCCTTGGATCGGCTACTACATATAAGATATCGGCTACCAGATTTCCAAACAAGGTGAGAAAGGCTGTAATCATCAGAACAGCAAAAATAACCGGATAGTTCTTTGAAAACAGGGCTTCGTAAGTCAACTCCCCCATACCCGGAATATTGAAAATGTGTTCCAGAACAATGGATCCGGAAATAGCCAGAGGGAACACCCCGGCGAAGAGCGTGATGATGGGAAGAAGCGAATTGCGCAGGGCGTGTTTCCAGATGACTTTGTTTTCGCTCAGTCCTTTTGCCCGGGCAGTGCGGATGTAATCCTGATTGATTTCATTGAGTACGGCACCGCGCATTTGTCTGGAGATGAAGGCCAGTGAACCGTATGTCCAGCAAAGAAGAGGAAGGACGAGCCGCCATCCTGTTTGGACAAGGGTATATCCGATCGAAGCGTCATGGGGTATGGGCTCTGCGCCCGGTCCGGGGAAGATATTCAGCCAGTCGCCGCCGCAGAGAAAAATGACGCACAGCGTAGCCACCCAAAAACTGGGAAGGGAGTACAACATGAAAAGAAAAGTGGTGCTGATCCGTTCAGAAAGCGCTCCTTTGTTGACCGCCGAGTGCACACCAAGAGGGATTGAAATCAGATAAGCCAGAAAGACTGAAAAAAGACTTATCCCGGCGGTCCATGGCCAGGCATCTTTGATGAGTGAACTTACCGGACGTTTGTCCTGATACGAAATTCCAAAATCGCCGGTAATAAAATGACTGAACCAGCGGTGGTATTGATTGTTGGTTCCGTGCCAGTGCAGCACCGGGATGTATTTGTTCATTCCATTCCCGTGGAGCTGCATCCGGAGGTATGCGTCTTTGAGTTCCCTGAATGCTTCTGAAAAAGACTCTGATTCTGTCGCCAAAGCAGTCAGGGAGCTGAGTTTTTGAAACGCATGCAGAATATCCTCTGTCTTGTACAGGCCGTAGAGAGATTCCACATTTGTTTTCGCCTGGGTCAGCAGGTCAGCATTTATTCCCGTGGCTTTGCTGCGAAGCAAAAGGAATTCAAGCGATCTTAGTTTTGTGTAGTAAACGGCTGCGTCGTCCCAGTGTCCGTATTGATTTGAAAGTCTTTCAAGCGTGTTTCGTGTTGTTTCGTCTGCTATTTTATACAATGTGTCGGGGCAGGTCGCATTGGTGATATCAAAATAAAAAAGCGGAAGATCCAGGCCATAGATCTGACGGGTTTCGCGGTATACTTTTTCGGTGGCGAGTTTATCCGAGGCCTGACCATCACCGCCGCCGTTTTTGTTGAGCATCTGTTCAACGGGGTCTCCCGGTGCATTGACACTGATCACAAAGGTGATCAGGGAAACAGCCAGCAGAGTCGGAATGAAAACAAGAATCCTTTTGACGATGTAACTCAGCATGCATTTAAGTGTACGAATGACCGGGCAAAGAAAAAACCGGTTTCAAATAAATTAGATGTTTGGGAACCGGTAATCTAGTCTGCTTTCAGAAGTTTGAAGTCTGAGGGATTGAATCCGGGTCTCATGGCTGAAGGTTCGGCGTTTGTAAATTTCTTGCTGATGGCCAATGTTCCCGTTGGAACAATCAGAAAGACACAGGGAGCCTCATCATGCATGAGCACCTGAAGTTTTTTCATAAGAACGGCCCGTTTGGCGTCATCAATTTCTGTCCGCATGGCATCGAGCAGAGAATCGCAGGATGCATTGGAGAAATTCACGTAATTGTCGCCGTTATTCAATGTCGATTCGCTGTGCCAGACGCCCTTCATGTCGTTTCCGGTAGGCGAGAGGGCCCAGCCATTCACAAACATTTCGATGTTGTGCTTTTTCAGGTTGGAGATGTAGGTGTTCCATTCCTGCTGAACCACATCAACCTGAATTCCTGCTTTTCGGGCATCTTCCTGAAACATCAGGGCTACAGATTTACGTGTTTCACTCTGATTGACCGCAATGGTTACCTTGAATTCGGTTCTTACCCCGTCAATCCTTTTGTCAATGGTGCCATCTCCATTGGAATCGCTCCATCCGTCTTGGGCAAGAAGTGCTTTGGCTTTTTCGGGATTGAATTCATACAAAGGTACGTCTGTATTGTATTCTTTTTTGTTATCCGGGTGAACGGGGCCCACCGTTCTTTTGGCCATGCCGTAAAAAATGGTTCGGATGATTTTGTCGACATCGGTCAGATAGGAGAGTGCCTGTCTTGTTTTTTTATCCCGGAAGAATTTATTTTTCGTGTTGAATCCGAGGTAATAATAGACCAGGAAAGGAGGGGTATAGAGATTGAATTTTTCGTTGAATTTTTTGTCGTCTTTCAGGGCCAGAAAATCCTTGGCTTTGATTTGGTAAAGAACATCCAGATTGCCTGCTTTCAAGGCGCTCAGTGCGGAATTCTGGTCTTTGATGGTGCTGAATACCAGCCTGTCCGGGTATCCGGCCAGATAAGGAACCTGTTCGGACAAGGTATCTCCCCAGTAATGCGCCCTTTTCTTCAACACAACGCGTTGGTTGGTTACCCATTCATCCAGTTTATACGGACCGCTTCCGGAAATGAAATTTTTATCTCGCATTCGTTTCTCCGAATTCATGTCGGTTGCAAATTCCTGGATCCTGGGATCGTTGATCAGGGCCTTGGCGTTTTTGTGCAATTGAGCGATTGTAAAATCCTTCATCAGGCCTTTCGGATCGTAAAAATATTCAGGAATGACGGGATATCCTCCGCAGCCCGATTCTGCAAGAAAAAAGATGGTGTCGCAATAAATGGTGAGTTTATTGGCATTCTCGGGATAAAGCTGCACATCGGAAATGTAATCAATGGTTGATTTGATGGCGGAGTTGTTTACTGCGGGGTTCAGCATGGCTTTGAGCGTGAACACAACATCTTTGGCAGTTACCGGGCTTCCATTGTCCCACCGGGCTTCTTTGCGGATGGTAAAGGTAAGGCTCATCCCGCCTTTTGCTGTTTTTTCGATTACAGCACGGTTTTCGGCAAGAACAGGGGTCAGTTCAAGTGTTTTGAAATCAATTTCGATGAGCTGCTGAAAAATAAATTTCATCACCGTTGTCGCTCCCAGTTCGGTAGAGATCAGCGGCTGCAGCATCTGAGGATCGGCCAGTGCCCAGGAAACGACCTGATAGTCTTTCTTTTTTTTGGGCTGGTCTTTGCAACCAGATCCGAAGCACAACAAGAATGCCGGAATAAGAACTAGAACTGACCTTGATTTCATATGTGCAACGAATTAGAAAACAAAATTATTTAAATTGATTGTCATGGGAATCTCTGAGCTGGGATCGGTGTCAATCGTTCATGATCTTTTAAACAGCATTTAAAGGTTTGGGAACAGAGCGGTTCAGGAAAACGCTTTTTCAGCCAAAACAAATATAATAATAATGAGACAGCTGGCAATTGAAAGGGGAGCAGAATGGGCCAGTCCGGAGAAACAGGAACAGTGCGAAGAAAGAGGAATGTTTCGATCTGTTTCTCATTAACTCCTGAATCAGACCTGCCGGGCCGGACTCTTCAAGGGCTATAAAGCGAAAAGTCCGGCGCATTTCTGCTTCGGACTTTTCTGCTTTGTGGTGATCCCGACGCGATTCGAACGCGTGACCTACTGCTTAGAAGGCAGTTGCTCTATCCAGCTGAGCTACGGAATCAAAAAAAATGTTCAAAGTTT
>PLXK01000236.1 GCA_003151415.1 Bacteroidota bacterium
ATTATGAGAAGGCTGAGAAAGAGCGCGAAATGGATACCGAAAGAAAGGCAGATCAACCTAAAAATCAAGAGTTTAGCAACCCAAATGAGTTCCTTGAATACACCCGTTTGAAGGCCAGAGAAATCGAGCTTTTAAAGACGGTGCCAGCTTCCTTGAGTCCTTTTTACAAAGGAAAAGTTTCGGAGTATTTTAACAGTTTTGAAGAAAAATAACAACCTATCATGATAGTAATGGCAGAAGAGGAGAAAAAAATCAGACTTACCTCGCAATCAGACAGTATTGCATTCATTGAAAAACTGGTAAACACAATCTGTGAAACCTACCACATCAGCGAAGATCATTATGGGAACATTCTTGTAGCCATTACCGAGGCTGTAAACAATGCTATCCAGCATGGCAACAAGGCAAATCCGAACAAAAATATCGATATCAGCTATCTTTCCAACAAGGATCATCTCCGTTTTTCGGTGAAAGATGAAGGCGAAGGATTCAATTTCAGCACACTTCCCGACCCCACCAACCCCGAAAATATCGAAAAACCAAATGGACGCGGTGTGTTTCTCATGAAGCACCTGGCCGATAAAGTTGAATTTGAGGACAACGGTTCAAAAGTGGTTCTTGATTTCAAAATTTCCGCTAACTGATTTCTTTCTGTGCCTGTCAGATCCATTTGCTTTCATTCCGAAACCGGGAACTTCAGGCTTAAACGCCCGACAGTTGTCCGCAACTGGATAAACGATTCCATACTCGCTTCCCGCAAACAAACCGGCAATCTGAACTACATTTTCTGCAGCGACGAATTCCTGCTGGACATCAACCGCCGTTTCCTGAAACACGATTATTACACAGACATCATCACCTTCGACTATTCAGAAGGCAAAATCATTTCGGGCGATTTGTACATCAGCATCGATCGTGTCAAAGAAAATGCCGAAACAGAACAGCAGCCTTTTGAAACCGAACTCAGCCGCGTCATGATTCATGGTGTCCTGCATCTGATGGGCCATGGCGACAAGGAAAAAAAAGCGAAAGCGCTCATGCGAAAAAAGGAAGATAAATTCTTAGCTTTACTCATTCCTAAAAAAATAAAATCCAAATGAAGACTCTCCTCTCCTTCCTTTTTTCCGCATTGGCATTCGCGGCTTCGGCACAAACCGCTCCTGCAAAAAAAATGTATCCCAAAACCGTGAAAGCTCCCGCTCCCCGGGACACATCACTCTGCAATAAAAACTGGGTACTTATCGCCGTGGAAGAATGGGCCGTGGAAGCAAAACCAAACAAGAAACAGGCCGATGATTATTTGAAAATGACAGGTGACGGCAAATTCAAAATGAAAAGAAATGGAGAAGACAAAGCCGGAACCTGGACTAAGACAGGGCAATATATTTTTTTCACGGATGACGCCTCCAAAGAAAAGTTCAACTACAAGGTGGAAAGCGCCGATGCAAAAACACTCAAGGCCGATTATCACGTGTCTGATATGCATACACTCTTCACCTACGAAGCCAGGTAAATAATCCCTTTACCTGATCTTAGTACCTGCCAATAATGTTTGATATTCATCATCAGTAATATTCCCTGTAAGCCTTACTGGCTGCGCATTTCAGCAAAAACAAATATTCCTCCAAACGGGCCCCGCGTCCTTGCTTTGCTTTTTCTTTTTGATTAAATTGCTTTCATAACCAAATAAAATCGAAAAGCAATGAAACACATCTATGCGGCCATGGCTGCAATGCTTACTTTAACTTATCCTGTTTTCAGCCAATGCAGTTCCTGCACCACAACCATTTCAAGCAACGATGCCAGCACGCATGTTGTCTCTGCCGGAACCACATTGTGTATTGCACCCAATGCCACTGTTACCGGTGCAATTGTCGTTTCGGGCGGAACGCTCTGTAACCAGGGAACAATCCACAATCAAACTGTGACAGTCACCGGAAGCGGAAGTGTGCTGAACAACTACGGGACGATCATTTCAGACAGCCTGCTCGTGTTTAAAACAGGCGCCGTTTTGAATAACTACGGGTTTATGACCGATACGAGCATCGCTGTTTCAGCCGGCGCTCTTTTCAACAACAACTCCGGAACAATTTCCTGCAGCACACTTGCCGACTCGGCGGCCAACTTTGTCAACAACGGGAATGTGACCGTCAACCAGGATTTCGGAAACGGATACGCCGCAACATTCACAAACAACAATTTCATGAAAGTCGGGCATGACTTTCTGAATGGCGCAGGCGCTACCTTTACAACAAGCTGTGTCATTGTGGTGGCCAACAACTGGTTTAACTCGGCTGTCGTCAACGGACCGACAACCGGATGCGGCGGCTTCAACGTGGGAGGCTCGAGTGTCCAGAATAGCGGAACCGTAGGCGGTATCGGCCATGTGGATATCTGCACCGCAGCCACCATCTCCAACATCGGCACGATGACCGGAGTGACGAAATGCACCTGCAACACAAGTTGCGCAACAATTGCAACAGGCATTCAGGAACGGAAAACCATTGCCGGTTTCATTACAAACCTGTATCCCAATCCGGCAAACCAGGAAATCAATCTGCTCATCACCCTGGATTCGCCTTCAGACATACAGCTGGAAATCACAGATATTCTTGGCAAAGTGCTAAACAGGAAGCAATACACTTCGGTGCAGGGAGAACGCTTGCTGAAGATCGATGTTTCTTTCCTGCCTCAGGGAATCTACCAGGTTTCTGTACGCAATGCAAAAGGGGAAGTGGAACAGAAAAAGTTCAATGTGATCAGATAGTCTCACAAACGCAAACGAATAGCTCAAAAGAAAAAGGTGTCGCCCGTTGTGCGACACCTTTTCTTTTAACGTTTGCGAATCAATTCTTCTTAAACAGGTCGCAGGTTCCGGCAACGGGTTTCAGTTCCTTACTTTCCAGTGCCTTCTTTGCCTTTTCATTTTCAGGATCCAGTTCGATCACTTTCAACCAGGCCGCTTTGGAGCAATCAAAACTTTTCTGTGTCAGGTAATAAAAACCAAGATAGGAATAGGCTTCGATCAGATCCTTCTTGTTTCTGTCGATATCCGTACCGGCTTTCTGGATGGCCAGTTCGTAGAACGGTTTCGCTTTACCTGCAGGTTTATCGGCATCATCCTGTTTTGAATTGCAACGCCCTCTCCATGCATTTCCGAAAACCGGATACGCATCGGTTATTTTTGCAAATGCCGTATCGGCCTTTATGTAATCCTTGTTGAAATAATACGCCTGCCCCAGCGAGTTGTAATCACCTACAGGGATTTTGGTTCCTTTTTTATCGGCCATTTCCAGTTGTATTTTCAATTCATAGAATTTGGCCGCATCCTTGTATCTCTTTGCTTTGAAATAGATATTGGCAATGTCTCCATAACCATCCATGATGTAATTGTCATCCATGGCCATGCCTTTTTGAATTTCAAGTATGGCCAATGAATCTTTTCCATTCTTCCAGAGCAGTTTTCCGTAATAGGCACGGTCCTGAGCAATAAGCTTGGGTTTGTCTTTGATCTTTTGCCGGTTCATGAATTTTTCCATGTACAAAAGACCCTGCGGATAATCTCCGATTTCGTAATACGAATAACCAATGAGGCGGTACAGAATCAGGTTTGAGCTGTCTCTCATCTGAACTTCCTTTATTTCCTTAATGGCTGTTTTGTAGTCCTTGGTCAGGAATACCGCTTTCGCATATTTTTCACGCGCTGTTCTGCTGTCATTCAATAACAGGTATTTTTTATAATCGTCAATGGCCTTGGGATATCTTCCGGCTAAAAAATAAAGATCTCCCCTGAAACGATAGCCCGGGGCAAAGGTAGAGTCCATCGAAATAGCCTTGTTGTAAGCCTTCAATCCCTCATCGTAATTTTGCACACGCACCCACATTTGTCCCTGACGCAGATATGCTTTTGAAGAGTTTTTATCGAGGTCCGTGGCTTTTTCATAATTCTTGATGGCTTCGGATACATCCGTGATATTTTTCTCCACCCAATAGTCACCCAGAAGGATATAGGCATCCGGATTTTTCGGATCAATCTTGATTGCGTTATTGATGTACGTAAATGCATCAGCCAGATTCTTTACATTGCCTTGCAAATATGCCTGGGCCATTTTCAGATACACCATCGATTGCTTGTCTTTCGCCAAATCCTTCCCTTGCGTGGTAGTCAATGATGTGGCTTTGTAAAAATCCTGTTTGGCCAGATCGGCATTGCCCTCTGTCCAGGCTACACTTCCAAGACCCACGAAGTTCAGCGGATTGCTTGGCTTGGCATCGGCCCCTTTCTGGAACATGATTTTAGCAGAATCCAGTACGCCCCATTGCAGGAAATTATCGCCGTAATAGAACCAGAGGTCGCCACCCATATCGTCTCCGCTTTTCAGCAGGTTCTTGAATGCCGCCGAAGCCACTTCATACCGCTCGCTTTCAGTCATCCGGATGGCTTCTTTGATGGTCTGAGCCGGAACCGCATAAGCAGCCATTGAAAACAAGGCCAGGATGCTGCAAAGACTCAATAGTTTTTTCGAAAATTTCATGTGCTTCTTTTTTGTTGTTTGTATGCTTGTTCTGTCATGCAAAGGAATGCGAAAGACAATCCTTTTTTCTTCTTTTTTCCCACTACTCATTGCTGATCTTCACCATTCTCACCGGGGCCGTTGCAGCCACCATACCCATTTTATGGATAATGAGCTGTCCTTTTTCACCGGCAACAAAGGCTGCAAAACCCGAGCCAAGAGTTTCCTGAAGACCCGTTTTGACAATGTAAACATCCCTGCGCAGCGGATAAGTCTTTTCATATATCCAGGCCTGATAGGGTTTTTTATAGTCATCGGCAGAAGAAGGATTGTCCTTATTGCTGATGGCAACGACTTTGATCTTTCTCAAAAAATCCTGGGAAGTGGGATCATGAAAATCGCTGATCCAGCTTACGCTGATCACACCGATTGCATTCTTGTTTTTGTTTACATAATCAATCACTTCCTTATTCGATTTCACAGCAAAACAGTTTTTCGGGAACGGTTTTTTGTTCAGCAAATTTTCGGAAATGTATCTGGCATTGCAGGATTTCTCGTTGTCAAACACCACGTTGATCTTGCCCAGCCTGGACTCCTTGTCGATCTGGCTCCAGGAGGTATCCGCGCCGGTAAACAAGGCCCGTACTGTTGCCATGGAATAATTGGAATCCGGATTTTCGGGATTGATGATCAACGCAACTGCGTCGGTGGCAATTTTGGTGGAAACCACGATCCGTTGTTTCTGTTTGAAAAACTCTTTTTCCTTATCCGTCAGATCCCTGCATAAAATAGCAGCCTGTACCGAATCGGTCATCAGATCGTCAATGACATCGGCCTCCTGTTTGTAAAAGGGAGTCACCTTCGCGTATTTGTAAAAAGTCTCGAAGGTATAGATCTGCGAATCGATCATCAGCGAATACGATTCATCCACGCCGATCTTCAAATGGCCGGTGGTTGTGGTATCCGTGTTTTTATAATCATACGAACATCCACCCATGATCGAAATGAGAAGCAAAAAGGCCGATATGGAAACCGCTGATTTCATTCGTTTTGCATTTGTCATTGAAGACGATGCCAGAGGCATCGAATCTTTATAGAAACAGTATAAGAATACGTTTTCGACCCCGGCCGGGGTCGCATGTTCTGATCTTTACCAGAGACATCTGAATCCGCCGCTTATTCCCTGAACTTCTTCCAGGCCCTCCAGGCTCTGAATGAACCGTAAGCAAAGAGCACAAAGATAAGGATTGTCCGGTTAGGCTGGGGCAGTCTATCCTGCAAAATGGGGGGCAGAGGGGCGAAAATAAGAAAGAATCCCAACACAAAGAAGATGGCAATCATTGCAAAACTGAGCAATTGAATGACTTTTCTGAGGATGGGATTCTCGTTTTCCAATTTCCTACCTAAGGACGAATGTGACCGGTAAATTGTATTGTACGGCTACCGACTTACCATTCATTTTTCCAGGTTTCCAGGCCGGCATGGTTTTCACCACACGTTCTGCTTCCTTGGAAAGATTCGGGCCTCCTTTGA
>PLXK01000115.1 GCA_003151415.1 Bacteroidota bacterium
TTACATGTGACGTTTAGTATAGTACCGGCATAATTACATTTGTCCTCAGGATTGAGGCTCCCGATAGCTATCGGGATTTGTTCAAGCTCCTTTGCAGTTTCAGGAACCCTTTGCGTACCTGATCTTTGTGTTTAACGAAATTTCAGAAAGGTATACTGCAAAGAGCGAGTGCCGAAAGCCCGTCCCTCTGAAGTAAAGCGAAGCGCCTACTTCAGGGGACACGCCCAAATCGCAGTCGGAATCAGAAAACAACCACTATTTGAGCATTTCTCAGCATTAAAACACCCAAAAACCTTATAAAATCCGTACTTTTGCAAACTAATTACAACAGTCCACATGATACAGGTATCCAATTTATCGCTTCAGTACGGAAAGCGCATATTGTTTGATGAAGTGAACCTCAAATTCATTCCGGGCAACTGCTATGGAATGATCGGGGCAAACGGTGCAGGAAAGTCGACCTTTCTGAAAATATTGTCGGGCGAAATTGATCCAACCAAAGGACAGGTCAGTATCACTCCCGGTCAGCGCATGAGCGTGTTGAAGCAGAACCACTTCGAATTCGATGAATTTCCGGTGCTGCAAACCGTGATCATGGGCAATAAGAAACTCTGGAAAGTCATTGCAGAGAAAGAACTTATTTATGCCAAACCGGATTTCAGTGATGCCGATGGAATACGCGTATCGGAGCTGGAGGGTGAATTTGCGGAGATGATGGGATGGGATGCCGAAAGTGATGCAGCAGGCCTTCTGAGCGATCTGGGCGTAAAAGAAGCCTATCACCACAAACTGATGAACGAATTGAGCGGCAAAGAAAAAGTGCGCGTCCTGCTGGCACAGGCATTGTTTGGCAATCCGGATATTCTGCTGCTGGATGAACCGACAAACGATCTGGATGTGGAAACCATCACCTGGCTGGAAAATTTCCTGGCCGATTTTGAAAACACCGTCATTGTCGTTTCGCACGACCGTCACTTTTTAGACCAGGTCTGTACGCATACCGTGGATATCGATTTCCGTAAAATCACACTCTATACCGGCAACTATTCATTCTGGTATCAAAGCAGTCAGCTGGCTCTGCGTCAGAAATCGGATCAGAACAGCAAAATAGAAGACAAACGCAAACAACTTCAGGATTTCATCGAACGTTTCAGTGCCAATGCTTCCAAATCCAGACAGGCTACGAGCCGGAAAAAACTGCTTGAAAAACTCACCATCGATGAGATCACTCCCTCTACCCGAAAATATCCGGGCATCATCTTCCGGCCCGAACGCGAAGCCGGAGATCAGATCCTGCATATCGAAAACCTGTGTGCTACAGCTGAAGGAGAGAATCTTTTTTCGAATGTAAATATCAATGTCCGAAAAGGCGATAAAATTGCCTTTATCTCAAGAGAGCGCCTGGCCATCACAGCCTTTTTTGAAATCATTACAGGTAACCGAAAAGCCGACAAAGGCACCTTTGAATGGGGAAGCACAATCACTATTTCATACCTCCCGGCTGACAATCATACCTTTTTTATGGGTGGCGAATACAACCTGGTCGACTGGCTCAGACAATATTCCCCGAACAAAGACGAAAGCTTTATCCGCGGTTTCCTCGGGCAGATGCTTTTCTCGGGAGAAGAAACCCTCAAGATGACCAATGTACTTTCGGGAGGAGAAAAAATGCGCTGCATGATTTCCCGCATGATGCTGCAAAAGGGAAACATGATCGTTCTTGACGAACCCACCGCTCACCTCGACCTGGAATCCATTACCGCATTCAATAACGAACTCCGCGACTGCAAAGAAAACATCCTGATGAGTTCGCATGACCATGAATTTGTACAAACCGTTGCCAACAGAATCATCGAGCTTTGTCCAAATGGCATGATCGACAAATTCATGACTTATGATGAGTACCTGGTGAGTCCGGAAGTAAAGGCACAAAGAGCGGAACTATACAAAGAGACCAAGACTGCCAAGGTAAAGGCATAGTGGACAATTTGAATGAATTTGCTCTTGGCAATTTGCTTTGGCAAAAAATTAATTTTCAATTTTCAGTTGACAGTTTATTGCAAACGGCCCATTGCAAATTGCCAACTTAGCCCGCTAAGAAGCAACCTGGGGCGTTCGCACAGCACAAAACAACCTGAGAGCACACATGGCCTACTCCTCCTTGCATGATTGCATCCTAGACTTAGAAAAGCACGGACACCTGGTTCGGGTGAAAGAAGAAGTGGATCCCAATCTGGAAATGGCGGCCATTCACTTGAGGGTGTTTGAGAAAAAAGGACCTGCCATTTTTTTTGAGAAAATAAAAGGATGCGAATTCAAGGCTGTTTCCAATCTCTTTGGAACACCGGAAAGAAGCCGGTTTTTATTCAGAGACACCCTTGAATCGGTTAAAAATATCTCCAAATTAAAAGACAATCCATTGCTTGCTCTCAGACAGCCGGGGCTTGCATTCAAAGCCAGAATGGCTGTTCCAAAGAAAAGCTCTTCCAGCCCGGTTCTCTGGAAAGAAATTACCATAGACAAGCTTCCTCAGATAAAATGCTGGACAGATGATGGCGGACCGTTTATCACCTTGCCACAAGTCTATTCCGAAGACCCGGATCATCCGGGCGTGATGCACTCCAATCTGGGGATGTACAGAATCCAATTGAACGGCAATGACTACATCCCGAATAAAGAAATAGGATTGCATTATCAGTTGCACAGAGGAATCGGGGTTCACCAGAGCAAAGCCGTTGCACAAGGAAAACCCCTGAAAGTCTCCATTTTTGTGGGTGGACCTCCGGCGCATAGTTTTTCGGCCGTCATGCCCTTGCCCGAAGGGATGAGCGAACTCACATTTGCAGGAGTGCTGGGCGGGAGACGATTCAGGTATTCGTACATCGATGGTTATTGCATTTCGTCGGATGCCGATTTTGTCATCACCGGCGATATCTTTCCGGGAGAAAATAAACCCGAAGGCCCGTTTGGAGATCACCTGGGGTATTATTCAATGAAACACGATTTCCCTGTCATGCACGTTCATAAAGTGTGGCAGAAACAGGATGCTATCTGGCCCTTTACGGTTGTCGGAAGGCCCCCTCAGGAAGACACCGCTTTCGGAGCGTTGATTCACGAAATAGCCGGCGATATCTTATCCAAAGAAATCCCCGGGCTTCATGAAGTCAATGCCGTAGATGCTGCCGGTGTCCACCCCTTGCTGCTTGCCATCGGAAGCGAACGCTACACACCCTATATCAAAGAACGCAAACCCCAGGAGATACTCACCATTGCCAATCACATTCTGGGTTTCGGACAAATGAGCCTGGCCAAATTCCTTTTTATTTGTGCCAAAGAAGATGCCCCTGATTTAAGTACCTACCGCATTGAGGATTATTTCAGACACATGCTGGAAAGAGCAGATTGGTCAACCGATTTGCATTTTCAGACAAGGACCACAATCGACACCCTGGATTACAGCGGAACAGACATCAACAGCGGAAGCAAAGTGGTCATTGCAGCTGCCGGAGAAAAACGAAGAGAACTCTGCACTTCCCTGCCGGCACTTTCGCTGCCCGATCATTGCCGCAATCCAAGACTGGTCATGCCCGGGGTCATGGCGATTTCAGGAAACCCATTTGGCGACGAAAACAACACGCATCGCGAACTGGCAACCCTGTCGTCGTCACTCAACGATCAGATGCGCCTGGTGGATGGCATCCCCCTGATCATTCTCTGCGACGACAGCGATTTTGTTTCCGCTTCGTTAAATAACTTCCTCTGGGTTACATTTACCCGCAGCAATCCTTCGCACGACATCCATGGCGTAAACCACTTCATTGAACACAAACACTGGGGCTGTCTCGGACCACTAATCATTGATGCACGTATAAAACCGCATCATGCTCCTCCACTACTGAAAGATCCTGAAATTGAAAAACGGGTGGATACATTGGGAGAAAAAGGAGCTTCACTGTTTGGAATTATTTAGCTTCACCCAAAAAAATCATTTCGTGTCAGCGGTTTTAAATATCTCCGCAAACAAACTTTTTTGAATCCCTATCTTTATACGCAATGAGCCGAAAGAATGAAACCACCTGAAAACATGCAACTTATTAAAGGGGAGATTGCCGATTACCGGCTGGATGAGGAAGGGGTGCTTTATTCTTTTTCAAAAAACCCGGTACGGACAGTTAAAAACATTACAGAAAATATCGCTCTTGTCAAACAAATAACCGGCGGTAAAAAAGCTCCCTTGCTGATTTACCTCTGCAAGACTCCGATACCAGACAAAGAAACACGGAAATTTTCGACAGCGCAATTGCCCAATGTGTATACTGCCATGGCCATGGTGTCAAAACCCGGACTCTCGAAACTAATTATGAATATACTTTTCAAATTCAAGCAGCCTCCCATTCCGATGAAATCATTCACTAACGACAAGCAGGCCAGGGAGTGGCTGAAACAATACTTATAAAATCTGAGACGCGAAGCTAGTTTCCAATCGGATCAATCGTTTTCGTTTCCACCATCAGCATCACCGTTTTTTTCGGAGCCCTTGGGCGATGCATAACACCCTTGGTGATTGTAACACCTTGCATGGGTTTCAGTACGATGGTTTTGTCTTCGAGATCGATGAACAATTCTCCCTCGAGTACAAAGAAAAATTCATCATCGTTATCGTGTTTGTGCCAGTGGTATTCCCCTTCCACGATTCCTATTCTGGCAACACTGTCGTTGATTTCGGTTAAGGTCTGGTTGAACCATTTTTCTTTGCATTCAGCAACAATGGCCGGAACATCGATCAATTCAAGATGTTTGTATTTCACATTCATCTGCTGGTTGTATTTGGTTTTATCTGGCATTTCCCCCTATGATTTATTTGAACTATTTAACATTCACTCTTTAATCGGAGTAATCTTCAGTTCCTTAAAACCGGTTTCAATGTCTTCTGCTCTTCTGAATTCCATACCGGGTGCTTCACCGATAACAATTTCAGCCGTGGTATAGACAATGCATCCTTCCATCAAATGTCCACCGCACACTCTGCCGTTTTTATCCGAGGTGCAGATATGGAAATGCCCCCCGCGGTTTGAGAAGGTGCCTGAAAGGGAAAGAATCTCCAGTTTATCCGAAAATTGTTTCACCTCTCCGGCCCCTGCCATACGGATAGCCGCTTCTTCCAGGCTTCCGACACAGGTAAGAATGAATGCGGCTTTCAGTTCCTTTTCCTTTGCGAGAAGGAGCAAACTTTTCTTGAGATCGGAACCGGGCAAAAGCCTCAATGCATGTATGATCATAGGCGATTATCAAAAAAAATCCCCCAGGTTTCTGGAGGATTTTGTGGTTTAAGATGCAGGAATACCTATTTTTTTCTTGATTCCTTCTGTCGTTACAGAACCCGGTCTTTCGATCGGATGTCCAAGGGCTCTGTCCCAGATCAGAGAGGCCAGTACGCCCAATGAACGGGAAACGCCGAACAGCACGGTGTAGAAATCAAATTCCGTGATGCCAAAATGCATGAGAAGGGCACCGGAGTGTGCATCCACATTGGGCCAAGGGTTTTTGATCTTGCCTGTATTTTCTAAAATCGGAGGGGCTACTTCATAGATCAACTGTACGATCTCGCAGAGGTCGTCCTTTTTACCGGCTCCTTTGATATAGCGGTTGTAAAAGTCCTGCTGGGCAGTGAACCGGGGATCTGTTTTGCGCAGTACGGCAT
>PLXK01000123.1 GCA_003151415.1 Bacteroidota bacterium
TCTGCCGATATCCGCAAAGCCGGCTACGGCGGGGTTGACCGATACAAGATCCTGGACGATTATGACAACAGCAAACTGATGAAAGCCATCAGCATGAAAGTGGACCAGGTGTCCAAACAAATGTATATCCAGTCCAAATCTTATGATGAAGTAAGCAAACTGGCCCTGGACAAAGAAAAGCTGCTTGCTTCCATTCCCGCCATTCAACCCATTGCCAATAAAGACCTGAAACACATCCCCGGAGGATACGGATGGAGAACCGATCCGATTTACAAAACCCAGGAATTCCACCCCGGCCTGGATTTTACGGCCAATACCGGAACTGAAATTTTTGCCACGGGCGATGGCATCATTGAAAGGGCCGACAATATGGAACAGGGGTACGGCAATCATGTGGTTATCAATCACGGTTTCGGCTACGAAACGCTCTACGGACACATGACCCGGTTCACCGTACATGCAGGACAAAAGGTGAAACGGGGAGAACTGATTGGTTATGTGGGAAGCACGGGACGATCGACCGGCCCTCATGTACATTATGAAGTAATCAAAAATGGAGAAAAGGTGAATCCGATCAATTACTTTTTTGATGACCTGACTCCTGAACAATACGCAACAATGACCGAACTGGCCTCCAAGCCCTCACAAACATTTGACTGATCACCTTTATGCCCCAGATATCTCCCGGAATTCCTAAACAACGCATTGGTCTTTATTCGGCCACTGCCATTGTTATTGCCAACATGATCGGCACCGGTGTTTTCATTAGTCTGGGCTTCCAGGTAATAGACATTCATTCGGGCTTTGCATTGATTATGCTATGGGTTGTAGGCGGCATAACGGCACTCATCGGCGCCCTATGTTACGGAGAAATTGGCTCTGCCTTTACGCGCTCAGGCGGCGAGTACAATTATTTATCTGAGCTCTACCATCCCGCTGTTGGTTTTCTTTCCGGTTTTGTTTCCTCCACCGTTGCCTTTGCTGCTCCAGTAGCCGCTGTAGCTCTTGCCCTTGGAACATATGCAAGTCATGTGCTCGATGGATGGAATCCAAAATTTGTCGCAGCTGGAGTAGTGATTCTCCTTACTGGGGTGCATGCCATCACTTTGAAGACAGGCAGCAAGGTTCAAAACATATTCACCACTCTCAAGGTGGCCCTGGTCCTCTTTCTGGTCATTGCAGGACTGGCCCATGGAAGATCGGGAGACACAAGCTTTATGCCTCATGCGGGGAGTTTCGGAGAAATCACATCAGCGGCCTTTGCCATTTCTCTGTACTGGGTATCGTATGCCTATTCGGGCTGGAATGCCGCCGCCTACATTTCAAATGAAATAGAGAACCCGCAAAAAAACCTGCCCCGGGCATTGCTCATTGGTACCGTGGTTGTCACCGTCCTGTATGTGTTACTCAATTTTATTTTTCTGTACACCGCTCCTCAAGGAAAACTTGTTCTGCAGCCTGATGTAGGATTTGTGTCTGCTACATACATATTTGGTGTATGGGGCGGCAAAGCCATCGCCATTATCATTGCCATCCTGCTCGTATCATCAGTTAGCTCAATGATTATTGCCGGACCCCGGGTTACCATGGTCATGGGTGAAGACATTCATTTGCTGAGATTTTTCGCCAGAAAGAATCGCAATGGAATACCCTCTGCTGCAGTCATTTTCCAATCTGTCATTTCCTTGTTTTTTATTTTTACCGCGACATTTGAACAGGTAATTATGTACATCAGTTTTACACTCAGCATCTTTACTTTCCTGACAGTTCTTGGAGTCTATATATTGCGGGCAAGACAGAAAGACAAGGCTCCGGCGTATTCTTACCGGACCTGGGGATACCCTTTTACTCCTGCCATTTTCCTATCCCTCAATGCATGGATCCTGTATTACGGCATTACAACCAAGCCGGTACCCTCACTCGAAGGCCTTGCAACAGTAGTCTGCGGGCTCATCATCTATTTCATCAACAAAAAAATAACACCAAACCCAAATCATGAAAGCATACAGAAGTAAAGGAATTGCGCTTATAGCCGGTGCAGTATTGTTTATCGCATGCGGATTAACGGCCTGCGGCGGAGGAAAAGGAAGCAAAGGAGACAAATCATCAGTTGCCGATACCCTGAAAAAAGATTCGGTCAAAACAACAGCAACAGCAACACCTAAAAAGGATCCGATTGTCATCGATCGTAAATTTGATGATGTGGCCCGCTATATCGCCGGTCTTGCCCCAAAAGCCGGATGTACCATTGACCCCGAAAGGTTCAAGGACAAAGCATGGGTTTCCTATTCCGAATCTTTCAACAAGAGCTGGCACAATTATGACAGCACAAGACTAAGCGTGATGCGCGCCTGGAGTAAAACGGATCTGGAAGAGATGAACAAAAACGAAACGAACATCTTTTATCCTTTTGCAGGTGCCGATATCCTCAATGCCTATACATTATTCCCCCATGCCACACAATTTGTGATGGTTGGCCTGGAACCCGTTGGGACCTTGCCTGGCATCAACGGCAAAAACTACAAGGACTCTGTGGCCACCTATCTGCACTCGATCAACAATTCACTGACTTCGATTCTGAATTTCAGTTTCTTCCGAACCCGCTCCATGCGTCTGGATTTTGACAAATCCAATGAATTGAATGGAACGATCCATATCCTGCTCCTGTTTTTAACCCGCACAGGAAACACCATCGCCGGCATCACACCGGTCAGCATCCATGCCGATGGAAGCCTTGCCCGGTACGAAAGCTTCGCTGAAATGAGAAAGGATTCTCTGAAAGCCAAAGGGGCCGAAATCCGTTTTGTGGATGCCGACAGTGTATTGAAAAAAGTGTATTACTTCTCCAACAACATTGCCAACGACGGCATGAAAGCCAATCCGGGCTTCACCGCATTTGTTAAAAACATGAAACATTACAACACGTACCTCAAATCGGCAAGCTGCCTGATGCACGAAACCTATTTCTCTTCCATCCGCAATCTGATCCTCGATGGAAGCAATTATGTTCTGGAAGATGATTCCGGAATTCCGCTCAAATACTTTACCGAAAGAGGAAACTGGGACTTTATTTTT
Source organism: Bacteroidota bacterium (assembly GCA_003151415.1). GTDB lineage: Bacteria > Bacteroidota > Bacteroidia > Palsa-965 > Palsa-965 > Palsa-965. The sequence goes on from PLXK01000123.1 coordinate 3,076, forward strand.
TACGGTGTTTATACCAGCGCCTACAACATTTTCCACCACAACAACCAGCAGGATTTAATTGATGCTTACAAATCAGGCAAAAATGTCAAACCACTGCCTTTCGGAATCGGATACAAATTCCAAAAGGGTCAGTCGAATCTGATGCTGGCTAAAAAGAAGAATTAATCAGTGTGCAATGTGCAGTTTGCAGTTGGCAATAAAAACAAATAAATAAGGACGTCCTTGACTAAACAGATCAGCACATCCTTTGCCAATTGCAAACTGCGAATTGCCAATTCTTTTTCTCTTTTGCCAGCTGCAAACTGCCAATTGCCAACTTCCTTCTCATGGGGCAGCCTGTTGATCCTGTTCCTTTTATTCA
>PLXK01000114.1 GCA_003151415.1 Bacteroidota bacterium
CATGGAAGGAAGGTTAAGACCCGGACATTTCGAAGGTGTGGTTCAGATCGTGAGCCGCCTTTTTGATGTGCTTCAGCCCGATGTCGCCTATTTTGGTCAAAAAGACTGGCAACAGGTTGCCGTTATCCGTGAAATGGTCAGGCAATTGAACTATCCGACCCAAATCATCGCTTGTCCCATCATCAGGGAACAGGATGGGCTGGCCATGAGTTCCCGAAATGTGCTTTTATCTCCCGAAGAACGAAGTGTGGCTTCGGGAATCTATCAGACCCTTTCGGCCGTAAAGGATTTGTCGGTTTCAAAACCACCGGATCAGCTGATTCATTTTGCCTTGTCCAACCTCTCCAAAATCAAAGGCATGAGTACTGAATACGTGGAAATTGTCAATGCACAAACGCTCCTTCCGGTGGCCCATCTCAGCCAAGCCGAAGAGGTGGTGGTCTGTGTTGCTGTTAAATTAGGCAAGGTAAGACTGATAGACAACATGATTCTCAAATAACAGTCTTCTTCATTCTGTTTTGAGTCAAAGGATTCTGCTATATTTTATATTTTTCACCCCTAAAAACCCCGAAACCGTCAAACTGCCCTCCCCAGGGCTGTTATTATAAGCTAATATAATTCCTACCTTTGGCCCCCATGGAAATAGCTGTTTTAAAATCAAAGATTCACCGTGCCCGGGTTACCGAGGCCAATATCGATTACATTGGCAGTGTCACCATCGACGAAGATCTGATGAATGCGGCAAACCTGATTGAAAATGAACAGGTTCATGTTTTCAATTACCGAAATGGCGAACGTTTTATCACCTATGTGATCAAGGGTGCAAGGGGATCGGGGGTGATCTGCCTCAATGGACCGGCCGCCCTGAAAGTTGGGCTGAATGATGAAGTGATTATTGTTTCTTTTGCCACCATGGATTTTGAAGCCGCAAAAACGTTCCGCCCGAATGTCATTTTTCCCGATCCGGCTACCAATAAGTTAAAATTATAGTCATTGAAAAAGAACCCGCTTATTTTTTGTGTCTTCTTCCCCTGACCCTTTTACAAAGCTCCCGTTTATTTGAAAAAGAAATTCATTCTCCTCTTGTTTCTTTCACCCCTGGCTTTGTTTAGCCAGGTCGAAGGTTTTTCCAAAGCTAAAAAGTTTGCTATTGGAATCGTTTTTTCTCCGGATTATTGTTACCGCCTGGCAGCCATCAACCCCTCCGTCAACTACCCCCCAGATCACAATAACTCCATTGAAATCCCACTGTTTGGTTACACTACGGGTCTGAATTTTCTTTGGCAATTAAACAAACGATTCTCTGTTGAAGCGGGTGTTTCTTATTCCGTCCAAGGATACCAGACAAAAGATCTGGCCATTGCCTATGGATCTGGCAGAGGCACACCTCCGTTCCAACCCGGCGATCCATTGACAGACCGCTCCATATACCGGTATCAGTATCTTGATATGCCATTGAAAGTAAATTATTACTTGCACAAAACAGGAGTGAGACTGTTTGTTTCGGCCGGAGTATCTGTGAATACTTTTCTCAGTGAAACCGATACATACAAATTAACTTACGGGGACGGGCACTCGGCTTCGACCCTATCAACGGAATTTTACTCCTATTCGAAAATGAATTTTGCCATCCTCGCCGGTATCGGAACCAGTTTTCACGTATCAAAAAAACTGCTTGTCAGAATTGAGCCCGTTTACAGACAATCCCTAACACCTTCATCCTATTCACCGATCAAAGATTACCTGTATTCCATAGGCATAAATACCGGACTTTATTTTAGATTCTGAAAATTCCCCAAACAACCCTTTAACCTTTTATCCTGTGAAAAAGACCTTATTTGTTTTTTTATGTCTTGCACCAATGGTGCTGGTTTGTCAGAATCCGGATTCGACAAAGACAAAAAGATTTTCTATCGGTCTGGTTTTCTCGCCCGATTATTGTTACCGCACATTGAAACCCGACGGTGCATCAATGAGCCAATCCATTGCCAGACAAAGGGACTCAACTGAAACCGGCCGAACCGGATTTACAACGGGTTTAAGTTTCCTCTTTCAAATGAATAAACGGTTTACCCTTGAAACCGGTATCCAATACTCGGATAAGGGCGAACAAACAAAAGACATGGTCTTGAATTTCGGTTCAAACATTGCCCCCCGCAACGGATTTGCATACTCCGGCGGTTCCGGCGCATCCAATCCGGTATCGGCCAATTTTGTTTACCACTACAACTACATCGATATTCCACTGAAAGCAAATTATTACCTGTTGACGAGGCGATTCAAACTGTTTGCTTCCGCGGGCCTTTCGGTAAATGTATTTCTGAATGAGCGAAACAACCTGGTTGAAAAATACAGCGACGGAAGCTCTTCATCCAGCAGTTCAACAAGCAGCAATGGACTTTCAAGAATCAATTTAGCTTTTGTTGCCGGCCTAGGAGTCAGCTATTCAATAAGCAACCGATTGACCATTCGAATGGAACCGGTTTACAGGCGATCGATCACTTCGATCATTGATGCACCCGTTAAAGAATATGTCTATTCCATCGGATTGAACACCGGGCTTTATTACGGTTTCTGAAATCACGCTCTTTAATTAACATTAAAACCCGGTCTGTGAAAAAAAAATTACTTGCTTTATTGTTCCTGGTCCCTTTGGCGACTTTCAGTCAGGACTCCGACTCTGAAAAATTCAGGAAGCTCTCTGTCGGACTCATTATCTCGCCAGATTATTCCTGCATCACGGCCACATCAGTCAAATACAGCAACCAGGTCAAGGCTCTCAACGCCCTGCTCCTGCCCAAATTCAGATATACTGCCGGTTTGAGCATCCTTCTCCATCCAAACAATAACATCGCCTTCGAAACAGGGGCTCAGTATTCGGACAAGGGATACAGGCAAATCAATATCAATAACCTGCCGGGCAACGCCAAATCAGAAAAATTCATCGATTCGTACCGCTACCTGGATGTCCCATTTATTCTAAACTGTTATTTTCACAAGCACCGACTGAAGTATTTTGTTGCACTCGGCGCCTCGGTGAACATCTTTCTTGCCTCATCGAACACGTACACCACGGTCTATTTCGACGGCCATACGCAAACCGAGTCAGCCAGCACAACGGCCTCTTCAGGCGCTTCGCATTTCAATTATGCTGCCATTGCTGGCTTCGGGCTAACCTACGATTTAAAGAAAAGATTAACACTTCGCATCGAGCCGACTTACACACGCTCGATAAATACTATATTTGACGGCCAGCAGGATGCCAATTATTATTTATATGCAGCCGGATTGAACATTGGACTTTATTATAAATTCTAGAAACCTTTAAATTTCCGAATTCTTGAAAAAGCATCTGATCACCGGTTTGAAAGTTCTCGTGTTTCTTTCGCTTGGCCTCTTTCTGGTGTGGTTTGCCCTGCGGGGCATTGACGCCAAACAGCAGGAAGATGCCAAAACGGCCTTTCGCAACGCCAATTACTCCTGGGTTATTCTTTCCGTTGCATTGGGTATCCTGAGCCATGTCAGCCGGGCTGCGCGCTGGAGGCTGATGCTCGAAACACTTGGATACAAACCGAAATTAAGCAACACCTTTTTTGCTGTGATGATCGGCTATATGGCCAATTATGCACCCATCCCCCGTCTGGGAGAAGCTTCACGCTGCGGCATACTCACCCGTTACGAAAAAATACCTTTCACCGAATCCTTCGGGAGTGTCATTGCCGAACGCCTGATTGACGTGATTTGTCTGTTCGTCGTTTTCGTCATTACTTTTTTTGTTCAGTTTGACAAAATCAACGGGCTGGCTCATGAGTACGTCATCAATCCCATGACTCTTAAATTTGCTTTCATCGGTGTGCATCCTTTTTTGACTGCATTGGCACTTTTCATCTGCATTGCCGGCTTTGTCCTCTTTTTGAAAATGCGCAACAAGGCCGGAACGGGAATAATCAGTAAAATCCTGAGAATTCTTTCCGGATTTTTTGAAGGACTCAAGACGGTAAAAAACATTAAAAAGCCGGGGCTGTTTATCGGCCACACCATTTTTATCTGGCTCATGTACTATGTGTCCATGCACGTTTGTTTTTACGCTCTTGCCGAAACCTCGCACCTGGGTTTCAGCGAAGGAATCTGCGTCTTTGCATTGGGTACACTGGGCGTTGTGTTTACTCCGGGCGGACTCGGAGCTTATCATGTTATTGTGCAAAAGGTTCTCTTGTTGTTTGCCATTTCAGCACCCATCGCTTTTGCCTTTCCCTGGATCGTGTGGTCGGCATCGTTTGTCCTGATTATTGTGCTTGGATTGGTTTCTCTCATTCTTTTACCTCTCTTAAACAAAGATTATGCTTCCTCCGCGCCGAACGCATCTTGAAATCGCCGAATCGAAAATTCTCAGTCTTGAAATGCTTCGTCAAAAACTGTATTTCTGGCGTTTCAAAGAAGAGAAAATCGTTTTCACAAACGGTGTTTTCGATTTGCTGCACCGCGGTCACATCGACTATCTCAGTAAAGCCGCCGATTGTGGAACTATGCTCATTGTCGGTGTCAATGCAGATGAGTCGGTACGGAAACTGGCCAAAGGACCTTCCCGCCCCTTGCAGGATGAAAGATCAAGGGCGCTCATCATGGCTTCGTTGCATTGTGTAAACGCTGTTGTCATCTTTGGTGAGGACACCCCTTACGAACTTATCAAATTGATTCAACCCGATGTACTGGTTAAAGGAAGCGATTACAAAGTGGAGCAGATAGCCGGGCATGATATCGTGCAGGCTAAGAGAGGGACGGTTAAACTCATTGAATTTCTGGAAGGGTATTCCACCTCGGCTATTGAGAAGAAAATACGGAATTCATGATTGTTCGAAACAGCAACAACTTTACCACAGAGGCATGGAGAACATGGAGGGCCACGGAGAGATTGTTACTTTTTTTCATGATTCCGGGTTAAAAAAACGAGGCCTGCCGCCGGGCTTGATCATTTGCAATTGTTTTTAATATCCTTTCCTTCATGATGAAAATTATAAAACAGTATTGGGACGAGAGCAGTTGGCAATTGGCAAATAAAAGAAAATGTTTATTTAATTCGTTTTTACTTCTTTTGTTTTTTTGCAAACTGCAAACTGCCATCTGCAAACTGACCAAACTCAACATTACGATGTATACAACTCCTCAACAGGAACCTCATTCATGATGAAAACAATAAAACAATACTGGGACGAGAAACCGCTCCTGTTAATTCTCGTTCTTGGTGGGTTCTTCCGTTTGCTTGCCGTCATCTTTTCCAAAGGCTGGGGCATGCACGACGATCATTTTCTGATTATTGAAGCTTCTCAATCCTGGGTGGATGGCACAGACTACAACAACTGGTTGCCCGGTTCAGGGGCCACAACGCCGAGTGGACACAGCATGTTTTATACCGGTTTGCATTTTCTGTTTTTCAAATTCTGCCACCTCATCCATTTTAATGATCCGCAAGGCAAAATGTATGTGGTTCGGTTTATGCATGCCGTTCTATCCTTGTTTGCCATCATTCTCGGTTACCGCATTGTCTTTCATTATGCCGGCAAAAAGACGGCACGCATGGCTGCCCTCCTTCTTTCGCTCTACTGGTTCATGCCCATGCTCAGTGTGCGCAACCTTGTTGAAGTGGTCTGCATACCTTTCCTGCTTTGGACAACCTGGATTCTGATTCGTGCCGAGGAAAACAAACGCATGCCCTGGTTCTTTTATGCAGGGCTTCTTGCCGGTGTTGCTTTCTCCATCCGGTTTCAGTCGATTTTGTTTATGGGCGGATTCGGACTGGTGCTCCTGATTCACAAACAGTGGAAAGGTGCATTTCTTTTCGGTCTTGGATCTGTATTGTGTATGGCTGCCATACAAGGTCCGATTGACTATATAAACTGGCATTATCCTTTTGCCGAATTCGGAGAATATGTGCGCTATAACCTGCATACGGGTGTTGCCTATGGCGATGCTCAGTGGTACATGTATTTCACCACGGTAACCGGAATGCTCGTTCCGCCAATCAGCCTCTTTCTGGTCTTCGGATTCTTCCGCAAATGGAAAACACATTTGATACTCTTTCTGCCGGCGCTGATTTTCTTTGCTTTTCACAGCTCGGTTTCCAACAAACAGGAACGTTTTATCCTGCCGGTGTTGCCTTACATCATCATGCTGGGCATGATTGGATGGCATGAATATGTTCAGAATTCGGCCTTCTGGAAAAACCATACCAAACTGCTGCGCAATTGCTGGATCTTTTTTTGGGTGGTCAACACCATTCCCATGATTTTCATTTCGGTTTCGTATTCCAAACGCGACCGGGTGGAATCGATGATCTATCTCGCAGAAAAAGGGGATGTCAAAACATTCGTCATCGAGGCCGGCAACCACGATGACTTCTTGTTGCCCCCGCTTTATTATCTGCACAAATGGCCCAAAGCCGTTTATGGCATGACCAACCAGTTTACCTGCGATTCGCTGAACCTATACGTGGATAAACACCCGGCCAATATTGATCCCAACTATGTGATCTTTATGGAAGATGAGAACATCGAAAAACGTGTCGCTCACTTCAAGGAGTGTTATGCGGATATTGTTCCCGAAACGATAATCCAACAGGGCAATCTGGATGCCATTTTGCATTTTCTGAATCCGGTGAACAAGAGTCAGAAGTGCTTTATTTACAAAATCGGGAAACGGGTCAGAGAAAGACACTAATTCAAAGAAAAGGAAGAAAATCTGCCAGTTCATGTATATTTACAAACAATACATTTTTAAGGGCAGTCCAACGGGTTAATCTTTTTCAATGATCTCCATCTATCAGATAAAGCCGAAATTTCAGCAATTCCTGAAACCCGCACTCACCGCATTGCATAAAATGGGTGTTTCTGCCAATCAGATCACCCTGGCCTCTTTGGTTCTTTCTTTGTTCATTGGCATGGCCTTCTGGTTTGCCGCCGACTATCCCATTTTGTTTCTTGCCCTTCCCATTGGATTGTTCCTGCGTATGGCCCTCAATGCACTCGACGGCATGATGGCCAGAACCTATAACCAGCAATCCAAAGAAGGAGAGGTGCTCAACGAAATCGGCGACATCTTTTCTGATTTGTTCGTGTTCTTTCCCTTGATCCGGTTTGAACAGGATCACATATACCTCATTGTTGTATTCATTTGTCTGAGTATAATCAATGAATTTGCCGGATTGCTCGGAAAGGTCATAAAAGGCGAAAGGCGCTACGATGGCCCGATGGGTAAAAGCGACCGCGCGTTTGTCCTGGGCTTATATGGTATTTTCAGTTTCCTGAGGATTGGATTCAAAAGCTATTCGGTCTGGCTCTTTGCTATTGTCAACCTGTTACTTGTCATCAGTACGGCAACACGCATACGTAAAACCTTGAGCGATCCCGAAAAAACACACTCTTAAAGTTTGGAATTTCGGTCTATATGCTTCCGGACAAAGAATTCTTAACCAGGCCTAGAATCAGACAATGGAAAACATTTTACACTCAGGTATATTTCAAAACAATGACCTGCTCATTGTTATCGCCCTTATTTTCGGCATTCTGACTTTTGCTACCCTGCTTTTTTTCATCATCGGCAAAATAAAACCGAATGCCAACCTGAAAGAACTCAAAGCCCGCACAAAATCATGGTGGGTCATGGCTTCGGTGTTTATCGCAGCCACCATCTTCAATACAAAAATTTCGTATGTGGCTATTGCCTTTTTATCATTCGTCGCCTTCAGAGAACTGTATTCCATCCTCGGTTTTCGCGAGTCCGACCGCAGAGCCATTTTCTGGGCATTTCTTTCCATCCCGATCCAATATTATCTGGCCTATATAGGCTGGTACGGCGCCTTCATTATTTTTATTCCGGTGGAAATGTTTCTTCTTTTACCCTTAAGGCTTGTGTTAAAAGGCGACACGGCGGGCATAACCAAATCGATGGGCGTCATGCACTGGACCTTGATGCTCACCGTTTTTGGGATCAGCCACATGGCTTACCTGCTCTCGCTTCCCGAACTCAAAGGCTTTCATGCCGGAGGAAGAGGGCTTCTCCTGTTCCTTGTGTTCCTGACCGAAATCAATGACGTGATGCAATTCACCTGGGGCAAGCTTTTGGGCAAACGCAAAATCATTCCGAAGGTCAGTCCGAATAAAACCTGGGAAGGATTTATCGGAGGCATGATCTGTACAACGGGCATCGGCTATCTCCTGGCCTTTCTTACTCCGCTTTCAACCGGACAGGTGCTCTTTGTCAGTTTCATGGTTGCCTTTGCCGGCTTTACAGGTGATGTGGTGATGTCATCGGTAAAAAGAGACATTGGTGTCAAAGACACGGGCAGTATCATTCCCGGTCACGGAGGAATTCTTGACCGCATTGATTCCCTGGCTTACACGGCACCCGTGTTTTTTCATTTGGTTTATTTCATGGCTTATTAAATGAAAAAATATACGCTTTGGTTTATTTATGGTTTTCTGGTCAAGTGGTTTCTCAAAATTTTTGTCGGAGTCAAATTCGCCAATGCCAGATTCCTGCTTGAAGAAGAGCAATTCATCATCGTTGCCAACCACAACAGCCATTTGGACACGATGACCTTGATGGCCTCTCTTCCACCCTCAATCATTCACAAGGTAAGACCCGTTGCGGCAGCCGATCATTTTGGGAAAAGCAAATTCCAGGAAAGGTTCAGCAATTTCTTTATCAATGCCCTGTTGATTCAAAGGAAAAGAGACAAAGAGCATCCGGAGAATGATCCGATCCATAAAATGATCCGGGCGCTGGATGATTCGTATTCATTGATTTTGTTTCCGGAAGGCACCCGCGGGGAACCCGAAAAAGAACAGGCCTTGAAGCCGGGCATTGCGCTGGTGCTTTCACAACGGCCCCACATAAAATATGTGCCTGCCTACCTCAAAGGCATGGGCAAGGCGATGCCCAAAGGAGACAACCTGATTGTGCCTTTCATTTCTTCCTTGTCTTTCGGCCGCCCAACAAAAATTGAAAGCACGGATGTTGCTGAAATACTGAAACAGATTGAAGCCGATTTTGAAAAACTAAAAAACGCTTAAGTTGTTGATCATTCAAAACCGCCTGAAGCAGATGAGAGTTCGGTACATAAAATCAGTAAAAGTATTCTCTGCATGCTGCCTGTCATTCCTGTTTCTGCTCTCCTCCTGCGCTATTGAAAAAAGGCATTACCTCGGGGGTTATCATACGCAATGGAATCTGGCAAAACGCAATCCGGCGCATGGAAAAAAAACAAAAACCGAAGACCCCGTTCATACCCAAACCACATTTCCGGATTTAAGTCCCGGGAAAGAAGCGGATGAGACCGGGCTTGCATCTGCCGGCAAACCAATTCCTTTGTCCAGGCAGGAAACCATTCACCTATTGAAACAAGGGGGAGAAAA
>PLXK01000085.1 GCA_003151415.1 Bacteroidota bacterium
TTAAACGAAGGGTATCCTGTTTGAAAGGATTGTTATCTCCCTTAAGCGGAGCACTGAAAAGAAAAAAAACAAAGAAAACGACCAGCAGATTGCATGAAAACCGGCTAAATCTGTCTTTGTTTATTCCTATCCTTAAAGACATTGGGATCATAACTGTATCTATTAATTTCAAAACCAACACGAGGCCCCCATAAACCTGCTCATAGTCAAACAAACGGAACAAGTAACATGTCTTTCTTCATGCTAAAAATGCGAGTCCGTTGTCTGATTATTCTTCAGAATGACAAAAACAATGAGCAGTGATTGTATTCCCTGATTATTTTGAACGGCACAAATGTAAGCAAGACTTATTAGAGTTTAATTAGATAATTATTAGAGATGAATTATAAGGTGGTTAATTTTTGGAAAACCCGGATTTCTATTTCGTTATGGCCTTTTACTCAATGCTTTACCCCAAAAAAACAACAGACAACTGAGTGGTTATAAAACCGGTCGAGCGAGGAATTTGCATGACAGCCCAAGTCTTTTTCCTGGCCAGGGAATGGAACAGCGGCAATGCTGTTTCCAAATGAAACGGCCGGTCAGGTTTGAACCGAATACATATCATCCGGGGGTTAGTCGTGAATGACCTCCCAGTTTTCGATATCTCCATTCACGACAATAAACAAGGGATGAGGTTCAACGATTTTGTTCTCTATTAATAAAGCATATCGTCCGGGATCTCTCAAACGCAATTTCGCAAGAAGGTGAGTGTATTCATAGGCTAACTGTCCCCGGGTTACACGCAGTGTTGTTTTCTGTTCAACAGGGTTGAATTTGGCTGCATCAAAGTGATACCCCCTCTTCAGCGATTCATTGTAAACGATGTTCAAATAGTGATTGATTGCATCCAGGGGGCGGCTTGATTTTCGGAACCGATCCATCTGAGGGTGGTTCCGGTACCCCTTTGTCTTTCCTTGCAGGACACACTTGGCCAGCAAGGTTTCACGCCAGAGTGCCACCAGGCCCTTTGTGTCCAGATATTCGGGATGCAGGGACCAGATTCTCATGCTGTTTTAGTCAAAATTGTTTTTTCTGTACGGCCTAAAATACGAAACAAACAGCGATGAGGCTTGAAATGCCAAGAGATTCAAAACAAGCCCGGGTGTCTTTTGCTTCCCCCCCTGCATATAAAAACAAAAAAGGCCGAACCCGGGTTCAGCCTTTTAGCCATTTCTTTTTGTCTAGTCGATGGGTCTCCATATTTTAATCGTCTGATGAGCCCTTCTGTCATCGGGATCGGTGGATGTACCTGTAGTATCTCCGGAATCGCCACCGATAATTTTGGTTACGGTTTCCTTATTCATCCCTGTGAATGAATTCATAAACGATTTTTTAACTTCTTTTTTCTTTTTCATGTTGGCTGTTTTTTTTTATAAAGTATCCATGGATCTTTTTCGGAACGAAAGTATGCCGAAAATGGCTGCTTAAACCGGCAATTGAGTGAACGGCAAATTTGAGAGGATTAAATGCAGAATCGGGCGTCTTTTCTGAAAACGATTTTTGTCTGGCCTGTGATTTCTCCTCTCTTTACCACAGAATTCACACCAAGATCATTGGGTATTTATGGTATCAGGCTGCGTTGATTTTCAGCCAGCCTTTGATCAGATAAAGGTATTCCATAAAGGAAAGATTCTGGAAATCCCATTTCAAAACAGCAGCATATTTGGGAAGCTCGGTCGAAAATTGCTTGTACCGTTCCCAGGTCAGATTCGACGAAGGAATGGTCTTGCGGTTTGTTTTGGAAGCGAGGTAATCCCTCACTTGTTTCAGCGACTCCTCCGGAGAGTCATTGTGTCCCCGGATGTCCTGGCCCGAAATGTCAGAAATGAAATCCCGGTATCGGAAGCGGTCGCTGTCGAGGATCAGGCAGGATTTGCCATTGTGTTCCTGTTTGCCAAATTTCTTGCAACCCAAAAACAATCCAAGTTCGAACGGCATATTGAAACGTGCCAGATTGGTTTTGGCGTCCATCCCCGACCGGCTTATGTCGTGGATGCCGTATTTGCATTCCAGAATGATTTTTTGAATTTTTTCGATACGAATGGTATCCGAATCATTTTCTTCCAGGGCACATCTTGGAATAAAGCCGCAGTCATAAACGGCAAAAACGATCGCCTCGAAGATAGGCTTGTAGGCGGAATCAAAAGGGCAATTGATAAAAACGCTTAAGAAATACTTACCCTTACCTTGAGTTGCCATTCAGTTTTTTGAAACGCGTGGTTGAATGCCTGGCATCTGTTTTCTTATGTTCCTCCGTCAATCCTTTATTTTCCTTCGCCACTTCCTTGTTCTCCTGTGCAACTTCCCGGATAGCTTTCTCAACCTTTCTTTCGATGGAAGGTTTGGATAATGGATGTGTCTGCAATATGCGTCCTCCTGCCATTTGTTTTCATTTTTATGTACCTCAAATATAATTAAATAAAGGTAAAATTCCAAACCGATGGCCAAACGGTCAATTCTGAGGAAGAACTGGGCCGGAACTTCTCTTTAGTTCGTATCTTTGTGCGTGCATCTGTTCTACACCCCCGATATTGCCAGTGAAATATACACCCTCTCTGAAGAAGAGAGCAAACATGCCATCCGTGTTCTGAGACTGGCAGGCGGAGATGTCATTCAACTGAATGATGGGAAAGGAAACCTCTACACCGCCACCGTGGCCGAGGATCATCCCAAACGTTGCACTGTTCATATTACCGATATTCAAAAAGAATACGGCAAAAGAAATTTCAGGCTCCATATAGCCATGGCTCCTACAAAAAACATAGAGCGTACGGAATGGTTTCTTGAAAAAGCGGTTGAAATTGGCCTTGACGAATTCAGTCCGGTTCAATGTGAGCATTCGGAACGGGTGGTGGTAAAAACAGAACGCTTGCACAAGATTGTCATATCGGCCATGAAACAGAGTCTGAAAGCTTACGAGCCTGTATTACATGAAGCCCAGGGATTGACCGCTTTCATCAATTCGAGCAATACCTTTGCAGGCCAGCGATTTATCGCACATTGCGACAGAAAGACATCAGAACCGGGTTTATTGAAGAATCAGTACAAACGGTTAAACAATGCGCTGGTTCTCATTGGTCCCGAGGGTGATTTTTCGGCCGAAGAAATCAACCTGGCGATTCAAAATGGCTTCGTTCCAATCAGCCTTGGAAAAAGCCGGTTAAGAACGGAAACGGCTGCACTTGTGGCTTGCCACACCATTAATCTGATCAATGAATAGCTTCTTGAAATACATTTCGGTCGTTTTGCTGTACTTCCTGACTCAACAAGTTCAGGCCCAGCCCAGCTATTCCTATAAAATAGCCAGGATGAAGTACGACGGCGGAGGGAACTGGTATGTCAGCCCGACCTCTCTTCCGAACCTGATCAATTTCTGCAATCAGAACCTGGGAACCAAAATCAATCCGGATGAAGCCGTCGTTGAGCCGGGCAGTCCCGACATTTTCAACTTTCCTTTTGTACACATTACAGGAAACGGGAACATTGTTTTTAGTCAGCAGGAAGCCGAAAACCTTCGAAAATATCTTCTTGCCGGAGGTTTTCTGAATATAAACGACAGTTACGGTCTTGATAAATTCATCCGGATTCAGATGAAAAAAGTATTTCCTGAACTTGATTTTGTCGAATTGCCTTTTAACCATCCGATTTACCACCAGAAATACAATTTCGACAAAGGCGTTCCGAAGATTCATGAGCACGATGGCAAACCTCCTCAGGGGTTTGGGCTTATCTATGAAGGAAGACTGGTTTGTTTCTACAACTACGAAGCGGATATCGGAGACGGATGGGAAGATGCCGAGGTGCATCACGATCCCGATGAAAGTCACCAGAAAGCATTGCGTATGGGTGCGAATATCATGAATTTCGTGCTCATGGGAATGTAGGCGGAGGACCATCCTGTCCGTAAAGATTTTTCAATTCATTCCTGATTATTTCGCTGATTTCATCCGCATGTTTCATCAGCATATTGTGAGAGCCCCCCTCGATGATATAATCCGGTTTGACCCTGGATATGGGAAGAATGAGGTCGTTGCTGCCATGGATGTGCACAATGCCCTTTCCAAAAGTTTTCGCATTCCATCTCACCACACAATCCGCAGCCCTTTTGAAATATCCTTTGGGGGCCGTATTCAACATGTCTTCGAATAATTTGCCATCTTCTTTTCCATTGAAGCCGAAAATCCGGCGGGAGAATGTGGCCGCACGTACGTAAGCTTTGTCAGAGAACAAAAGATAAAAGGGAAGCACTTTAAGAAGCCGGACCCGGAGCGGGAGTTCCGCCCTGCATTTGCTGCTGGAGATGACAAAAACGCGGTCGGGATGCAAAAGCGTGGCCATGGCCGAGCAAATCATTCCACCAAAAGAAACCCCGACAAGCACGTAGGGTCGGGAAAGATCAATCTGTTCAGAAAGTCGCAGGGCATATTCTTCCAGTGTTTCTTTTTTCAGTGGCAGAATCCAGCGGATGTGCTTAACGTGATACTCGCCAAAATCAAGGCGGGAGAAAAGCCTTCCATCCACACCAATGCCGGGGATACAATATATGTCTGGCATCATTTTACAATATTCGTTCACACTTCAAATCACCCTAAATTTACGCATTAAGACACTAAACAGCAAGCCTGCGCATCAAGAATGTGATCTTCGAACGATTGTTGCTGATGGAATAAATTAAAATTTATTTTTTTATTTTTAGCAACCCTACCCTTCAGCGCAGGGTTCAAACCGACAACTCCAAACCGGGCTTCAGCCCTGACCGAAAAAAAGAATCACTTCCCTTTCCTGAATAAACGTTTGTAATAACCCCACGCTTTAGCGTGGGGTTCAAAACAACAACCAGAACCGGGCTTTAGCCCTGACTTCCCTTGAACAGAATCCACAAAGAAGAAGTTCATACATATTTTTCTTAAATGATATTTCTCGTAAAGTATATTTATTATTTTTATAAGCAGAATAATAACCTTGACCACAAATACAAAGATCACTTTTGCTGACACAAGTCATTAATAGGCTAACCTTAATTCATCGACATGGCACATGTAAGATTTTGGGCACACGCCGTATGGGGAACAAAGAACCGCCATCCCTATTTAACAGGCGAAATAAGAACAGCCGTTATTGACCATATTAAGAGCAACGCAGAAAACAAGAACATTTATGTCTATCGTATCAATGGACACCTTGAACACCTCCATTGTCTGCTGGCTTTAAATGCAGATATGAGTATTACCAAAACAATGCAATTGATTAAAGGAGAATCTTCACTCTGGATAAACAAACATAAAATAACGAATTTGAAATTTGAATGGGCTGAGGAATATTTTTCGGTTTCGGTAAGCGAATCCCTATTAGGAAAAGTTGCAGAATATATCGATAATCAGGAAGAACATCACAAAAGAGTTACCTTTTCTGAAGAATGTGCACTTTTTATGAGCCGGTATAAATTCCAGAGTCAGGGCTAAAGCCCATTTTGTATTAGGCACNNTGTATTAGGCACGATACCCCACACTAAAGTGTGGGGTTAGTATGGTACGTATATCAAAGGGCATTTTTTTGGCAAGGTGCCTCACGCTGAAGTCTGGAGTTAGTATGGTCAGAACAGAAAGGACTGAAGTGGGAGATGACTTCTACACCAATTGCACAGGCTGGTTTATGGATCATCGCCCAGAATACCACAGCAGAAAGAACACCACAAAAGAGTAACCTTTTCTGAAGAATGCGCACTGTTTATGAGCCGGTATCACTTCCAGGATCAGGACTAAAGCCCATTTTGTATTAGGCACNNCACTGGTTTGCGATTATCACCAATACCACAGATGGAATCGTTATTTGTGCTGCCACCAACCAAGACCGATTTGGAGATTACTTCTGTCCTCTATAGCTATCCCAACATCTCAGACCGAATGGTTATTCGTGCAATAATGGCAACAGACTGATTCAGGTGCAAATCGACCTCAACTCTGCATCAAAAAGAAAAGTATCCGGCTCAGAAACTTTCCCCATACTTGGCGGCATAATCCATCTGGCTCAGGCGGATCACCTGTAAGGCCTCCTCTTTTCCATATACCGAAGTGATCATGCACTGAACAGGCTGGCCGGGCATGTTCTTATAGGTCAGGAAATAATGTT
>PLXK01000180.1 GCA_003151415.1 Bacteroidota bacterium
GATGCCAGAGGCATCACACATTTATAGAAACCAATGCCGCACCCGTTTACGACTCCGGAGGAGTCGCACAGGGTCAACTCAGGCCTTTCATAAAACCTAAAATTGTTCACCAATTATTATCTGTAAAATGGCCGACACGTATTCACAAATATACATCCAAACGGTTTTCGCCGTCAAAAACCGTAATGCCCTGATTGGTTCGAATTGGGAAGGACTGCTTTATAAATACATCACGGGCATTGTTCAGCGGGATGGACAAAAAATGCTGGCTATCAATGGCGTACCCAATCACATACATTTTTTAATAGGAATGAAACCCACCTGTTGTCTTTCGGATTTAATCCGCGAGATCAAAAAAGCATCGGTTGTCTTTATTAAAGAAAATAAGCTATCCCCCAATCCATTCCATTGGCAGGAAGGGTATGGAGCTTTCTCACACCATCGCTCTCAACTCAATAATGTACACGCCTATGTGATGAATCAGAAAGAACATCATAGAAAGAAAACATTCCAGGAAGAATATCTTGCGCTGCTTGAAGACTTTAAAATTGAATTTAAAAGCGAGCATTTGTTTGACTGGATTGACACTTCAGAATAAAAACAATTGCCAACCGGATCCTGGAGTCTCTGAAAGATCCTTTTTGTCACTGCAATTGTTCTTTGAATGAAATTTTCAGGTCAGAGAAACCTCAGGCAACAACTTCCGTCACAATCTCTTCCATCGGTGAGCCCAGTTCTCCTTCCCATTTCGAAACAACGGCCGTAGCCACGGCATTGCCCACGACGTTCGTGGCCGAACGTCCCATGTCGAGCAATTGATCCACACCCAACAAAAGCAGCAATCCCTGCCCCGGGATTTTAAACATGTCCAGCATGCCTGCAATGACAACAAGTGACGCTCTCGGCACACCGGCCATGCCTTTGCTTGTGACCAGCAGAATCAAGAGCATTTTTATTTGTTCGGGAATAGTCATATGTATGCCATAAGCCTGTGCAATAAACACCGTGGCAAAGGTCATGTATACGATAGAGCCATCCAGATTGAATGAATAGCCCAGCGGCAAAACAAAACTGATGACCCGTTTGCTGCAGCCAAATTTTTCGAGCGACTCAATAGTCTTGGGCATGGCCGACTCTGAACTGGCTGTACTGAATGCCAAAACAAGCGGCTCTTTGATCATTCCAAGAAGCAGGAAGAAAGGTATTTTAAGCAAAAAACAAATCCCGGCCAGAATCACAAAAACAAAAAACAGCAAGGCTCCAAAAAAATAAAGAATGAGCATGGCATAGCCGCTGAGCACATCCAGCCCCTGGACAATAACAACGGCCGTGATGGCACCAAACACCCCCAGAGGGGCGAACTTCATCACATAATTCGTAATCTTGAACATGATGTGAGAAATCGAATCGAAAAACTGAATGACAATTTCGCCCGGCCGCCCTACTGCAGCCGTGGCAATTCCGAAGAAGATGGCAAACACGACAATGGGCAATATTTCGTTGTTGGCCATCACACTCACAATACTCTCGGGAATGATGTGCGAGATTATACTCTTTGCATCGTTTGTGGCCGTTTTCACTCCTGCAGCATCTTTTGCTTCTTTGACCGTTGCTTCAGGAAGTTCGATCTTCATCCGGATTCCCGGCTCGAACACATTGACGATTGTAAGACCCAGCGTAAGGGCAAGCAAGGTGGCGAATGTAAAATAGCCGATGGTTTTCAGTCCGATCCGCCCGACCGATCCAAAATCGCCCACCTTGGCCACACCCACCACGAGCACCGAAAACACGAGCGGAGCAATGATCATTTTAATCAGTCTGAGAAAAAGATCGCTCAGCCAGGAAAATTTCGAAGCCAGCTTGTTCCTGATTTTTGAGGCATCGCCCTTGGCAATCTGCTGTACCTGATGTGTGGTTTCGGCCTGGATGACTTTATCTCCATGTGAAATTTTCTGAATGTAGCCCTTATCGGTCTTCGGCAAACCCTCTGTAACAGACCTGTTGCATACATACCCAACAGCCAAACCGAGGAATAGCGCAAAAAATATCCAAAAGATCAGACTGGTTTTTCTCATTGCTGCATTTTTCTTTGAAAGGATTGTTTAAAAAACATCCCTGTGTGAGTAGCACAGGGATGTTCCGAAGTAGCATGTGATTTCTTTTTATAACAACCTGGAAATGACTTCCGGCAAAACGCCAAGGACAAGAATCAACAGACTCAGCACAAACAGCAGCGCGCTCTGGTCATTGGGAACATCTATCGGACTGTCATCCTTGCTGGCATTGAAGAACATGGCAATGATGATTTTGAAATAATAATACACCCCAATGAGTGATCCAAGGATGGCAATGCCGACAAGCCAGTAAAAGCCCTGGCTGATGGCTGCTACGAAAATGAAATATTTGGCAAAGAAACCCGCCAGAGGAGGAATCCCTGAAAGCGAAAGCAAGGCAATAGTCATTGAACCGGCAAGGATGGGTTTCTTTTTTACCAGTCCGTTAAACGATTCGATGCTGTCATCCCCTGCCCTGTTTTGCATAACCAGATAAAGCACCAGGAAAGCTGTCAGACTGGACAATGAGTAAGCCGCTGCGTAATAAAGAATGGCACTTGCCGAGGTTTTGCTCATGGCAAGAATAGCGATAAACATAAAGCCTGCATGGGCTATGCTTGAATAAGCAAGAAGGCGTTTCACACGGGTTTGAAAAACGGCCGTTATGTTTCCGATGAGCAATGTGGCAGCGGCCATAACCCACATGATGTGCGACCACTCTGCTCCTGCCCGGCCAAAAGCCATCCAGAAAAGGCGGAAGAACGCTGCAAAAGCTGCCGTTTTCACTACCGTTGCCATGAAGGCCGTAATCACGGTAGGCGCTCCCTGATACACGTCGGGTGCCCAGAAATGGAAAGGCGCTGCCGACACTTTGAAACTCAAACCCACGAGCATAAGCAAGCCGCCCGCATAAAACAGCGGAGGAACAGTGCCCTGACTTTTCTGAACAAAGGCGGCAATCTGAACAAGATCAAAAGAACCGGTGACGCCGTAAATAAGCGTGATGCCGAATAGCAGAAAACCGGATGCAAATGCACCCATCAGGAAATATTTGAAAGCTCCCTCATTGGAAGACAAATCATTCTTCTTGCTTCCGACAAGAACGTACATGGGAATGGACAATGTTTCTATTCCCAAAAAAAGCATGGTCATGTTCGAATACGACACCATCAGGAATGCGCCCACCAGAGCGAAAAGCAAAAGCGCGTAATGATCGGTCACGTTTGTTTCGTCACTGAAATATTTTTCTGACATCAGGAACCAGAATACAGAAACAACCATGATCACTATCGTGAAGCCCAGCGAATAATTGTTTACGTTCAGCATATTGCTGAAAAAGAAACGGTCCGTGTCTTTCGGCGCCCAGTCCAGGCAGCAGACCACAATAACACTGGCCAGCCCGATAAGAACAATCGGGAAAAGCAGTTTTTTGAAATTGAAGATTTCAGCAAGAAGTGCGATAACACCCAGTCCGGTAAGGATGAGCAGCTCTCTCAGCTGGAACGCCTGGTGAATTAAATCTCTCATATCTTATTTAATCAAACCAACATTATAATTATGCAACAATGCTTCCACACCAGGCTGAACCAGGTCAAGAAGTGGTTTCGGATACACCCCAAAACCAACAATGAGCAGCACCATCGGAATGAGCACTGCCTTTTCGTTAAATGTAAGATCTGTAAAAGACTGGGTCACGGAATTGACTTCACCCAGCATGATGTTCTGATAGCTGCGAAGCATGTACACGGCTCCTAGGATAATGGTGAGTCCTGCAAACACAGCAAATGCCGGGTGCCCCTGGAAGATCCCGCTGATAAGCAGAAACTCGCCGACAAATCCATTGGTAAGGGGGAGCGCCACACTGCCCAAAACAACAAGCAGGGAAAGCAAGGCAAAATTCGGGGCTACGTTTCGGATACCACCCAGCTTCGAAATGTCAGAAGTGCCTGTGCGGGAGAAAACGATATCGCAGATAAAGAAGAGTCCCACGACATTGATACCGTGACTGAGCATTTGTACAAGTGCGCCCTGAACACCCTGAACATTAAAGGCCAGGATACCGGCAGCAATGAGTCCCACGTGAGCAATGGACGAATAGGCAATGAGTCGTTTGAAATCATGCTGATTGATGGCCAATACCGAGCCATAAATAATGCTGATCACCGAAAGCAGGATGGCCAGATGGCCCCAGTCGTGCAAAGCCTGCGGAGCCATAGGAAGCATCCATCGG
>PLXK01000024.1 GCA_003151415.1 Bacteroidota bacterium
CCTTTTAAGAAAAAAGAATTCGGCGACAGTTCATACAGCAGGAAAGAAGGGGGAGACCGACCCTTTGACAGAAAAAATTCGGAAGACAAACCTTTCCACAAAAGAGCTTCGGACAGAGACGGGGATTCAGCAAAAACGGGAGAATTCAAGAGTTCCCGTCCTTATTCTTCCGCAGCCGGGAAAAGAGACAAGTCAGACGAGAAGAAAGAATACCGCGGCGAACGCAAGCCATTCGAAAAACGATCGGGCGACCGACCTGAACGCAAAGACTTTGGCAGAGTTGAAGCGGGCAAAGGCAGCGGCGAAAGAAAAGAGCATGCACCCAAGCCTTTCCGCGCGAAAAAAAGTTTTGCCACCCCCTCTGAAGGCACCGAAGACGGCCTTATCCGCCTGAACAAATACATCTCCAATGCAGGTGTTTGTTCGCGCCGGGAAGCCGATAAACTGATCGAGACCGGGGTGATTTCTGTAAACGGGAAGGTTGTCACTGAACTGGGTTTTAAAGTTTCCCCATCCGATGAAATCAATTTCGGCGGCGAAAAACTCCGCAAGGAAAAAGCCGTGTACATCCTTCTCAATAAACCCAAAGATTACATCACCACCCTCGATGATCCCGAAGGCCGTAAAACCGTTCTCGAACTCATCAAAAATGCAACCCGCGAAAGGGTATATCCGGTGGGCCGTTTGGACAGGAATACCACAGGCTTGCTGCTGCTGACCAATGACGGGGATCTGACCAAGAAGCTGACCCACCCGCGCTACGGTGTGAAAAAAATATACCAGGTCACACTCGACAAATCGCTTTCCAAAACAGACATGCAGAAAATTGCCGATGGAATAGAACTGGAAGACGGTGCCGTCAAGGCCGATGAAATCAGTTATGTGGGCGATGGAAAAGAAAAAAATGAAATTGGCATACAATTGCATTCGGGCAGAAACCGCATCGTGCGCCGGGTTTTTGAACACCTGGGTTACGATGTGGTGAAACTGGACCGTGTCTATTTTGCCGGGCTGACCAAGAAGGATCTTCCAAGAGGACGGTGGAGACTGCTGACGGCACTGGAAGTGTCGATGCTGAAAATGGTGCCGGCAGAATAAAGTGACGAGCCATTGAAGTGCTGCGCGCTGCCGCAATTTTTTACGAAGAAGGGTTGGGGTGTTGAGGTTTTGTTTTCTCAATAGCTCAACACTTTTTTTTGAAAAAAAACGTTAAGCAATTATTGAAGGTACACTAAGTTGCGTTTGAATCATGGAGTGGGAGAGGGCATGAAATTTGTTTCCCTCGACATCCCGGCAGCTCAACACCCCAACACAATACCCACATGTCAGAAAAATTTCCAACAGACCCCGAGGCGCCTCTCGTTAAAACGAAAAGAAAGTTTAGCCTGGCTCGTTTCTTAAAACGGTTTTTTCTTTTTCTCTTTCTCCTTGTTTTGCTCATCGTTGGCGCTGGCGTTTTTGTGGCCTGGAAATACCAGGACGAAGCCAAAGCCTTTGTCATTTCCAAACTGAACGAACAGCTCAATACCGAGGTGATTGTTTCACCCAAAGACATCGAATTTTCGGTCTTGACCAATTTCCCCAAAGCCTCTGTCGATTTTCACAATGTGAAAATCCTGGATGCCATACCATCGGGCTCGCCCAAAGACACGCTGTTCAAAGCCGGTACCATATCGCTGAGGTTTAATGTGCGCGATATATTCAACAAGCATTATGTCATCAAGCGAATTGCCATCAAGGATGTGGTGATGAAACTGAAAGTCGATAAAAAAGGGAACGACAACTACCACTTTCTCAAGTCATCGGCCGATACAAGCACCATTCGTGACACGAGCTCTTTTGCACTGGACAAGATTCAGCTGCGCAATGTCAGGGTACAGTACACGAACCACAAAACGAACGATGATGACCTGTTTACCCTGGAAAGCATGGATCTGAAAGGTCAGTTCAACAGCAAGGAATTCACCATCGCAACCGATCTGAAACTTTTTGTGGATCACATCCGGAACAACAAGACCAATTATATCCAAAACCGCAACATCAGCCTGAGTACGGATCTGGATGTGACCGGTACCAAGTATGTGATCAAAAAGGGAGAAATAAAGCTGGATAAACTGGCCCTGAGTCTTACCGGGTCCATCGATCACCGGGATACGGAAGACATTCTGCATTTGAATTTCGGCGGAAAAAACATGGACATTCAGTCGGCCTGTTCCTGGGCTCCGGGATCGTACAAGAAAGACATTGCCGAGTTCGACAGCAAAGGCATCTTTTATTTTGTCGCTTCGGTGAACGGGGTGCTGAGCAAAAAAAGCACTCCCGTTGTCACGGCCAGTTTTGGAATCGCAAAGGGTTCCGTGCGCCAGACAAAAGAAAATCTCACCGCCCAAAATGTGGAAGTGAAAGGCATTTACACCAGCGCCGGCAAAGGCCGCCTGAGCATCACGAATTTTTCGGGCGTTCTTCCCGAGGGAAGCCTCAAAGGCAATTTCAAAATTGATGATTTCAGCAACCCCATGCTCGATGCCAAAGTCGAAGGGATAGTTAACCTGGAGGAATTGCAGAAATTTTTGCGCATCGACACCATCGAAAGCCTCAAGGGAAATATGAAAATCAATGCCTCCTTTGCCGGCCACATCAAGAAAAATACCGACAGCTATGTCAACGAAGACAAAACAAGCGGCCTGATCACCCTGACGGATGTTTCCATGAGGCTTAGAAAAAATCCGATGAAGTTCGACAACATCAGCGGCGCCTTCTCCCTTACCGACAACAATGTGGAGGTGAAAGCCTTCAAAGGAAATGTATCCAACAGCGATTTCAACATCGACGGCACTTTCAAAAATATGCTGGCCTGGTTGCTGCTCAAAGACGAGCCCCTGACCGTGGACATTACCATGAAGGCAAAGAAAATAGACCTGAACGATATTCTCAGCGACAAAACCCAAACCCCCTCAAAGACAGAACCGGCTTATAAACTGAATCTCTCCAAATTCCTGGATCTGACCCTGCATTCTGAAATAGACCGCCTGGTTTTCAGAAAATTTGAAGCCACGGAAATCCGCGGTTTGCTGCTCATGAAAGACAAACACATTTATGCAAATCCTCTGAACTTCCGCACCATGGATGGCAGCATCGCCACCATCGGCGATCTGAACGGCACTCGCAATGATTCTGTTTTCATCAACTGCAATGCAGATCTTCAGGGACTCAATGTATCCAAGATGTTTACGGAATTCGAAAATTTCGGACAAACAACCATGGTGGATAAAAACGTGAAGGGATCGCTCACGGCAAAAGCGGTGATCTATATTCCCTGCGGAGCCGATCTGAGCGTGAACACAGCCAGAATGACGGCCAAAACAGACATCACCATGGTCAGCGGGGAACTGATCAAGCTGGCATCCTTGAAATCGCTTTCCAAGTTTGTGAGCATGAATGAACTCGAAGATATCAAGTTCGAAACCCTGACCACCACCATCGATATCCGCAACCGCGTCATCAGCTTTCCGCAGACACAGATCAATTCCAATGCCATGGATATTGAAGTGACGGGTACGCAGGACTTTGACGGCAACGTGGATTATGTATTCGGTCTCTACCTGTCTGAAATACTGGCGAAAAAAGCCAAAGCCAGAAAACAGGAGAACACCGATTTCGGGGAAGAAGATACCGAAGGCAAACACCGGCTGAGGATTTACATTTCCATGAAAGGAACCATAGACAATCCCAAAATAGCTTACGATCACAAAGCCGCGCAGGACGAACGCCGGGCGAAACGCAAGGATGAAAAAGAAAACATAAAGGGATTGCTCAATGAGGAGTTCGGTTTGTTCAAACGCGACAGCCTGGCCGTTAAAAAAAGCAACAAAAAGAAAAACCCTGGAAATGATAAATTCCTCATCAAATTCGACGAGGATGAAAAGAAAAAGAAAGAAGAAAAAAAGGATGAAGGTGATTTTTAAATCCTGAGCGAATGCATTTGAAACAGCCCCGGTGATTGAAAATCTGCCGGGGCTGTTTTTTGACGGGAAAGGAGTTTTTCTGCGCTAACGGATATAAGGCTTCAGCCAGGCACGCGCCTCTTCCTCGGTTTTGAAAAGTTCGAAAGGAACGGAATGGTTGTGCAGTTTGTTGTAAAAATTAGTGAGCAGGCGTACAGACAGTTGATCGGTGATCACTGCCGTTGCAAGCAAATAGTCGGGGCTGTGCAAGGCGCTGTATTGTTTGCCTTCTGTAGTCATGGTACACACGGCCCTGGCATCGATGATCTGAACCGTTTTCTTTTTGCCAAGAAACTGACTGTATATGGAAAAGCACTTTTCCATGGCCTTTAAATCCATTTCGGCCCCCTCGAGAATTCTGACCCATAGGATCTGCTTGTTTTCCAACCAGATTTCTGCCGAATCTGTTTTGATCACGCTTGTCTCCTTTTTCACCCCTGTAAGAATTGTTTTGCTTTCGTTTTGAGTCTTTAACTGGATCTTTGCAAAGGATGTGAAAATTATTTTGTTTTCCAATAGCAAAAAACAATATAAAACAAAAAATCCCTGAAAGGCTATCGGGCCAGTTGTTTTAGCCACATGCGTGCTTCCTCTTCGGTTTTGAAGATTTCGAATGGAACAGGATGTTGATGCAGTTTGTTGTAAAAATTAACGAGAAGACGTACCGACAATTGATCCGTAACAAGCGCAGTTGCCCGGAAAAAGTCCTGGCTGTGCATGGCGCTGTATTCTTTGGCCTCGGTTGTTACGCTGCAGACAGCTCGGGCATCAATGAGCTGAGCGATTTTCTTGCGGCCCAGTATCTGCCGGTAGACCGAAAAACAATCCTTCATGGCCGTCAGATCCATTTCGGCCCCTTCGACAATCCTCACGCGTAAAATCTCCTTTGTTTCAAACCAGATTTCACAAAAACCGGTATTGATAACGCTCTGTCCCTTTTCCAACCTGATCCGCCCGTTTTATTGCCCTTTCGGTTCCATTCCGGAATGCGGTACAAAGATTTATATTCTTTTTCATTCGTGCAATATGTCTGTTTGATACGAATCTCTCCAACGGGGCAATATGCCGATTCATGAAATTTGTTGTAGCTCTCCCATGGCTGGGATTTAAAGCACTTCAGGGGCGGGTTGTTTGCCATGGCCGAAGACAAAAAACAGGTTTGAACGGCAGAATCCGTGCTTTTTCTTAACGCCGCTGAAATGAATATCTTTGCAGATGAGCATTTACACACAAAAACAACGCTGGAAGGTCTGGTTATTTCTGGCAGCCATGCTCATTATCGGCATGTCGCTGTGGTACAACATTCGCCTGGTCGACAAGATTGCCGGAGATGAACGCGCCAAAGCAAAGCTATGGGCCAATGCCATACGCGAAAAAGCCATTTTCATTCTCCGAACGGATTCCATCTTTCAGACCATAGCCGTTTCCGAACGCAAAAAGGTAGAACTCTGGGCCGAAGCCACAAAAGAACTGGGCAAGGAAAATACGGTGAACCCTTTTGTGCTGGAGGTCATCAAAAACAACGAAGAGGTTCCGGTAATCCTGACCGATATGAAAGGCCGCATCACTTCATTCCGAAATCTGAATGAGGCAAAAGCAAAAGACACAACCTGGCTCCGGCAACAGCTCGATACCATGAAGAGCCAGTACGCCCCCATTGTGATCGATATTTATGCGGGCCAAAAGGACTATCTGTATTACAAGGACTCCCGGGTATTCAGCAGCCTGAAAAATGTCATCAACAGTCTGATCAAATCGTTTATCAACGAAGTGGCTGTCAACTCGGCTTCCGTTCCAGTTGTCTATACCGATTCCACAAGACAGAATGTCATCGCCTTTGGCAATCTCGATTCCTTGAAAATGAAATCGGCTTCCTTCCGCAAAGAAACCATTGCAGAAATGGGAGCGAAAAGCAACGTGATTGAAGTCGATCTCGGAAACCGGGAAAAGAGTTATATCTTTTATGAGGACTCCTTTCTCCTTAAACAACTGAAGTATTATCCTTTTGTGCAGTTTGCCATCATCGGGATGTTTCTCCTGATTGCTTACACTCTGTTCAGTACGGCTCGTAAATCCGAACAAAACCAGGTTTGGGTCGGAATGGCAAAAGAAACCGCACACCAGCTCGGTACACCGCTCTCCTCGCTCATCGGATGGCTGGAATACATGAAGCTCAAAGGCACCGATGAGGAAATGGTTCGCGAAATCGAACAGGATGTCAAGCGTTTTGAAATGATTACCGAGCGTTTTTCGAAAATCGGGTCCGTGCCCAAGCTCGAGAAAGAGAACATCATGAGCGTGCTCGAAGATGCAGTAGGGTATGTCAAACAGCGCACTTCGGCGAAAGTCAGTTTCAGCATCAACAGCGAAAACGGTCCGGTTGTCAACGCCCCTCTGAATGTACCGCTCTTTGCCTGGGTCATCGAAAATCTCTGCCGCAATGCCGTCGATGCCATGAGCGGCGAAGGCAGTATCCGTATCGAGGTGAGCGATCAGCACCAGTTTGTCTACATCGATGTGTCGGATACCGGAAAAGGAATTCCCAAATCTAAATTCAAAACCGTTTTCGAACCGGGCTTTACAACCAAACAAAGGGGGTGGGGACTGGGCCTTTCGCTTACCAAACGGATCATCGAAAATTACCACAGCGGAAAAATTTTCGTAAAGGAATCGGAGCCAGGCAGGGGGACAACATTCAGGATTGTACTGAATAAATAAGTTTGCAATTTGCAGTTGGCAATAAGAAGTGAAGTTGGCTACGGGCAGTTTG
The DNA here is from genome assembly GCA_003151415.1 of Bacteroidota bacterium. GTDB lineage: Bacteria > Bacteroidota > Bacteroidia > Palsa-965 > Palsa-965 > Palsa-965. The sequence continues at coordinate 6,775 of PLXK01000024.1, forward strand.
CAACAAAAAACAAAATTTGCAACGGGCATTGGCTAATTTGTTTAATTGTTTAATAGTTTAATTGTTTAATTGTTTAATTGTTTATTTTTTGCCAACTGCCAACTGCCAACTGCCAACTGCCAACTGCCAACTGCCAACTGCCAACTGCACACTGTCAACTTTTTTCAAGAACGCTTTCATAAAAATGGCCGGAATCTATATCCATATCCCTTTTTGCAAACTGGCCTGTCACTACTGTGATTTTCATTTTTCGACATCGCTGCAGAACAAGCCTGCTTTTCTGAAGGCCCTGATCCGGGAAATGCAACTTCGATCGGAATACCTGAACGGTGCCGGGGTGGATACGGTCTATCTTGGAGGGGGTACGCCCTCGCTGCTCTCTGGAAAAGAACTGAACCTGATTTTCAATGAACTTCATTGCCATTTCAATCTGGCCCCCGACGCAGAAATCACCCTGGAGGCCAATCCCGATGATTTGACCGAATCAAAACTCGGTGAGCTCAAGGCGAGCCCGGTGAACCGGCTGAGCATTGGCATCCAAAGTTTTCGGGAAGAGGATCTGAAGCTGATGAACCGCGCACATACGGCGCCAGAGGCTCAGGCCTGTGTGAAACTGGCTCAGGACAAGGGTTTTTCAAACATTTCCATCGACCTGATCTATGGCATCCCGGGATTGACCGAAGAAGCCTGGAGACAGAATCTTCATCGGGCCACGGCTCTTGAGGTGGGCCACATTTCGAGCTATTGCCTGACTGTGGAACCGCGCACGGCACTTGCCAGTTTTGTGAAAAAGGGAATCGTGCCACCAATGAACGATGAACTCGGTGCGGCACATTTCCGGATCCTGAAAGAGGAAATGAGCTGGAACAATTTCATGCATTATGAGATTTCCAATTTTGCACAAAATGGTTTTGTTTCGAAACACAACAGCAATTACTGGAAAGGGATTCATTATCTCGGGCTGGGACCTTCGGCACATTCATTCAATGGCCATTCGCGGCAATGGAACATTTCGAACAACAATGTCTATATCCGATCACTCGAAAAAGGTGAATTGAATTTTGAAGTGGAAACGCTGAGTCCTGGTCAGCAGTACAACGAATATGTGATGACCAGCCTGCGTACGATCTGGGGCTGTGATTTGAACCACATCCGGAACCATTTCGGTCAGAAAATGCTTGAGCATTGCAATGAAGAAGCCGAATTTTACATACATTCGGGTAGCCTCGTCCAAAAAGGAAATGTGTTGCTGCTCAGCGACGAAGGCATGCTGATTGCCGACCGGATTTCGGGTGACCTGTTTTGTGCTTGAGCCGGTTTGGTTTGGGGAAGAAAAGTTTGCAGTCAGCAGTTGGCAAATAGAAAACAGTAAAAACAATTGGAATAAGTTGAATTCTTTAATTTAATTTATTTTTTTTCCAACTGCCAACTGCCAACTCATAGAGTTACACGGACTAATCAAGAATAAAGTAAACATATGTTCACCACCATCAATCACAAAGGCAAAACCTATAAAGCAGATCTTGATCAGCCTTTGGATATATCCATACCGTTGCGCGCGGGAGCAGACAACGTGAGTGCGTGGTATGTAGACCCGGTAAAGATCGAGCCTGTCCGCAATGGAAGCTGGGTCAGGGAAGTGAAGCAGGGCGGGTCGGTCAATTTCAGAACCATTACCTTTAATCCGCATGGCAATGGCACGCATACAGAATGCGTGGGTCATATCAGCAGGGAGGATTACAGCATCAATCAATGCCTGAAAAAATTCTTTTTCATTGCCGAACTCATTACCGTGCTTCCCGAAGAGCAGGCCGGAGGCGACCGTGTCATTACGCGTGCACAGCTGGAAATGCATCTGGATGGGAAAAAGCCCGAAGCGCTCGTCATCCGCACGCTTTCCAATCCGCCCGAAAAAATAAATGCACAATATTCGAAAACGAACCCTGCCTATCTGGACGAACAGGCGGCCCTGTTCCTGCACGAAACAGGGGTGGATCATCTGCTGATCGATCTTCCGAGTGTGGACAGGGAAGAAGACGGCGGAAAACTTCTGGCGCATCATGCGTTCTGGCAATATCCAAAACATACGCAATTGCAAAGAAGCATTACCGAACTGATTTATGTTCCGAATCACATTATGGATGGAAGTTTTCTGCTCAATCTGCAGATGGCCAGCTTCGAAAATGATGCAAGTCCCAGTAAACCCGTATTGTACCGTATTGTCAGATAGGGATTGGCTTTTTCGGATATAAAGAATTGTAGGAACTTACCTGAGTTTATTCAGCGGGGTTTGGTCTGTGCCGGTTCGCCATGTAAATTTGAAGCTTAATTTAAGGCCTGAAGAAGGCTGAAAGAAAAGCAAATTTATATATACGAAGAATCATGGCTATCGATAAAACAGACCTGCACATACTCAAGATCCTGCAGCTCAACGGACGGATCACGAATCTGGATCTTTCACAAATAGTCGGACTGTCACCGGCACCCACGTTGGAGCGCGTGAAAAAACTGGAAAAAAAGGGCTTCATCAAAAGCTATCATGCCCGGGTGGATGAAACAAAACTCGGTATCGGCATCAAGGCCCTGATGCTTGTTTCCCTTCCCCGGCATACCGAAGGCGTGGAGGAAAAATTCAAGAACCAGATTGCGGACATCGCAGAAATTACGGAATGTTACAAAGTAACAGGAAGCGCCGATTATATTTTGCAGGTGATGGTTCCCGATATCCACGCTTTTGAAGAACTGGTTGCAAGAAAGATTGCGGTTATTGAGGAAATCAGCCAGATGCAAACCATGGTTGTTCTTTCCAAAGCCAAGGAATCCAACATCATTCCATTCAATTATGAACATTGAAGAATTGCGTGAATACTGTCTGAAGAAAAAGGGTGTCGAAGAAACTTTTCCCTTCGATTCGGATACCCTGGTGTTTAAGGTGATGGGCAAAGCTTTTCTGTTGACGGGTCTTGGACAAAAACCTTTCAGTTTCAATGTCAAATGCGACCCGGAAAAAGCCATTGAACTTCGCGAGAGGTATGCCTGTGTAATCCCGGGATACCACATGAATAAAAAGCACTGGAACACCATTTTGCCCGATGGCTCGGTAACCGATGATCTGCTTGGCCGCTGGATTGACGATTCGTATGATTTGGTTGTTGCCGGTTTGCCCAAGCGCCTGAAAGAGAAACTCACAAAGCGAAGAAGCTGAAGCAAAGCGCTTTTCCAACCGGCATTAGCGTCCCCAATGACCGGGAACCCATCGGGAACCGCGATTGGGAACATCCTCCCAATGGCCATTGACCCATACATGGCCCCTTCTTGCCCTGATCCAATGCCCTTCAACCCATACATATTCCCCCCTGTGTCTGTCCCAGCGCCAATGCCCGTCTATCCACACATGATGCGGACCGGGCTGGGCTGTTCGTACGCCCACATACACCGGAGCTATGGGTCTGAACCTGACAATGCATTGCGCTTTCGCCTGGAATGCATTTGTTCCTGTAAGGCATAGAAAAAACAAAAGGGAATAAACCAGCTTTTTCATGATCTGCTTTTGCTTTTAGAGCAAATACAGGGGGCAAAGGTTTAAAAGGATTTTAAATTTCGGTAAACGAAAAGCTTTGGAATCTCAATAAGAATCTTTGGAAAGAAGAAGTCCTGTTGGAAACCCGGCCTGAAGCTTGCGTTTTTTTATTGAATGATGTGACACCGGATCAGATTCCAGACTGCATAGGGGTTTGACATATTCACCACCTTTCTGAGAAGTCCGTATTTCGGTGCGAGGAACCGCAGTGTCCCGGGCTTGTTGTAGATCTGCAGCACATCCTGTATGACAACGGAATTCAGGGTAAAGAGAGTGACATTGTTTTCAACAAGATACACACTGCAGGGATTGTAGGTTTCAATGACATACGGAAAATTGAGATAATTGGAACTGATTGTGCTGTAAACAGAATCCTTGTAATCGATCACAGAAATCTGCGGATCAATGCCTGAAGTGTCAAAAGCATGCGAAGATATGGCAATGGTGTAAAAGGCCTGCCGGTGAACGCTGATGATGTGTTTTTCTCCTGAAAAGGAGCTGCGCGTACTTACATCAAACCAGTCGCAGGTATCGTTGTAGGAATCCTGAATGCTTGTTCCTTGATCCAGATGTGTTACATAAACGCTGTCTGTGTATCCCGAGAGGCTGTCCTTGTAAATCCAGTATGTGCCCGGTTTGAAATAGGAATAAGATCGGGTTGTGGCATCGATGGGATAATGCGAAACGCGCCGGGTTCCTCTGGAAACGTTTTTCAGCGGTTCGGTAACCGGGTTTTTTTTGCAGCTGACAAAAGCAAGCACACAGAAAGCGATTAAAAGGGCTGATTTTTTCATTTCGTGTTTCTTAAAATAGGGGTCGGCTTTCCCCCTGATGCACTTGATCGTTATGTATGGCTAAAGTAAAGATAAAAGCCTCTGTTTGTCATCCATTTAGCCAACCGGGGCTTTGGTTGAGCGGATGGTCTATCCGGAGGGACGATTTGTCTTGGCCCGAAACGCCCGATCCGGACATCCAGGCACTTTTGGTGTAACTTTGCATCAAATAAAAGAGAATGAAAAAATATATTGGTTATTTTATTCAGGGACTGGTTGTCCTTGCGCCGCTGGGATTTACAATTTACATTTTCTATCTGCTGATTGCGTCTATAGGCCGTTTTTTGGGGCATTTTAATTTCCTCTTCAATTCCATTGTTGACCCGATTATTGTGGTTACGCTGTCTGTTATAGTCATAACCACCGCCGGTTTTCTGGGGTCCAGTTTTTTGTTCAAGGTTATTTTCAATGCACTTGAACATGCCATTGAAAGAGCGCCTTTTGTCAAAATAATTTATTCGTCCATCAAGGATTTTCTAAGTGCATTTGTAGGCAGCAAGCGCAAATTCAACAAACCGGTGCTTGTCCTGATCAACAAGGAAAATGACATCAGCCAGCTGGGTTTCATCACACAAACGGATCTGAAAGAGATGGGCGTTTCCAGAAACAGGGTTGCTGTCTATCTTCCGCATTCCTATGCCATATCCGGAGTCACGCTTCTGGTTCCGGCAAGCAGTGTGCAGCCGCTGGATATTCCGGCAGCCGATGTGATGAAATTTATTGTCAGCGGAGGGGTGTCGGATATGGATGAAATCGCATCCGGTTCCAAATCCGGCGGACACCGGGATTAGGAAATTATTGCCATTCTTTCTATCTTGTTGGCTCAATCAACCAAAAATCGAATCCATGAAACACTGTATCCTTGCTCTGTTCACTTTCCTTTCTTTACAGATTTCTGCCCAGAAGATCAAAGTAGAAGAAGAAAAAGCCAATCTTGGCGGCGGCAAGAATCCTGCATTGGTCGTTACAATCTATGAGGCATCGGAAGACGATATCAACAGCGGCTGGAAAACCATCATGAAAGGATACAACGGAAAGGTATCCACGAAAGATGACGGTCACATGGCCGATAACGTGGTCATCAAAGAACTGGGTAACAATACCAACGACGTGTATTACAAAGTGGAAAAGGTTTCGGATAAAGAACACAAACTGATTGTCGCGGTCAATCTGGGCGGGGCATTCATGAACAGCAAAGACCACAGTGCACAAAACGATTTCTATAAAAAACTGATGAAGGATTTTGCCTCCAAGTCTTCCAAGGATGCTTTTGCAGACGAGTTGAAGACGGCAACAAAGGCCCTGACAAAACTGGAGGGCACCCAGAAAGGGCTGGAAAAAGATCAGGTTGATCTCAAAAAGGAAATCGAAAATTTCAAAGCCAAGATCAAGCACGACGAAGAAGACATCGCGAAAAATACAACAGACCTGGGTAAGTCAAAGACGGATATCGAGGCGCAGAAAAAAGTGGTCGACGAGCTGACCAAGAAAAAAGATGCCGTGAACTAAGTTCTCTTATTCTTCTTGAAAACAAAGGCAGCTTTTCAAAAGCTGCCTTTGTTTTTTACAAACGGTTCTTGGGTATGATGGCTACGGTAATACGGCTTACGCAACAAAGCTGATCCTTGTCATCGTAAATTTTTATATCCCATACATGGGTTTTTCCTCCAATGTGTATCGGGGTGCACACGCCGGTTACAATGCCTTCTTTTACTGCACGCACATGGTTGGCATTGATCTCCATCCCCACGCCGATAAAAAATTCGGGGTTGACCACCAGCCAGGAGGCCACACTGCCCATTGTTTCTGCCAATGCCACGCTGGCTCCTCCGTGCAGAAGGCCGAACGGTTGTTTGGTGCGGTGATCCACGGGCATGGTTGCCTTGATGTAATCGGGGCCAATGTCTGCAAACCGAATACCCAGTGCTTCGCCCAGGGTACCGGGATGCAGCCAGTCGAAATCGGCGGCTTTTAAATCCTTGTTGTACCAGATGTTTTTTTTCTCGGTCATGGATGTTTTCTTAAATGGTTTACCGCCGCTGTGGTTTGTGCAATGGCATAGTCAATTTCTTCTTCTGTATTTCCCTTTCCAAGGCTGAAACGGACTGAACCCAGTGCCAGTTCCGTATTCACATGCATGGCCTTGAGCACATGCGAGGGTTCGGGTGTGGCCGAAGTGCAGGCAGAACCGGCAGAGAAGGCCATGTCTTTCAGGGCGACGATCAGTTCATCGGCACGAATGCCGGAAAACGAAAGATTGGTTGTGTTGGGCAAACGGTCTCTGACGCTGCCATTGATATAGACCTGGCCCAGATCAAGCAGGAACTGTTCGAGTTTGGTGCGCAGTTTGGATAACCTGACAGAGTCATCCCACATTTCGGCTTTTGCAATTTCGGCGGCCTTTCCGAAACCCACAATTCCCGGAACATTCAGTGTGCCCGAGCGCAAACCCCGTTCATGTCCTCCGCCATCCATCTGCGCGGTCAGACTCACCCGCGGGTTTTTTCTTCTGACAAAAAGAGCGCCTGCACCTTTGGGACCGTACATTTTATGCGCGCTCAGGGCAAGCATGGCGATGGGATTTTCCTGGACGTCGATGTGAATTTTTCCGGCGGACTGTGTGGCATCGCAAAAAAACAGGGAACCTTTTTTGTCAACGATGGAAGCGATTTTATCGACGGGGTGGATCAGACCCGTTTCGTTGTTTGCATGCATGATGCATACCAGAATGGTGTCGGGCCGTATGGCTTTTTCCAATTCGTCGAGATCAATTTGTCCTGCCCGGTTCACAGACAGGACGGTGATCTCTGCGCCCGGTTTTTCGAGTGCAGAACAAGTATCCAGCACGGCCTTGTGCTCGGTGGCCACGGTGATTATGTGGCTTCCTTTCTGCCGGTATTTTTGAAAAGCGCCTTTGATACCCAGATTAATGGCTTCTGTAGCTCCCGAAGTAAAAATGATTTCCTGCTCCTCTGCACCGATCAGTCCAGCCACCTGCGCCCGGGCAATGTCTACCGCCCCGGCAGCCACCCATCCGAAAGAATGCGTCCGGCTGGCGGCATTTCCAAAATGCTCAGAAAAATAAGGCAACATGCAGGAGAGCACGCGCGGATCCACCGGAGTCGTTGCATTGTGATCGAGATAAATCGGCTTGCGCATTGGGCAAAGCTACAAAAAGGAAGTTGGCAATTTGCAATAGGCAGTTGGCAATGAAAAAATACAGAAACATTTTTTATTAATTGCCAACTGCCAATTGCAAACTTTTTATTAATGGCCAATTGCAAACTGCTTGCTAGAACTTGGCTCTCGTCCTTGTCTTTGTTTTTTGAAGGGTGATGGTTTTATTGCGCGGATATTTTACGGAATAGGTGAGCTGAACTTTTTGCTGCTCGCCGGGTTGAATGGTGTAGGTCCATGACAATTTTCCGGTAAGAACGTCTTGCTGGGCTTTGGAAATTTCAATGGCATCGATGGTGATGTCGCTATTTTGCGAAACGGGCAGTTGGTCTTCCAGGTTAATGGTGATGGGGGCTTTGCGGTTGTTTTTAATCACCATTTCATATGCGTAGGTTACTTTCCGGTTGGTGCCGATCATCTTTTCGCTGCTGTAGTCCTTGAGTTTGGTGCGTGTTACCAGTATTTTGCTGTCGCGCCCCAGTGAAAGATCAAGGGTGTCATCCACGCTGCGTGTGTAGATATACGATTGTCCCACAAACGTTCCTCCAAAATACACGTTGGCCGGGCCTTCCACCAGGTCGAGATCTTCCCATCCGGTGATGCGTGCAAGCATGAATGCATCACGGTCCACTTTCGGTACGCTGTAGTATTTAAAGGAAGCGGGGAGGTTGTATGAAGTCACTTCGATGATATACGGTTTTGAATCGGAGGGAACGGTGTACGGGTTTTTGATGTCGAATTCGGCGCTGAGTTCAGAAACCTGGATTTGCTCGTAGGTGAGAACGGGTTTTTGATTTTGCTTTTTCATGTCCATAGCCAGGTATTCGTTTTCGGATAGTGTTGAATAGGCCATGTTGTTTGCAGGTTGCGACTGCGCAGAGGGGGCATTGTTGGTGTTGGAATACATGCTCCAGTTGTTTGAGCTTTGCTGCTGCTGGATATTCTTGTCGTAGCCATAGGAATCGCCCGTGTTGAAATTGACATACCAGGGATTCAGTTGGGGCTTGGATGCGCTCTGCGTAGGATCGGCCGAAGAGATTTTCATCTTCACCTCACTCCAGTCAACATCGGTGTTGTTGAATACCTTGGCGCGGTATTTCAGTACGATGGGTTTGTTCACATCTTCGGCTATGAGATCATAGCTGGGTGCCCATCCAGCACCGGTAACCAGGTATTTGATCTCCAGAGTGGTTGTCACGGCCACGGAGGTGGACAGCAGAACGCTGATTTCCGAAGTCGGTCCGGCATGTGTGCCATTGAGTTCAGCAATTTCTTTATTCAGGTTCAGGGTGACATCATTGTCGGTTTTTACTTTTTTATCGAGCCTGTACAGTTCGGTGTTTATCTCTTTAATTCTCACCCGATAGAAATCAGCCGCAAGTTTAAGTTCGGCTGTGGTCACTCCTTTGTCCTTGCCGCTGAGGGATTCGTTGTTGAGCAGCAATTTCTTTTCGGTGTCGAAGGCTTCGCGGTCGTATTGAAGTTCGGCAAGGGCTTCGCCGATCAGTTTCACGGAGTCCTTGAGCAGTTTTACTTTTGGGTTTTCCTGTTGCAGGCTCAGGTAATTCAATTTGTCTGAAACGGCAAAAATGGACACATCGCCGGTAACGGTTGCCTGAATGCTTTTTGAAATCAATTTCGAAGAGATTCCGGTGAAGGTGATGAGGTTCCGTCCCGGTTTGAGAACAACCTGTTTGTTCTGCGTGATTTGGGCGCCTTCGAGATAGACGATAACCGATTGTACGGGCACTTTTACGGATTGTTCCTGTTGGTCACCGCCGGCGAACAGAAAAGAAGGGGCAAAGGAAAAGATCAGGCACGAAAAGAGTAGGGTTTTCATTTGAATTGTTTTTGTTGATGGATATGAGTAAGATGGCTGTAGTCTGCCTTTTCCATATTTTATCCGTTTAAAATTACTTTAAGCCCGATACCTGTCGGTTTTTTTCATTCTTAAAGTACCTTTGAACGGTATATGCCGAAAGAGATGATTTTTACTTTCATGTCCTTTGGTATAAAAGTAAAAAAAACCAGCCGGTATTCCAGGCTGGTTTAAATTATACTTGAAAACGGGAACATTCCCCGCAGGCGTACAGTTTACCGGTTACTGCTTTTGAGATTTTTTACAACAGGTTCTTTCAGGTATACCTGGGAAAAGTCGTAATAGGTCATCGGGTTGCAATGCAAATTGTGCACATTCGATTTGGTCAGGCGCCAGTTTTCGTCATACCAGAGGATAATAACCGGAGCATCCTTCATCAGGATTCTTTCGGCGTTTCTGAAATTTTTGTAGGCTTCTTCTTCCGTTTTGGCAGCTCTGCCGGCTTCAAAGAGTTTATCGAAATCCTTGTTTTTATATCTGGATGTGTTGGGAAAGGAAGGGTCAGCCGGATTTTCGGGCACTGTCTTTCCGTAGAAAAGCCACAAAAAGTTTTCGGGACTTGGGTAATCTGCAATCCAGGCAGAACGGAACAGGTCGCCATTGCCATGTTTTTCATCTTCGAGTTTTTGCTTGAAGGAAACGATGTCGAAATCCAGGTTGACACCAAGCACGTCCTGAAGTTGTCGCTGTACTTCCATCACCACTTTGGTGTTTCTGGATCCTCCGCTGTTGAGTTTGAGTTTCACCATCGGAAAACCTTTGCCTCCCGGAAATCCGGCTTCAGCCATTAATTTCTTTGCCAAAACAGGATTGTATTCATACCCCGGAATGCTGTCGATTTTATATCCCTTGAAAGAAGAAGGCGTGATTCCGTTGACTCCGGGTCCGAAAGCTTCTCCGCGCAGGATATTGTCGACAATGGCTCCCCGGTTGATGGCATAGCAAAAGGCCTGACGAACTTTCAGATTGTTGAAAGGCGCCTTGCTGGCATTGAACGTATAATATTGGGTTGACATTTCCGGAGAGCGGTCAAGAATATATTTCGGGGGTTCTTTGTTGAAATCGGAAATCTGGTTTTCGACCATCTCCTTGATGGATTCTGCAGGCAATCCCCAGATGAAACTCAGCGGACCGTTCTGAAATTGCTCCAGCTCAATTTGCTTGGTTGAGTAAAAACGGATGCTCAACGTATCCAGAAAAGGCAGGGCATTGCCGAGGGTGTCTTTGCCATAATAGTTATTGTTTCTTACAAGAACAATTCGTTCGGCAGGTTTTGAATCATCAGCCACTTTGAATGCTCCCGAACCCACCTTCATGTTTGGTCCGTATTTTTCCAGGGCCTCCCGGGCTACAATGTAAGCGCCGGGGTCGCACAAAGAAGAAAGAAAAGAAGATGCGGGTTCAACCAGTTTCAGACTCAGGGTATAATCATCGATCACTTTCAGGCCTTCCAGGTCTTTGGCGGGTTTCCCTTTTTTTGAAGCCTCATAATATGCATTGGCTCCCAGGAGCCTGTCTTTGAGCACCGATTCGAAACTGACATTGTCGGCATTGGCTGTGCAAAGCTGCTGGAAGGAGTATTTTACATCCTGAGCGTTTAAGGCCCGGCCTTTTCCGTCNNGTCATCCTGAAATTTCACGTCTTTGCGGATGTGAAAGGTATAGGTTGTGCCATCGGCATCGATTTCCCATTTTTCTGCAATTGCCGGGATAATGCTCAGATCGCGGGTATTGAATTTAACCAATCCTTCGTATATCTGGGAAGCAATGTGTGCCGAGGCCACATCGATAATCTTGTATGGATAAAGGGTTTGATGCGCTTCGGTCATGCCAAAACGAAAAGTTCCGCCATAAGCGCGGTCTCCTTTTGCTGTCCGCTGACCCGTATTTTCGTCTGCATGGGGTTTGTTACCCGAGCAGGAAGCAAAAGTCAGGGCTGCGAAAAAAACCAGGTAAAGTGGTCGTTTTGTCATACCAAATTGGGTGTTTATGTCGAAAAGTATCGAATTTGTTTGTAAAAACAGGATGAATTCAAATGCAAGGTTAGGCTTTCTTTCACAAATTGCAAAATAAATTATGGTCCTGCTATACCCTGGAACAAGGCTGAAAAAACTGGACAAGTATAAAACACGGTTTCGGTCATTTCCCGGATCAACTTATACCTTTCTGGCCGATATCTAATCTTACTGCTGTTCAGTGTTTTGTATTCGATTTAAAGACGTTGCGGGCGGCCCGGACCAGCTGTATTTTTGATCCTTGGGCGGGACAGGGGAAAAAAAACGCAAAATGTTGATTATTTATTTTGAATTTCTGAAATAAGGCTTTAATATTGCCATCAGAAATTGTGTGGGAAGCATTATCGCCTGTCTAAGAAAAATGAAAAAGCACTTAATTTTAGGATTGATTTCCATTTTTGCGGTACTTCATGCGCATGCGCAGGTGGTCCTTGTGCTTGACGGGAATTACCAGGGTAAAAATCTGTACGTTCAAAATCCTTTTGGAAATGCCGGGGTTGGTTTTTGTGTAACTGAAGTTTCCGTCAACGGAAATGTGACGACAGATGAAATTGCCTCGAGTGCGTTTGAAATTGATTTAAAAAACTGGCAGTTGAAACTCGGCGATCCTGTCGAAGTAAAAATAAAATACAAGGGCGACTGTCAGGGAAAACCCAAAGTCCTTAACCCCGAGGTATTGAAACCCAAAAGCACTTACGAAGTTGTGAAAATGGAAATTGCTCCCGACGGAACAATTAAGTTCACCACAAAAGCGGAAAGCGGAAAACTTTCATTTGTTATCGAACAGTACCGTTGGAACAAATGGGTCAAGGTTGGAGAAGTGGATGGAATGGGTACCAATGGTCCAAATGATTACACCTTCAAAGCGGCGCTGCATTCCGGCGACAACAAATTCCGCCTCAAGCAACTGGATTATTCGGGAACCCCCAGGTACTCAAAAGAAGTTAAAGTAAGTTCAACTTCCCCCAAGATTACGTATGCCCCTGTTAAGGTCAGTACCGAAATCACATTCACCGGCGGAGAAACCATGTATGAGATCTTTGATCAATACGGTAACCTTGTTAAAAAAGGATACGGCGCTTCCATCGATTGCAAAAGCCTGCCCAAGGCCGCTTACTATCTGAACTACGACAACACAATGGGCGAGTTTATCAAGAAGTAAGCCCGAAAAGGATATTTGAAAAGTCCCGCTTCGAGTAGCGGGACTTTTTTTATGTTTGCCCCGCATTGCGTGAAAAGGAAACAAACCATCAGCCATGAAAAAAATCGAACATATCGGTATTGCCGTCAGGGACATTCAGGTGTCCAATGCCCTTTTTGCCAAACTGCTGAATGTGCTTCCTTACAAAACAGAAACCGTGGCGAGCGAAGGAGTGAGTACCTCCTTCTTTCAGGTGGGAGATAGCAAAATAGAATTGCTTCAGGCCACACATGCCGAAAGTCCGATCGCTAAATTTCTTGAAAAAAAAGGAGAAGGAATCCACCACATTGCTTTCGAAGTGGAAGATATTTTTGATGAAATGCAGCGTCTGGAAAAAGAAGGTTTTGTGCTGCTCAATAAAGAACCCAAACGCGGAGCCGATAATAAACTGATTTGTTTTCTCCATCCCAAAGACACCAATGGCGTACTCATTGAATTGTGCATGCAGATAAAGGATTGATTGTTTTATCTGCTCACAACAAACCGGAGTGTGCGGTTCATTGTTCCCGCCTGTACCCGGCAGAAATAAACTCCGGCGCAAAAACGGTTTACTTCCAGAATTGCATTCGAGGCCCCGGCAGCGCTGTGGATGATCTCCATCGGGTTGACTTCGTTGCCCAGCATATCGTATACGGTGACATTTACATCCATGGATTTGCTGAGCGAAATGGGAATCGTGATGCGGTCGGAAGCCGGATTGGGATAAGCAGCCGCGATGTTATTCTCCGCCTCTGAATTCGTTTGCACCTGGGTGGCAATGCCTGCATACTGCGAATCGAAAAGGACGCTTCCGTTTAGATTTGCATTATCAGAAATCCAGACAAATGAGGCCATGTGCAAAGTAGGATTCAGAAGGATTCGCGGAGAAGGCGATTTCAGATTTTCGCTTTGATCGTTGTATTGGGTGGTGATAAAATTCCAGGCGTTGGGCGCGGCCATATTCAAATCTTTGGTTGCAAAAGGCAGATGCCCATCGGTAGAGTCGTAATAGGTAATCAGAAAACTGCTTTCTCCCTGGTCGTACGATACGTTGGGTTGCATGTCATTTTCGGAAGTCGCCGCAACGGAGAATGCGTTCCAGGTGTTTCCCGAAGAAGCCCGTTTGTTGTAACAACCAATCACATTCATATCCTTGAGGTTGCCGCCCGCCGCAGTTTCAAATGCAATCAGACAGGTCAAACCGGAACTGTCGTTGTTGATGTTGGAGTATTGACAGGCTATGCTTGGATGGCAAACCAGATTAAGCGTTTTGAGTGAGAGCGAATCCAGACAGATGCCCGGTGACCAGGCAGCTCCGGTTCCGCTGTGTGCCGTGAAAATATGACCAAGCTTACTGGATGATGTTCCCATCAATTCCCAGGCCGCATAATAGGAACCCGACACGCTTGCGCTTTTTCCATAGCCCAGGGTTATTTTCCGGAAACATTCGTTTGTTGCAGAAAGTGTTTGCGTTTTTGCAAATGATTTCCCTCCATTGCCCGATAAGGCAAAAAACAAAGAGTCTTTCGAAGCCCCGTGTGTTGTATAAAGCAGGGCAATGCTGTAAGGCGAAGCACCGGCCATGGGGTAGAGGTAATCGCTGGCCAGGGATATATCGGTTACCGTGCGGCTGCCAAGGGGATGAACAAAGATCTGACCGGCGGTAAGTGTTCCGTTTCGTCCGTCAAATTTATCCACATATAAGGTAGAACTGGTTCCGGCGGTATTTTGATTGACGCCGGCCAGGTATACGTCCAGATTGGAGGTGTCGGTTCCGGCTACAGCAATGTCGGTCATTGAATAAAAGGAATTGTTAAAAACATAGGTGACAAATTTCGCCCAGGTAAGTCCGTGATCTTTCGAGAAACCCACATAAATGCCGCCTCGCTTGTTGCTGGTGTCATTGATGGTGTAGGCCACATAGAGCCAACCGTTGAAAGCGCTGGCCGAACGCACGTTTCTCTGGTTCTCAGAAGGTTTGTTGTTGATCGCAACATCGGATGAAAATGACATGCTCCTGTCTGCGGGTGGTGTCAGATAATGTGCCTGCAGGGTATCGGCGAACAGGAAGGTCAGCAAAGTGTACAGAACTGCAAAGGTTTTCATTTGTCTTGATTTTGAACTCTTCAGGCCCTTCAATGGATACGGTGAAAAAAGGAAGAATGCTGAGAAAAAAAAACGGAATCTGATCTGATGATAAATAAGAGTGCTTGTGTCTGCTGGTATTTATACGATCAATATGTTGGAAAGTTCTCGTAAATAGAGGCAACTATTTATGATTAGCGTCAGCGCAGAGTGATACAGAAGGTTTTTAATCATAAAAAATGATTTCAGTTTTAAACATTTTTTCAGACTGTTAAAAGCTGCATTTGAATTTATTTGGTTGATTATCAGTTGATTAATTGTAAAAAGGGATCGGTACAGCCTTTCCGGCTTCTGGTTTTCCGCAAAACACATGTAAGAAAATGAGCAAATACGTGAATTCCAGGGAAAAAATTGGGGTTACATTTGATATCGTATTTAGATATTATATTTGCTGAGTCGTCACGCAGAGCATTGGTAAAGAAAAAGCGGGAAGAGAAATGTTCAGCCATGAATGTATCAAAAATCGTTTCTATCACTTTAAACCACTTAAAAAAAAGGCAATGACAACAAAACCGCTTTCCGATTTCGAGTTACTTAATTATTTGCAGGAAAACCAGGCCTATTTGAAGACGGTACTCAGGGCAACGGAGGTGATTCAGGCTGAATTGCAAAAACGCGGAGTCGATGAGATCCATCTGGAAAACCAGGTCAAGTTTAAAATGTTTCTGGACGAAGTAAAATCGGGGTATATCCTGCAGTCCTTTACCAAGGCAAAAAATAATTAGGCCGCCTTTATTTCCTGAATTCCGAAAATTTGGAATCCGCAGAATGATTCAAAATCGAGCCGCCTCTTTGGCCCACAGCTAAATTCTTGTATTCTGTTCCATCCTTACTGGTGTGTCAATCCTTTTTATTATTTGAAAGAGTTGATGACCGGTTTTCCAAACCTATCCAAAGCATTAAAATTTAAGCGTGTCATTAAGTACATTGACGTATCAGTCAGCAGGCTTAAACACGTAATTTATTTACCATTCTTTCAGATTCTGAATTACTAAATCTATTGTGCATTACTTTAGTTCTTTAAACAGTCAAATGATATACATAACCTATTATGATTTGGAAATGAAGAGGCAGACCATGCGTGTTGTGCTGGTGAATGAATACAGAAAAACATCTGACAAAGTGGAGGAGGCCGGGGCCGATTATTCAAAAACAACGGTTATGCTCAGAAGCCCATGTTGCGGTTCAGACATCGACGGTGTTTCCTGGGAAGAAAGTTGTATGGAAGAGGAGCTGTTTGCTGAGGAAAACGAAACGAATTATCAGGGATTACCGGGTTCAGTATACAGAAATGACATTGATTGATTCAAAATTAGAAAGAACAGACATGATCGAAAAATCAATACGCTCCATAGCCGCGCAAATCTCCAGACAGGAAATGTCCATGCGCTCTGTTTCCAGACAAATGAAAGGACTGGATCGTTCCTCCAAACCCTTTGCCAAAGCCATTCAGAAAATCGAGGCTTCGGCAGAAGCAATTGAAGAGGTCATGCAATTGGTGGAGGCATCCGTTCAGGTGGTTGCAAAGGAACTTGTGGCCATGGATGGTTCCATGCAGCGCATACAAAAGGAGATTACATCAATTGACAAACACATGCTTTTCATTTCAACGGAAATCGGTGTTATGGAAAACGGATTGAAAGCAGTACTGATGAAAATTAAAAAAGCCGGAATGCAGGAAATGAGTGCCCACTAGTATCAAAAAACAAAGCCATGGAAACAATTGAAAGTGAAACATTAGTTATTGCGGAAGCGACAGTGACCATTGCAGATGCGATCATCATCATCGAAAAGGCCAACCAGAGCATCGAGCAAGCCACACGTGAACTGGCTGATGCCATCCTGACAACAGAAACATCAGACACCTCGGTGGCAAAAGCCGCCCGGACCATTGCTTATTCCATGAAAACCGTTGGCAAAGCCTTGCAAAAAATTGAACAGGCTACCGTAACCATAGCCGAATCGACAGCCAGCCTTTCCTCCTGAGTCCAGGTGCTCAGACCTTTTTCCCTTGTCTTGAAAGAAGCTTTTGGAGTTTAAAGGAGGATTTCGCCAATGTTGAAATTTGCATCAAACAGCCCGGCGAGTTCTTCCCCCTCTTTCAGATGATAGGACCTGATTCCGATTGAACGGGCCCCCTCAATATGCTGGATGGAGTCGTCAATAAACAGCGTTTCCCCGGCTGTGAGTCCCTGCTCATGGAGCACGTATTGAAAAATTTCAGCATCGGGTTTTCGCATGCCCATTCTGCAGGAATAATATTGCTTTTCCATGATCTGTCCAAGATCTGGAAAGCCATGATCTTTCTCCATCATGGCAAAGACAGCCTGCAAATGAATTTCATTGGTATTGCTGAGCAGGAATATCCGATACCTGTTTCTCAGGGCCCGGAGCAATTCAATTCTTTTCAAAGGCATTCCCAGAAGCATGGCATTCCAGGCCGTGTCAATCTGCTCATCACTGATCTCAGATCCCAGCCATTCGCGCAAGCTGAGCCGGAATGCGGCAGAACTGATTTTGCCTGTTTCAAATGCATCAAAGATTCCCGCTTGTCGGGCCTGCGAATAAATCGCATCAAAATCTTTGAGTCCCAGCGCCCTGAAGGCATCGGCCGTTTTGCGGTAACTCAGATTCATCAGCACACCACCCAGATCAAATACAATCGCTTTCTGATTCATTGTGCAAAATTAGTATTTCAACACGAATTGCGGAAACCGTTTTTTAAAAGCGGACTTTTAAACAGATCACCAACTCCGCTAAAGCAGCAGGTCGCATCAATGACTGCAATAAAAGAAACTTTGTTATCTTAGAGATAGTATAAGGTCAAAATAAGGATGTTCTGAACAGCATGAATAAAACATACTTCTGGTCGGTTTGGGTTGTGGTTACAGGAATGCTGTTCCTGACCGGGGGCTGCAGAACTTCGTTTTTGAATGCCCCGGCTGTTCTTCCCACCACCCGTCCCACAGCTTCAAGAGAATTGGGTTATATGGTCAGCACCGACCGCACCGACAGCAAGCAAAACATGTTTCGTGCTTTCTTTTTTCCAAGGTCAAAAAAAGTGCAGGCCTGGATACGCCGTGATGAACTGCGGTTGAAACGGGTGAAGGAAATTTATACGGCCGACTCGGTCAGAACGGAAGAAGACAAATGGAATGCGGGAATCATTTTTTTACATGGAGGCGGAGCCATTACCCTGGAAGATACAATCAATTACAGAATTGCTTACACTCTCTTCAACGATTTGGCCCTCAACGGAAGCACTTCCGGCATCAAGTCAGAAGGCAGGTTCAGACGCAATCAGGTGGAACGGCGTATGGATGACCTCCGAAGGCAATATTCGCTTGAAACGCATAATCCCATTCCGGTTCTGCCGCACGGAAGAAACTAATCAGCAGTTGAAACGTAAAGTTTGACCATTGAGGCGGACGAATCTTCGAATTGCTTATCTTGCTTGTCATAATCCATCATCCGCTTTACCTCACATATGATTCGAATACATCTTCTAACCGGTATCGGATTTATTTTTGTTCTTACGGCTCTTGCCTTATTGCCTTTTCTTGCCCTGCCTGCCGCCGTGTATTGTCTTGCCGCCTATTTCCTGTCTTTAAAAGAAGTTTCCAAATACACCTCCGCATTCCAATTCACAACGGTTTTCCTGGCAGCAATTTCATTGGGTTTGTGTCTCGACTGGCCGGTTTCGCATTTCCCCTTATACACCTCTGCTTTGTGCGTGGCCGCTTTGGGCTCGATTGTCCGGATGGTTTTTTTCCGAAGCTTTGGCTATGTAAACTTTTCCTGGTTCGAACCGGTAATGGCTCTGCTCGCCGCTGCAATCTATGTGGCGGCTAACCTGATGTATCCAGCCGGATGGAAAGGATGGGTTTTTCCGCTTCCCGCTATTGGCCTGCAGCTGATTCTAAGCCAGGGTATCCTGAAAGACAAAATGCAGCTGTTGAATTTCACCCGGGGCGGTTACAAGATTGCCGTCGGTGCCGAAGCGCCCGATTTTTCATTGCCTGATCAGGACGGACAAAATCTCTCCTTATCTTCTTTTCGTGGAAACAGACACCTGCTGCTTGTGTTTGTGCGGGGCGACTGGTGTCCGGGATGCCACATGATGCTGCGCACGTATCAGAAAGAATGTGCCAAATTCAACTCCAAGAATATTTTTGTTCTGGCCATCGGCCCCGATCCGGTTGGCGTGAACCGCGAGATGGTCCTGAAACTGGGACTGGATTTTAAAATACTCAGCGACGAGAAGCAACGTACCGCCATGGTTTATGGTGTGCAGCTGGACAAATACGACAACGATTTTGCCGAAAAATACGAAGAAGGAATCCCCTTGCCGGCCTCCTTTCTGGTGGACAAGAGCGGGATCGTGCGGTATGTGTCAAGACCGGATAACGTAGGCGAGTTTTTGGATCCGAGAACGATTTTTCCGATCCTGGAAAAACTGGCCTGAAAAAAAGACGATAGAAAGAAATGACAATTTACATCCTTGCCGTTGTATCATTCAGTTTTATACTTGTTCTGACCCTCATTGCGCTGGACAGCACTTTGCGTAATCGTACAGCCCAGGCGCGGCTGGAAGCGGTTGAAAAGGAGAAGACGAATTACGAAAGCATTATCGAACAGGCCAATGACGCCATGATGGTGGTGGATATTGTGGATGGCAAAGTACACCAGTGCAATCCAAGCGCCTGTGCCCTGCTTGGATATTCCAAAGCGGAACTCGAACAAAAAACACTTTTTGAACTCCAGCCCCGGTCAATGCTCGAAAAAAGCTCCAGAAGGGTGGCTGATGTGTGGGAACAAAAGGGCATGATCTTCCGGGACATTCCGTTTGTCAATGCCCAAGGCGAGGAAATGCCCGTGGAATGCAGCGCCAAAGTGGCTCCCTTTGCCGGGCGGCCGGCCATTGTTATTTATGCCCGCGACATCCGCGAACGCTTGCGCATGGAGCATGAAATACAGGAACAACAGGAAGTGATCCAGGAAAAAAACAAGGACATCACCGACAGCATCAATTACGCGCGCCGTATTCAAACCGCCATTTTGCCTTCTGAAAAAGAAATGTCCGGACACCTTCAGGATAATTTTGTGCTTTATAAACCCAAAGATATTGTCAGCGGCGATTTTTACTGGATTGCCTCCGTCACAACCACCATACCCGATGCCATTCAGCAAAGACAGGTCGCTCTTGTGGCGGCGGTCGATTGCACGGGTCATGGCGTACCGGGCGCATTCATGAGTATTGTCGGATCCACACTTTTAAATCAAACCATCAGCAGCCCCACGGTCAACAATCCGGCTGATGCGCTCAATTACCTGAACCGCGAACTGAAAAAAACATTGCGCCACAGCGTGGGTGAAAGCTCCATCCGCGATGGCATGGACATGACTTTTTGCGCTTTTGACATGGCAGCAATGAAACTGGAGTTCTCCGGGGCGAATAACCCGATTTACATTTACCGGAAAGATGCCCTGGGTTCGGCAGGCTACGAACTTATCGAACTGAAAGGGGACAAACAGCCCATCGGCTCGGACAGCGATGAAACAAAAAAACCGTTCCTCAACCAAAGACTTGACCTGAAAAAGGGTGATACGATTTATCTCTTCACCGATGGCTATGCCGATCAGTTTGGCGGTGCCAAGGGAAAAAAATTCAAATACAGCCAATTCAAGGAAGTGATGTTGTCGATTCAGGACAAATCCATGAAAGATCAGAAAACGATTTTAGACAATACCATCGAAGAGTGGAAAGCATTTCCCAAACCCAACGGCGAAATGCATGAACAGGTGGATGATATTTTGATTATCGGGATCCGGATTTAGGTGATCCGATATCTTTATATTATTATATTTCAGCCAAATGAGGAAATTATTTTCCGTTCCGGCATTTATTATACTTCTGGCATTTGCTGTTCTTCAGTTTTCCTGCAGGGAGCGGAGTGGGCTGCCCCAACGGGGAGTGATTGGGAACGACAGTTGTAAAATGAGAGCCAATGTCGTTTACACATGTGCAGGGGAAATCGACGGTATTCCGGTTACACTGGCTTTCGAAGCTCTGGGCAGCTCGGTTATCAAGGGAAGAATTACGGATTCCAAATCGGATACCGGCCATGAACCTAAGGGGGATCACTTCGTATACGGCACTCGCTTTTTTGCCCCAAAAGCGAAAAGAGCTAAGACAATCGCGATAGCTTTCGGGATGCCTCAATCCTTCACGCAAAAAAATGAAATGGATCTTGAAAGAATTTTCGATTTGGAGTTTCGGCAATTTTGAAAAAGCGTAGAAATAAAATTTGTCTGTCGGACTCTTTTGGACGTGAATTATCATTGATCGGTATATGCGACCCCTCTGGGTCCTATGTCATGGTGATTGAATTTCTATAAACCTGTGATGTCTCTGGTATCATAAAACAAAACAAGTTCCTGGATTTTCACGTTTCTGAATCCGGGAGGGATTCCACGTTTATAGAAAAATGAATAACAATTGATTTACGACCCCAGAGGGGTCGCACAATCTCAAACCGTCCTTCTCAGCGTAATCACCGTTACCTCGGGCCAAATCCCAACTCTTCCGGGGAAACCAATAAACCCAAACCCGCGGTTTACATACAGATACTTGCCTTGTTCTTCATACAAACCGGCCCATTTCGGGTAACGCATCTGGATAGGACTCCATTTGAAACCGGGGATCTCGATGCCGAACTGCATGCCGTGGGTGTGCCCGGATAAGGTAAGATGGATATGCTGTTTGTCGTTTTTTACCTGAGCATCCCAATGTGATGGATCGTGCGACAAAAGAATCTTGAATGCATTCGGATCAACACCTTGCAAGGCCTTTTGCAGATCGCCTTTTTGCTTGAAACCCAAGCCCCAGTTTTCCACGCCGATGAGTGCAATCTTCTGGCCATCTTTTTCGATGACCGTGTTTTCATTAAGCATCAGGTTATAGCCGAGTGTTTTGTGATGAGCTTTAACGCGCTCGTGGTTTTCTGCTTTGAGTTCTTCGCTCGACCATTTGCTGTAATCGCCATAATCGTGGTTGCCCAGGATGGAGTATTGTCCGTAAGGGGCCCGGAGTGTTTTAAATATATCCAGCCAGGGATCCATCTCGGGAGCAAAATTATTGACCAGATCGCCGGTGAAGACAAAGAGATCGGATTTGTGATCCTGTGTCATCCGGATGCCTTTCATCACTCCATGCACGCTGTCGAAGCTACCCGAATGAATATCTGAAATCTGAGTAATGGTGAAGCCGTCGAATGCTTCAGGCAGATCGGGAAAGAAAATGGTTTCTTTGTGAAGTGTGTATTTGTATTTACCTTTGGTCAGTCCGTGAATGATACCCAGAAAAGGAATGGAAGCAATGGCCAGCCCTACCTGACTGACAAATTTTCTTCTGCCGGGAAAATAAATGACGCCTTCCATGCTTGCAGGAGGTGACACTTTGTGAAACAGAAAACGAAAAACGCCTTTGAGCAGGCGGAACACATCTTCGGCAGCGATGACAATGCAGAAAATAAGTTTGGGAATCAGAATGGCAAAATAGAATCCGAGCAGCCGCATCAAACCGATGGACGGCGGCTTTGTACGATCCATGGCCGTAAACCCGATGGCCAGAACGAGCAGCATCCCCGCGCTGATGATCCAATAACCGCGTCTGAAAAGGATCCGCTTGCGGAAAGAGCGGAATTTGGCACTGATGACTTTCAGACCCTGATAAAAATAAAGATCGATAAGCAGGGCGAAAATGACAACAAGAAAGAAAATGAAATAGGGAAATGTTTTTATCATCAGAGGTGGGAACCAATCGCTTGCTTCTCGGGTGGACTCCCTCGAAGAGGCGTTTTGTTCAGCCGTAAATTTACGGATTTAGACCGGATTTATTCAATCGAAATATCCGGGACGCCGACGGTGCTCTGCCGGAAGAAAAGACTTTTCCCGGAATTTCATTAACTATTTGTTTCAAAGTATAACACCTGAAACCCTGCATTTCCCATTTTTGTATTGTAAAACCGACCCACTTTAACAATGAAAAAGCTGTCAGAAAGATTTATGAAAGGGATGTCTGTGCTTCTGCTTCTTATTTCCGTGCTGTTTTGGGGTTTTGCAGCCGAGGGAAAGCTCACACGACCGGCAAACGGCTTAAAACTCATTTTCAAGCCGGTTTTCAGAGGCGGGAGCCTGTGTCTTCACACGCAGGCATACATTGATTTTCATGGCGATACCCTTTACGTCGATGCTTTGCGCTTTTACATCAGCAGCATCATGCTGAAAAGCAAGGATGGCGGGAACTATAAAAAAATACCGGGATATCATCTGATTGACGCCGAAGACAGCACAACAGAAAGCATCCGTATAACCGGAGTGGACGAAGGGACGTATACAGCCATCCGTTTTCAAATCGGCGTGGACAGCCTGACAAATGTGTCGGGGGCTTTGGATGGCGATCTGGATCCGGCCAAAGGCATGTACTGGGCCTGGAACACCGGATACATCCATGCCAAGCTGGAAGGCCATGCCAAGGTATGCCCGACTTTGCATCAGGAATTTGAGTTTCACATTGGAGGCTACCTGCCGCCGTATCAAACGATACGAAGCGTGGAACTGGATCTCGGGACTTTGAAAATAAGGGCCAATGGCGAATCCGTACTGACACTCCATTGCGATGTTTCCAAATGGCTGGCCGAAACAGATCTGGCTAAAACAAACAGTGTTTTGATTCCTGGCAGGCAAGCCATGAAACTGGCTGATAATTATAAAGAGATGTTCAGTGTCTGCACGATATACTGATTCATTAGTCAATTGAAAGATTTTTCATGCGCGAAATGGTCTTGGAATCATCTATGCAGCGGAAGCAAATCCTTAAAATCAAAAGCCAGGCAGTATAAACAATTTTCAATGAATAAAAACAGGACAACTTGTTTGGTGTTGACACTGCTCACGCTTGTAACTCTTGTTGCTGCTGTCTCCGGTCCCGGAAAAGAAATTCGTTTTGCGGTTCCTCAAAGCTGGCCCAAACCCAAGTATGATTTTAAAAATAACCGGCTGAGCCTGGAAGGATTTGAATTGGGCAGAGCCTTGTTTTATGATCCCCTGTTATCTTCAGACAGCAGCATTTCCTGTGCCAGCTGTCATTTGTCCTTCACCGCCTTTACGCATGCCGATCACAAATTAAGTCACGGCATAGAAGGCCTGCGCGGAACCCGCAATTCGCCTGTATTGATAAACCTGGCCTGGAACACTTCGTTTATGTGGGACGGAGGCGTCAACAACCTGGAAGTGCAGGCGATCAATCCGCTGACAAGTCCGGTTGAGATGAACAGCAAGCTGCCTGAACTTATTGCAAAGCTGAGCCGCTCAGTCAAATACAGAAAACTGTTTTTCAAAGCTTTTGGCGACAGCCTGATCACTACACAAAAGCTATTGAAATCGCTTGCCCAGTTTACCGGAAACCTGGTTTCGTGCAATTCAAAGTATGACAGTGTCATGCGCAGGGAGCCTGGTGTAAGGTTCTCTGACAGAGAGCTTGAAGGGTACAAAATTTTCAAATCCAATTGCGAAACCTGTCACAAAGAACCCTTGTTCACCAATTTTGCTTTCGAAAACATTGGCCTGGCGGGAGACAGTATCCTGAAAGATACGGGGCGGATGAAAATAACAAATAACCCCGAAGACTCCCTGAAGTTTAAAGTACCTACCCTGCGGAACATCGAGTATTCCGCCCCTTACTTTCATGACGGAAGGGTCAACAAGTTGAAAGAGGTCATTGATCACTATACATCGGGCATTGTGCAAAGCCCGACCCTGGCCAAACAACTGGAACGGAAGATCATCCTTTCCGGCGAACAGAAAAAAGATCTGGTTGCATTTCTGAAAACACTGACGGATAAAAGTTTTTTGTACAACATGCAATTCCGGCAGGCCATTTCATTTTAAACAAAGCCTAAACAAAACAAGTCAAACATAAAAACAGAAACTATGAAAAGGATGCTCACTGCGACTCTTGCCGTTCTCTCAATCCACATGGCGGCCGTTTCTCAAACCAATCCGGCGATCACCTCCTGGATCATCAACACGACAGGTTTAACCGGGTACAATTGTCCGACTTGCACCGCCCCTGTATTTGGCACCATTGCAGCCAACATTCAATCTGTTTCGTATACGTCAACAGATGCGTATATAAAATCACAGGGCATACCCAGTTACAATGTGGGTCCCTGGTCAAGCAATCCAAACACACCGAGTGCGCAAAATAAAACCTGGAAGATTACTTTAAACCCGGTTGACAACAGCGGGACAAAAACAACTGTGGGTCTGGGCGTTGTCGGAGTGTGGTCGAACGGCGTGGGTATTTTCAATCCGATGGATGGCTACTACTGGAACAGCGCCACAAATGCCATAGCACAGGGAATGGGCACCTGGAACCGGAATGCCTATATTTTTGAAGGAGTGAGTTTCGATGCTTGCCTGGGCCACCCCAATCAAACCGGCACCTATCACAATCATGTGATTCCGAAATGTTTGTTTGCCTCGACAAATTCCTCCGTTCACTCTCCGATTATCGGTTATGCTTTCGACGGTTTTCCCATTTACGGTCCTTATGGGTATACGAACACAAACGGTACGGGAGCCATCAAGCGAATGACGCCCGGTTATTCCGTAACCACGGCAACGACGCGCGCATCGGGTCCTTCCATGAATACCGCTGTCACCATTGGCGGGGTGGCGAGTACGTATTATGCCGGAACATTTCTGGAAGATTATATCTATACCGCAGGATCGGGAGATCTGGATCAGTACAACGGCAGATTTTGCGTTACACCCGAATACCCAGGCGGTATCTATGCCTATTTCGTCACTGTGGATGCATCGGATACTCCCATTTACCCGTATGTATTGGGTCCTCAGTTTTATGGAACTGTCAATGCAGGCAATATGGGCCCGGGCGGAGGATCGAATGCTGTTCCGGCCGGGGCTGTTACCTATACCCCAACAGCGGCAGGGATCAATGAGTACAATACGTTTCCTTCTGAAATCAATGTATATCCCAATCCGCTCCTGGACAATGCGCTTCAGTTTGAGATGACGGATAATTCCTATGATCTTTTTGTCAAGGTGATGGATTACCAGGGTAGGGTAGTAGCCAGCAAACAATACCGGTCTTTGCAATACGATTTGAAAATCAGCATGCCCCTGAGTTATTTGACAAAAGGGATGTATATGGTCAGTTTTGAAAGCAACGGACATAAAATGGCCAAGCGTATTCTGATCACCGAAGAGTAAAGTTTTGTTTTTAGGGTACTGAACAGCAGCGGTCAAACCCAATGACCGCTGCTGAACTTTCAGTCATGTTTCAGGCATTCCTTTTTTTATATCTTTGCCGCGATTTTGGTTCGGACATCTGTTGCAAATTTTTCAGACAGATCAACGATTAAAAGGGAACCGGGTGTAAATCCCGGACAGTNNTCTTATCCGTTCCTTTTTACTCCTTTTTTAAATCAAATCCAGACTCAAATGAAAAAGGAGAAAACAAATTATTTTATGCGCTTCGGGCTATGTGCTTTACTTCTGCCTGTATTTTCTTTTTGTCATGCGCAAAGCCAGGACACAACCCACATGCGCAAACTGGGGGAAGTTGTCGTCTCTGCTTCGCGTTCTGAACAGGATCCCGACAGTGTCGGAAAAAGCATCACCGTTATTTCGAGTATGGATATTCAAAACTCGGGAGCCAATACCCTTGCCGAAATCCTTTCCCGGTCGGAGGGCATATACATTGTCGGAACGGGGCAAAATCCGGGACAGGTACAGAATGTATTCATGCGGGGGGCCAACAGCAATCAAACGGCTATTCTCATTGATGGGGTGCGGATGACCGATCCCTCCACGGCAGACAATGCCATCGACTTTTCCGAAATCTCTTTGGCCAATATCGAGCGCATCGAAATTGTCCGCGGATCACAGGGTACGCTCTATGGATCTTCGGCCATCGGCGGAGTCATCAATATCATTACAAAAAAAGGAATGAGTGCCGGTATTCATGCCGATGCCGATGTCCGCGCCGGCATGTTCGGACCCAACACGTCGGTTCTGAGTCAGAATGTATCTGTCAATTATACGCACAAAAGCGGTTTTTATGCAAATGCAGCCGTTTACAACAATGTTACGAAAGGCCTGGACGCCACAGTAGATACAGTAACCGACAAATCGAATTACATTCACAATCACCGCGAAAGAGATAATTTCACAAAAACAGACCTGATTGGAAAGGTTGGTTTTCGGAATGAAAAGCTGGATGTCTTTGCTTCTTACAAAAGAGAGCAGCAGAAAGCCGATATCGATGCCGGGGCTTTTACCGATGATCCAGCCAATACCGTAGGTTTTAACCGCAACCTCTTTACCTGTGGTGCCGCATATAAATTGACTCCCAACTGGAGTCTGAGCTACATCGGAGGCATGACCAACCTGACCCGCGTGAATGTGGACGATTCTTCGGTTGTTGACGCGTTGGGCAATTACAATCATTTCTATTTGAAAGGCACCTTCAAGGGAAGCACATTGACAAATGAGTTGCAGACCAATTACAAAAGAAAGGGCATAAGCCTTGTGATCGGCGCTGCCGCGTTCAATGAAAAAATGACTGAAAATGTATACTCCTTTTTTTATGACCCGACAAACACGGTAAACGCACGATCTGAAAACACAAGCAATTTGGATTCGCTGCATATCAGTGTCACCACTCTCAGCGAATTCGCTCATCTGGATCTGGATGGAAGCTTATTCAATGACAAATGGAAAATTCTTGCCCTGGGCCTGGGCATGCGAAATACACAGCATGATATTTTTGGAAACAACCTGACCTATGAAATAAACCCCAGTCTCAAAACCGGAAACAACGGTCTGCTCTTTGCTTCCTGGTCCACCGGATTCAATGCTCCTTCCCTGTATCAGCTCTATTCATCCGACCGCGATCCAGGTTCGCAGATTACCCGGGGCAACAGCACCTTAAAACCGGAAACTTCCGCCTCTATGGAATTGGGCTTCAAACAAAGGCTGGGCGAGCATGTGAGTTTCCATTTTTCCTATTTCAAAACGGTTGTCGAAAACAGCATAGATTATGTATATCTTTGGACGAAGAACAAACCGGTTGATTCTCTGACATACAGCGATTACAAGGGAGATACGTATGTCAATATCGGCAGGCAGACCAATCAGGGATTTGAATTTGGAGTCAATTCAAAACTGTCTGAAAAATTGCTTGTCACCGGAAATGTGAGTCTTGTAAACGGACGCTTGGACTATGATCCTTCGAATATCAGTTCTTTGCATACATTGGGTAACCAGGTTCAGCTTTTTACAAACGGAGCTTTTATCAATAAACAGGTTCAAAGCTTTAATCTTGTGCGCAGGCCTTCCACAGCCAATATCGGACTGACTTACTTGCCCTGCAAAAGACTTTATTTGCGTGCAGATGTACGCTATGTGGGCCCGAGGAACGATATTTACTACAACTATACCCTGGGACCTGCCGGTGCACAGGCTTTAACAGGAATGGGAGATTATACCCTGGTTGATCTGTCTGCCCGGTACACCATTTGCAAAGGCCTTTCGGCAGGACTGAGGGTGGAAAATTTGTTTGATGAAAAATATTACGAAATTTACGGATATACGACCCGGGGCCGAAGTGTCTATTTGAACATCAGATATTCTTTTTAAACAGCTTTTTAAAAAACACATGAAATGAAAAATAAGATCAATCTCAGATTCGGAGTTCTGGCGGGTATCGTCGGTTTGGCTACTGTTGCCCGTCTTGGCACACCTTCATTGCTGGGGCACCCGTCCAATTTTGCACCCATCGGCGCGCTTGCTTTGTTCAGCGGCTGTTATTTTTCCGGTCGGTTCAGCAAATTTCTCGTTCCTCTTCTGGCTGTTTGGGTCGGCGATTTATTTGTGAATTTCATGTATACCGGTAAATGGATGTTTTTCTATGAAGGCTTTTACTGGCAGTATGCCTGTTATATCCTTTTCGTAGTCATGGGTTCTGCATTAAGCAAAAGAGTCAGGCCCCTGAATGTGATGGGATCCAGTCTGGCCGCTTCTTCAATATTCTTTGTCATCTCCAATTTCGGGGTATGGACCAGCGGTTTGATCTATCCGATGACAGCAGCAGGACTTGCCGCCTGTTATACCGCTGCTATTCCTTTCTTCGGCGGAACACTTGCCGGAGACCTTTTCTATGCCTCTGCCATGTTTGGTTTGTTTGAACTGGCTCAACGGAAATATACTGTACTCGCTTTACAAACCCGGGCATGAAAGTCTGCTCCTTCCTTCCTGCTGCTACGAGCATGATTCAGCAAATGGGACTGGAAAAGCATCTTCATGGAGTGACCTTCGAATGCCATTCGGATAAACCCAGGGTGGTTCGTTCGTATCTCGAAGGGAACACCTATAGCAGTTCCGAAATTGAAACGGTTGTTTCTGAAGCAAAGAGATCCGGAAAACCGCTTTATTATATTGACGAAGAACTTCTTCAGCAAATTGCCCCCGATATTATTTTTACCCAGGATGTCTGCGATGTCTGCCAGATAGATACAAGTCTTGTCCAGCGCGCGGTTCACAAGCTGAAGAAAGTCCCCCTGATTATTCCGCTGCTCCCGAGAAGTCTCAACGATGTTTTTGACAATGTGCTGACGATTGCAAAAGCAATGAATCAGGAAAAAGCCGGCATAGCTCTGCTGAAAGAACTTCAGAAACGCACAAGTCGGATTCTGGACACCCTTCGTGCGAACCAGGCCCCGCTGAAACGGGTGATGATTATGGAATGGCTCGATCCGATTTACAATTGCGGACACTGGATACCTTTTCAGATTTCCCTGGCTGGTGGTGTAGACATGCTTTCCAACCCAGGTGGGTATTCTGTTATTACCGCCTGGGAAAAAATAACCCGGTATAACCCTGAAGTACTCATTGTTGCTCCCTGCGGATTCAATATCGAACGGGCTGCAGCTGAAATTGACCGCCTGACTGAACTTCCCGGCTGGAATGATTTGCTGGCCGTAAAAACATCCTCGGTGTTTCTGGCCGATGCCGATTTGTTTACCCAGCCCAGCGCCCATCTTGTTGATGGAATCGAATTGCTGGCCGGTTTATTTCATCCAAAGATCATTTCTGTTCCCGATAACCTGCATCGGAAATTCATTTCTTTCGATAAGGTGAAAGGAGGGGTCTGTGTCTGAAAACAAGCGGGAGTACAAAGAAACAAGAACGGAGCGCAGAAAGGTATGCCCGGAATGCAGCGTTGAATTCGGTTGCTATACCAGTGAATGCTGGTGCGACGAATTGCCCAACATTGTGCCGCTTGATCCCGGCAGAAGTTGCTTGTGCCCGTCTTGCCTGGATAAGGTCATCGACAAAAAATATGAACTGCGAAATCTTCCGAGAAAGTAATTAAGAATGGTATTTGTTGTTCGCGCTCAAGCGGCTAAAAATCAAAATACAAAAAGATGATCTGGTACATTACAGGTGGCGAACGTT
This sequence comes from Bacteroidota bacterium, assembly GCA_003151415.1. Lineage (GTDB taxonomy): Bacteria > Bacteroidota > Bacteroidia > Palsa-965 > Palsa-965 > Palsa-965. The sequence goes on from PLXK01000024.1 coordinate 37,129, forward strand.
CGGGGAAAAGTGCTTATGCCCAAAAACTGGCTCTTGAACATTCGTCTGCACCGGTGTATGTAGCCACTTCTAGAATCTGGGATGAAGATTTCAAGAGCCGGGTGAAAAGACACATTTCCGACAGGGATGAACGCTGGACAACCATCGAAGAGGAAAAATACCTCAGTAAAATTGATCTGCGCGGGAAAGTCGCGGTGGTTGATTGTGTCACCTTGTGGCTAACCAATTTCTATACGGACACCAAATACGATGTGCAGCAGTCGCTCAAGCTCGCCAAGGAAGAGTTCGATGTGCTTGTAAAAACAGACTGTACGCTGATTATCATTTCCAATGAGCTGGGTATGGGCATGCATGCCGATACAGAGATTGGCAGAAAATTCACGGAGCTGCAGGGCTGGATGAATCAGCACATCTCCGCGAGGGCCGATAAGGCGATCCTGATGATTTCGGGTATTCCGGTAACAATTAAATAAACGCATGGAAAAGCCTAAAGCCATATTCTGCTGGAGTGGAGGAAAGGATTCCGCGCTCTGTCTGTACGAGATCCTGAAAGAAGGCCGATATGAAGTGAAATACCTGCTGACTACCCTCAATGAAAATTTCAAACGGGTTTCGATGCATGGCGTGCGCGAAGAACTGCTTGAGAAACAAGCTGCAGCCATTGGCATTCCGCTGATTAAAATGTATGTCAGCGGCAGCAGCAATGCCGAGTATGAACAGAACATGGAGAAACGCCTGCTTGAAGCAAAATCGGAAGGAATCGGGCACATCATATTTGGAGACATTTTTCTGGAGGATCTGCGGCTCTACCGCGAAAAAAATCTCGAGTCCGTTCAGATGACGGCTGTCTTCCCGCTCTGGAAGAGAGACACAAAGGAACTGATCGGATGTTTTCTGGATTTGAATTTCAAAACAATTACCTGTTGTGTGAACGATGCGTATCTGGGTGAAGACCGGGTGGGGGCAGTTATTGACGCCACTTTTATTCAAACACTTCCCGGGAAAGTAGACCCTTGCGGAGAGAATGGCGAGTTTCATACCTTCTGCTACGATGGCCCTCTTTTTAAACATGCGGTATCTTTCAGCCCCGGCGAAAAAGTATACAAGCCGCTTGAGCTCAGAACCGACGCCTCGGTGTGTTCTTCTGAAATTGTCACAAAAGGATTCTGGTATTGCGATTTAATTCCGAACTGATGGAACAAAAACATTTCGGCCAAGAGGAAGTCAGGATTCTGGAGGAGATCATTCTTCACCGCAGGGATGTTCGTGGAAATCGCTTTTTGCCAACTCCAGTGAGCAATGAAATATTGGAAAAGATTCTTCTTGCCGGCATAAACGGTCCTTCTGTTGGCTTTTCGCAGCCCTGGGAATTTGTCGTCATCCGCGATCAGGAAGTCAAACGACGGGTCAGGGAAAGTTTCAATGCCGAAAACGAAAAGGCTTCCGGATTGTTTGACAACGAAAAATCAATCAAATACCGCCAAATCAAGCTGGAAGGAATCGAAGAGTCGGCCCTGAACCTGGCTGTTTTTTACAAGCCTTCGGCCGGAGTGGTGTTGGGTCAGACAAGCATGAAAGAGGTGGGGCTGTACAGTGTGGTTTGTGCCATTCAGAATATGTGGCTCATGGCCAGGGCTCTGAACATTGGAATTGGTTGGGTGAGCATTCTCGATCCTGAAAAAGTGAAGCAAATTCTGGACGCTCCCCAGGAAAATCAACTGGTGGCGTATCTCTGTCTGGGTTATGTAAACGAGTTCCTGGACCGTCCGGAACTTGAAATTCTGGAATGGGAAAAAAAGAAATTGTTGTCACAAGTCGTTATTCACGAAAAATATACAAAGCCGAAATGAACACATTTCACATCAACCCGATTTCCAGAAACCTGTCTTCCTCTCTTCAGGAAAAAATAAATTTCAAAACCAAACCTCTGGGCGCCCTTGGTAAGCTCGAACAGATAGCCATGCAGATCGGGCTTGTTCAGAACAGCTTGAGCCCGGTTCTGACCAAGCCGGTGATCCTTGTTTTTGCCGGCGACCATGGAATAACCAGTGAAGGGGTAAGCGCTTATCCACAGGAAGTGACTTTTCAAATGGTGATGAATTTTCTCAGCGGCGGTGCTGCCATCAATGTTTTCTGTAAACAAAACGGACTGGCCATTCACATTGTCGATGCCGGGGTGAATCACGAGTTCCCGGAAAACCTGACCGGACTTGTAAGAAACAAAATTGCACCGGGCACAAAGAACTTCATGCATGAACCGGCCATGAGCATGGAGCAGGTTCAGGAAGCCATTCAGTGCGGGGCGAAAATTGTTCGCGAACTGCACGAGACCGGTTCAAATGTTATTGGCTTCGGTGAAATGGGCATTGGAAACACCTCTTCCGCGAGTGTGCTGATGAGTGTCCTCTGTAAAATTCCTTTGGAAGAGTGCGTAGGACGGGGCACCGGCCTCGATCACGATGCCGTAAGCAATAAAATCCGCATCCTGAAAAAAGCGATAGCGCACCATCCCGCTCCCGTGACACCAATTCAAACTCTTGCCCTTTTCGGCGGTTTTGAAATTGCGCAGATGTGCGGTGCCATGCTGCAAGCCGCTCAATTGGGGATGATCATTCTGGTTGATGGATTTATTGCCACCTCCGCATTCCTGGTTGCACACGAGATGGAGCCCCACATCCGCGACTACGCCATCTTCTGCCACCAAAGCGGCGAACACGGTCACCGGAAATTGCTTGAATACTTATCGGCCTCAGGCCTGATCAATCTTGATATGAGACTCGGAGAAGGCACAGGTGCGGCAGTTGCTTATCCGCTGATCAAATCGGCGGTGAACTTTCTCAATGAAATGGCGAGTTTTGAAAGCGCAGGTGTATCTGCAAAAGAAGAAAATAATCTGGCATGAAAAAAGAGGCCAGGATATTTTTCACCGCGCTGATGTTTTACACCCGCATTCCCTGTCCGAAATGGGTCGATCATTCCGACGAATATCTGAACAAAGCCACCCGTTATTTCCCGCTAATCGGTATCCTCGTTGGTGGTTCCTCCGCTCTTGTGTTTTATCTTTCACAGTTTGTCCTTCCGGTATCTGTCAGCATCCTTTTGGCTATGCTCACGGGCATATGGATGACAGGCGCTTTTCATGAGGATGGCCTGGCCGATGTCTGTGATGGTTTTGGTGGTGGATGGAACAAGGAAAAGATTCTTCTTATCATGAAAGACAGCCGGATAGGAGCATATGGAGCTATCGGCCTGATCATGCTCTTCCTGTTGAAATATTTCCTTCTGGCTGGCATGGACGTCAAAAGCATTCCACTGGTGCTCATCGCCGCTCATGCATCCAGCAGATTTACCGCCGTTACATTTATTTATACCCACAGCTATGCACGTGATGAAGCGAGCAGTAAAATCAAACCCGTTGCAGCGAAATCGTCCTTGTTTAATTTTGCTCTTGCCGGAGTGTTCGGAATCGTCCCTTTGATACTCTTTGGCAACCCTTATGTTTTTTTGATCCTTGTCCCGCTCTTTCTGGTGAAAGGGTTGCTGGGCCGGTATTTCAAAAAATGGATTGGCGGATACACAGGTGATTGTCTGGGGGCTACCCAGCAGATCTGCGAAGTGCTTTTTTACATTTGTTTTCTTGTGCTATGGAAATTCATCTGATCAGACATACTTCACCTTTAATTGAAAAGGGCGTCTGTTACGGACAGTCGGATATTCTTTTGGCACCTTCTTTTGAGGAGGAATGCGGAAAACTTAAAATGCATTTACCGGTTTCGGTTGATGTTGTGTACTCCAGTCCATTGATGCGTTGCCAGAGGCTTGCTCAGGCTCTGAATACTAAAGGAGAGAGGATCTCGGACAAACGCCTGATGGAACTGAATTTCGGAACCTGGGAATTGAAGAAATGGGACGACATACCCTTTTCCGAACTGGATGCCTGGATGAAAGATTTTGTAAATGTTCCGGCCCCCGGTGGTGAGAATTTTGCCATGTTGTATGCCCGTGCAAGCAATTTCTTTGAGGAAATAAAAAAACTTCACTGCAAACATGTTGCCGTTGTGACCCATGCCGGAGTTATCCGCGCCGTATTGGCAAATGTGCTGGAGATGCCTTTGAAAAATGCTTTTAAGATCCCCGTCGCCTATGCTTCCGTAACCCGTCTGAAGCTGGATAAGGCAAACGATTATTGTGCCATCGATTGCCTGAGCCGGACCTGAGGTATTCTTATTCCCAAAAAAAGAAACCCTGAAATGCAGTTTCTTACTGACATTTTCAGGGTTTCACGGTAACCTCAACGGGGATATATATTCGCCACCTTTCTTTCCTCCAAAAACCTGCATTTTAAAATAGCCAATCCTTTAGCTCTGGCTTGCCGGAATTTTCCGGTCTAGTCTTTCACCACTTTTCTTATGGTCAGCCCTTCGGGTGTTAGAATTCTCAGATAATAAATTCCGGCAGGTAAAGAACCTGTTTCTATCTCCAATGTTTTGCCGCTGAAAAGCTGGCCTGAAATCAATTGTCCATTGGTGCTGAAAAGTTCGGCAAGGATATCTGTCCGGGCCTGATCAAGATCGATATGCAGTTTGTTCCCGAAAGGATTCGGATAAACGTCGATCTGCAAAGCGCCTGATGCTATCGGATTCACGCCGGTGCACACATCCACATTCATTGGTGCGCTTGCGCTTGATACACAGGAGTTGGAATCGGTGTAGGTGTACTTGATTGTGAAGTTGCCTACACCGGCTGATGAGGGACTGAAATCTCCTCCGCTTACCGAAGGGCCGCTGTAAACTCCTCCGGGAGGAGTTCCGCCATTGAGCGTTACGGATGTCTGATTCAGACACTGTGGACTGAGGGTTCCCAGATTGAGAACAACAACGGGGAGCGGATTGACATGAATGTTGTAGCTAGCCTGTGCTCCGCTGCATCCGTTGAGTGAAAGCATAACCGTCACTGTACCGCTGATCATTTTGTTGGTTGCATTCTGGGCTATAAATCCGGGAACAGAGGTTACAATTTTTGCGCCTGAACCCAATCCGATGAGTGTATTGCTGTTGGCCCAGTTGATCGTCGCTCCGGAAGGTATACTGGTAAAGAATCTGGGCGGCACCTGAATGCCTGAACAAATACTTGTATCGGATGGTGTAACTGCAAAAGCGGGAAGTGGCAGTACGGTAAGCGTCACCACCGATGAATAGACCTGCGGGGAACAAGCGCCTGTTACGATTAAGCGATATGTTGTACCGTTCAGAACCATGGAGGCACCGGTGATGCTTAATGTTGATGTTGTGGCTCCCGAGTACACCAGGGTGTCGGTCAAATTGACGAAGCCCGTTCCGGGATTTACCTGCCACTGATACGTAAGTCCGGCTCCATTGGCAACTGCATTGAACTGTGCATTGGTTCCCGAACAAATGGATACACTCTGAGGCTGGGTGGAGACCGACGGAGGGCTGTCAACATTGAGCGTGGCTGGTGAAGATACAGCAGATGGACTGCACAAACCGGTGACAACGCACTGGTACTGGTATCCATTCATTGACAAACCGGCAGCTGTGATGATCAGCGTGGGCGAGGTGGCGCCTGCGTATACCGTTGAATTGCTGATGTTGGCAAAACCGGTTCCGGTTTGAACCTGCCATTGGTAAGTCAGATTCATGCCCGTTGCAATGACGGCAAATGTTGTGTTTGCTCCTTCGCAAATCCGGGCAGCAGCGGGTGGAGAAACAATTGCAGGAGGAGAATAAAAACGAAGAGTATCTCCGGCAGAGGCAGCGGAAGTGGCACAGGAACTGCTGACGATGCATTGGTATACGGAGCCTTTCAGTCCGATGGGTGCCCCGGTAATTGTCAGAGTAGGAGTGGTGACCCCGGAATACGTAGATGTATTCGACATATTTGTATATCCAGCACCCGAATTCACCTGCCATTGATACGATAAACCTGCACCTGTTGCACTGATGCTAAAAATGGCATTGTTTCCGGGACAAATTGTATCGCTCACTGGTTTAGAAGCGATCTGAACCGGAGGATTGACTTGCAGCATGGCGCTGTCGGAAACAGCCGGAGGTGGACAGGTACCCGAAACTACACAATGATAGAGGAATCCATCAAAAGAAGCCGGGATACTTGTTATGGTCAGTGTGTCTGTAGTAACTCCGGAATAGAAGAAACCATTTGCAAGCGAAGCGAATCCGACACCTTTGTTCACCTGCCATTGATAGCTAAGCCCGGAGCCCTTTGCCTGAATCACAAAACGGGCAGTGTCTCCCAGGCAGACCAATTTAGTGATCGGTTGCAAAGTGATGGACGGCAAAGTGTTGATGTGGAGCATTGCCGCAACTGTAGTTACTCCCGGAGGACAGGTTCCGCTGATGATACACTGGTAAGCATATCCGTCCATAGCAGCGGTTGTGCCCGAGATGAGCAATGCGGGAGAGGTGGCGCCAAAATAGGTGGCATTGTTTGCGATGTTGACAAAGCCCGATCCGGTATTGACCTGCCATTGATATTTCAGGCTATCGCCGGAAGCTTTGCAGGTAAATGTGGCCACGCTTCCTTCACACAAAGTGTCATTGACCGGCTGGGAAACGACCAGAGGAGGATTGAAGATTGTTAATGTTACACTGTCTGAAATCTCGGGTAACGGACAGGAGTAGAATAAAAGACATTGGTAAAGGTCTCCATTCATTGTATTGCCTGCTCCGGTAATGGTCAGCGTATTGGTGCTAACGCCTGAATAGGGACTTGTATTTGTCAGGTTCGAAAACCCCGTGCCTGTATTGATCTGCCACTGATAGCTGATTCCCACGCCTGTTGCATGAACAACAAATGTCGCATTGCTTCCATTGCAAACGGCCGTGTTTTTTGGCTGAAGGGTTATTTGTGGCGCGGGCTTGATGTGCAGAATGACCTGAATGCTTGTATCGGCTGGCGGACAAGATCCTGAAACTATACAACGGTACACAAATCCATCCATAGAAGAGGTCACACCGCTAAGCAGCATTGTTGCGGTAGTTGTACCCGAATTGGTCAGTGTATCTTTCAGATTAACAAATCCGGTACCGGTATTGACCTGCCACTGAAATGTTAAGCCACTGCCGGTTGCCCCTACTTTGAATGTGGTATTGTCGCCCGGACAAACAGTGGATGAAGCGGGCTGGGAGGCGATTGCCGCTGCTGTGCTGATGTGAAGAACAGCGTCTGCACTGGTGTCTGCCGGTGGGCAAGCGCCGGAGACGATACATCGATACAGATAACCATCCAGGGCGATGCCCGCCGGGTTGATCTTCATGGACGCAGAAGTTGTTCCCGAATAAGGAGCGGTGTTGCTCAGGTTTGTAAATCCTGAACCTGTATTGACCTGCCACTGATAGGTTAAAGATGTACCGCTTGCCGTTACTGAAAAACCGGCGCTGGTTCCGGAACAAATAGTTGAAGCCACCGGTTGAGAAGTGATAAGCGCTGGTGTGTTGATATGCAGAACGACGTTTATACTCGTGTCTGAAGGAGAGCAGGTGCCGGAAATGATGCAATGGAAAATATATCCGTCCATCGCTGAGGTGACTCCGCTAAGAGAAAGAGAATCGGTGGTGGCTCCTGAGAAGGGAGCTGTGTTTATCAGGTCGGTGAACCCTGAACCGGTATTCACCTGCCATTGATAGGCCAAAGCGGTACCGGTTACTTTAACAACAAATGAGGTGTTGCTTCCTTCGCAAACAGTAGACGTTTTCGGTTGTAACGAAATTGAAGGAGCAGTATGGATATGCAGCAAGGCATTCCGGCTGGTATCTGCCGGCGAACATTTTCCTGAAACGATGCATTCAAAAATGTAACCGTTCATATTCGCGCTTGCCCCGGTTATGACTAAAACAGATGTTGAGGTTCCGCTGTAGAAAAGAGAATCGCTTAATTTTTTGAAACCGCTGCCAGTGTTCACCTCCCATTGGTAGGTTAATCCTGTACCTGTTGCTGAAACACTGAAAGAGGCATTGCCGTTTTGACAAATTGTGGTATCGGCGGGCTGACTTGAAATCGAAGGCGGTGCAAATAGTCTCAATGCTGCACTCGCAGAGGTATCTGCGGGACTGCAGGTGTTGGCCACAACACATCGGTAGATGAATCCGTTATAACCCGCAGGTACACCCGCAATGATTAAGGAATCGGTGTTGACTCCCGAATAGGGTGCAGCGTTTGTGAGATTGGTAAAGCCGGTGCCCTGATTTACCTGCCATTGATACAGAAGATTATTGCCCGTTGCGCGCAAAGCAAAATTGGCAATGGTGCCGGGACAGACTGTTGTGCTGTCGGGTTGCCGGTAGATCAGTGCAGGGGTGTTGAAATACAGTGTGGCTGCCGCAGAGGTATCCGGCCCGCCACAGGTTCCGGAAATGATGCAGCGGTATTTGTAGCCATCCATCAGCTGGCTCACACCGGCAATGATCAATGAATCGGTGTTGGTTCCTGAATAGGGAGCCGTGTTGGCAAGATTAACAAAACCTGTTCCGTGATTTTCCTGCCATTGGAATTTGAGACCCAGGCCAAGCGCCTGAACGGTGAATATTACAGACGATCCCGAACACATGGCTGTATCCTGAGGCGATAAATAAATGACAGGTGGTGTTCCGACTTTCAATGTAATGTCGCGTGATGTATCGGAAGGACTGCATGTGCCTGAAACGATGCAATGATACAGATATCCGTTCATTGCCGGGGTTACTCCGGTAATGACCAATGTGGAGCTTGTTGCTCCGGAATACGGAAGCGTATTGCCCAGAGTGACAAAACCCGATCCGGTGCTTAACTGCCATTTGTAGGTTAATCCGGTTCCGCTGGCTGCAACTGCAAAGGATATCGTGCTTCCGCTGCATACAGTTGTATCAGAAGGCTGAGAAGAAATGAGGGGTGCTGAATTGATATGAAGGATAGCATTTGCACTAGTGTCTGCCGGAGGGCAGGCACCTGTAATGATGCAATGAAAGATATATCCATCCAGCGCTACACTGGCTCCGCTGATAGAGAGAGAATCAGAGTTCGCGCCCGAATAAGGAGGGGTGTTTGTCAGATCAACAAACCCCGAACCCGGATTCACCTGCCACTGATAAGTTAAAGCTGTTCCGTTTGCTTTCGCTACAAAAGAAGTGTTGTTTCCTTCGCATATGGTTGAAGGCTTTGGCTGAGAAGTGATTGCGGTGATCGTATTGACCCTTAGCAGCGCACCTGCACTGGTATCTTTGGGTGAGCATGTTCCCGAAATGATGCAACGATAGAT
>PLXK01000007.1 GCA_003151415.1 Bacteroidota bacterium
TTGGAAGCAAAGGTGCCGAAAAGGGGTTTGACATGATCCATGCCGGTAAAAAGAATGGTGATGAGAATCAGTAAGCCCAGATCTTTTCCAAAACTTGTCCAGGGTGTAAGGACCAGGAAATCGCCGAAGCAGCCGCAGGTTTTCACCTTATCAAAACAGGCCGAATAAAAGGTCAGGAAGGTAAAGAAGACAATCTGCAGCATGAGGAGCCAAAGGGTGAGTCGCGACTTGAAGCCAATGAGCAGCATAAATCCGAGTGCCACTTCTGTCATACAAATGAAAATGGCAAAAAACAAAGACGCGTTTCTCATCAGATGAAACAAGCCAAAGAAGAATCCGTGGGGAGTGCTTGCTTCGGCGAAAACATCAAAATATTCTTCAAGCTTATAGGAAAACCCAAGCGGGTCATTGGCTTTGATAAAGCCGGAGAAAATGAACACGGCCCCTACCGCGAAACGACATACGTGAGCCAGCCAGCTAAAACGGGCAAAAAAAGAAGCTCCGTTGATGAGGACCATCATCGCCAGCAGCACAGAACCCAAAATCACTTTATTCAAACAGGGCGGACACTTAAAGAAAAGAAGTGCGGCTATTCCTGCAGACAAAACAAAACGAACGATCTTGTTCTCAAAGAATTTTCTCATAAATGATTCTTAATCGGTATAAGTTCCGATACCATCTTGACGCCAAAGCGATTTGCCTTCCCTTTGCCTGATCACCTGTTTCAAAGCCAATTCCCGGTTTCAAAAAAACGATTTCAGGTTCTTTTTACTCGCCCAGCCTGATCAAAGCAAAAATAGCATAATNNTAATAATATCGAAATAGTTGGCATCTATGCCCTCAGAGATAAGCGTAGAGCCTTTGTTGTCCTCAATCTGTTTCACGCGAAGCAGTTTCATCAGGATCAGATCGGTCAACGAACTGACCCGCATTTCCCTCCAGGCTTCGTTGTAATCGTGATTTTTGTTTTCCATGAGATTTTTGGCTGCCAGCATGTACTTATCAAAAAGCCTGCCGCACTCCGCTTCTCCGAGTTCCATCCGCGAATCTCCTTCCAGTTCAAGCTGGATCAGGCCGATAACGGCATAATTAACGATCCCGCAGAATTCACTCTGGATCCCTTCATCCACTTTTTGCGTACCTTTATCTTCAATGCTGCGTATCCGCTGTGCCTTAATGAGAATCTGATCTGTAATAGAGCTTGTTCTCAGCACGCGCCATGCACTGCCGTAGTCTTTCATCTTTTTAACGAAGATGTCTTTACAGGTCTTTTGAGCCGCGTCAAATTGTTCGGAAGTCTTTGCCATAAATGCCAAAAAATGAGCGCACAAGATACGATTTTTAATGCTAACAAGCATGTCATTCACTGTACCCACGGGAGCCTTGATTTATCCGTTCCTGCAGTCATGGGTATACTCAATGTCACCCCCGATTCATTCTTTGACGGCGGCCGCTACACCCAGGAAGAGGCCATGCTTATCCGTGTTGAACAAATGCTGGAACAAGGGGCTTCTGTCATAGATATCGGAGCTGTTTCTACCCGGCCAGGAGCTAAAATAATTCCCGAACAGGAGGAGCTGGACCGGCTCATACCCGCTATTCAAAGCATCCGGCTTCAGTTTCCGCATTGCCTGATTTCGGCAGACACCTACAGAGCTTCCGTTGCCCGCGAAGCTGTTCGCTCCGGGGCCGACATCATCAACGACATTGCCGGCGGAAATGGAGATGCGGGTATGTTTGCCATGGCAGCAAAACTGAAGACCCCCTACATCCTGATGCACATGCCAGGAACTCCGGAAACCCTTCATGAGCCCCCTTTTTACACAAACATCGGCAAAGAGATATCTGCATTTTTCACAAACAAGATCCATGAACTCAAAAAAGAGGGAGTGGAACAAATTCTTCTTGACCCCGGTTTTGGATTTGGAAAGAGCCTGGAAAACAACTTCGAATTGCTGGCCCAAATGAATGCGATCTGTTTGCTGGGTTATCCTGTTTTAGCTGGCTTCTCAAGGAAATCCATGATCAACAGGGTCCTTGGAACCAAACCCGGGGAGGCACTGAACGGAACGACCGTTGCCAATACAATTGCATTGATGAAAGGCGCCTCCGTTTTACGTGTACATGATGTAAAAGAAGCTGTTGAAGCAGTGAAAATTGTGATGCAAATGAAGAAAAATGATTCCGGGCATGCTTATCCCTAAAGCGAACAGACCATTTAATAGGTACTTTTGACGAGACCTAAAAGGGTCGGTCAAAGCTTATTCTTAATGTGTATACCAGAAATTTATGCAGGCACAAGTCCGTACAGACAACACCAACGATCATGACCGGGAGCTTATGCGCGCGGTTTTGCAAAAGCCATTTCGGCGAAAAGTGGGAATCTATCTTCCCCTTGTTCTGATTTCCATATGTGGATTGGTCTTCATTAATATGAATGATGTACGCTTTGACCTGACCGAAGACAAACGGGGGATGGCAAATATCATCCTGGTGCTCACAGCCGCTCTTTTTCTGCGTCTGTTGATCTGGGAAATCATGAGCTACAACAAGGATCTGAATCATTTCCAGGTCAAAACAGCAAAAGGGCCCATTCACTCAGTCAAGGGCAAGACTTTCCGTATCGGAGACTATGAATTCAATGTCAGCGCACTGGGCACAAAAGATCTTGGAGAAGGCGATTGGGTTGAATTGCGGGCTGCCTATAAAAGCTCTTCCGTCTTTTGGCTGCAAAAAGGACAGGGCTGATTTGAAATTACCTTGCCTGAACCTTCAAATTGCGATTCTGAAAAGGCAATTCGCTGCATTAAAAAAAGACATCTTAACACTTTTCTAATCCGAATAATGAACTCTGGCAAGGGAATTGCGTTTCATGGGTATATCCATTGATCTCCCATTCTAAATTAAGAACCATTCAGACAGGGATTAGCGGAAAACAAAGGCCTTCAAGGGGATAACCCGGATTTCACTCTTAAAAGCCAGTTTGCAATTCGTTAGCTATTACAAGCTAATGGGACAATCCGGTTTAATCTTAAAGCCATGATCAAGCCATCCTCCATCTTTCTGACGCTGGTTTCGGGACTTTCCTTTCAATTGAGTCATGCCCAAAGTGGCCCGCCCGAGGGTTGGCCTCAAACAGATACACTTGCCGGTTATCCTCCGCCTCCGGAATATGAACAACCCTATTCCGGCTATGAAGACGACTACACCTATACTTCAGGGGCCTGGTATCCGTTTGACTTTATTAACTGGACGAATTTTTATTTGAACATCAATTGGGGATATACCCCCTCTTATGGATTTTACGGCCCTTACCATCCGAGGTATTACGGACCCAGATGGGGAAGATGGGGCTATGTAAGGTATGGCTATGGCAACCGGCCCGGATATTACGGACCCAGAAGAGGAAGATCTCCCTATGCCTATGGCCGCA
>PLXK01000219.1 GCA_003151415.1 Bacteroidota bacterium
TGCCTGTCAAAAAATCCTTACATCAACACGTCAATACCTCATCACTTAAACACAAATCCTTTATCAACAACCCGACAGCTCCTTAAAAGCTTCAGGCAAGGCCGAAACAATATCCGAAGCAATCATCCCCTCCATCGACATCTGCCGAGCGGCATGATCTCCTGCAAGTCCATGCAGATAAACCCCAAATACAGACGCTTCCAGGGGAACATACCCTTGAGCGAGCAGACCGGTGATGAGTCCTGTCAACACATCTCCGCTTCCTCCTTTTGCCATTCCCGGATTGCCCGATGAATTGAAAAAGACATTTCCATCCGGACAGGAAACCGAGGTATGGGCCCCTTTCAGGACAAGGTAAACACCGTATCTGACAGAAAACTCCCTTTGCCAGACAAAGCGATCATAACTGCCTCCTTTTTTGTTGACAAGGCGCTCAAACTCTTTGGGATGAGGTGTCAAAATACTGCCAGCGGGAAGAAAAGAAAGCCATGTGGTATTTTCAGCAAGAATATTGAGAGCATCCGCATCCAGGACCATCGGACCGGAACTCTGCTGAATGTATAATTTCAAAACATGCTGTGTTTGCTTATCCTTTCCGATGCCAGGGCCGATTCCCAGCACAGTGTATGCATCCGGATGCACCGGCGTGGAAATGATCTGTTCATCCGGATCCGGAACAACCATTGCTTCCGGAACCGTGCTTTGCAAAACTGTGTATCCGCAGCCTGGCGCATGTATACTGAGCAGTCCAACACCGCTTCGAAGACAGGCCCTGGCGGCAAGTACAGCAGCGCCCATTTTCCCCCGGCTTCCGGCAACAAGCAAAGCATGACCGAAATTGCCTTTGTGGGCGAATTTCTCGCGCGGGTTCATCATTTCTTTTGCCATCCCGGAAGTTATATAGATAAAGGGAGAGGCAAGGGTGTTGCTAAATTCCTGATCCAGTCCAATGTCCAGCACATGAAAATACCCAGTGTATTTGAAATGATCGGCAAATAGAAAAGAGAGTTTGGGTTGTCCAAAGGTCAGGGTATGCAGGGCACGGATAACCTCAGCGTCCGCCGAAGGAGGAGCATCGCAAGGCAGACCCGAAGGAATATCAACAGCAACCACAACAGCCTTTTGTGAATTGATATGCTTGATCCATTCCGCGGCTGTTCCTTCCGGTGCCCTGTTCAGGCCCGTGCCAAAAATGGCATCGATGATGATCGTGGAACCGTTATTTTTCAGAGCAGGCAATGCACCCGATGGATCTTCATGAATTTCGGCAGTGCCGGCATGCATTTCTTTCAGACGACCCAGGTTGATTTTGAAATCATCCGTTTGCTTATCCGAAGGAAGGATGAAAACACGAACTAAAAAACCCCGCTCGGCAAGTATTCTGGAAATAGCAAGACCATCGCCACCGTTATTTCCGGAACCGCAATACACATCGATATGGGTTGCAGAAGAGCTAAAAGAAAAACTGAGAAATTTAGCTACAAAAGCTGCGGAGGCCCGTTCCATGAGATCAACAGAAAGCACTGGCTCATGTGCAATGGTATAAGCATCCACCTCGTGGATCTGGCTGGAAGATAAAATTTTCATACGGTTAAGAACGGTTGATGGCAAAGATAATCAGCCCGACGATACAAAAGAGAAGGAAAACACTGAGGCAAATCCCTACGATTGAGCAAACTTTCCCTGCCTTTGCACTTCTGAACGAATCGTCCTTGTAAATAGTGGGATTTGACTCGTATTCCTTTTTTACCTTTTTGAAGTAATGCAGGCCAATCCAGCCGCAGGCAATACCCACTACACCATACATAACACAGAACAAAATGGAACAGATTCCCATAACAAGAACCAGATCGCCGTTCGGAAGAGGCCTCAGGGCTGCTACCGAAGGCGCCTTGATTGTATCCATACTTATATCGTCAATGATCTGATCGTTCATGGAGATTGTATTTAAATAAAAAGACTCAGTTTTTTTTCAATTTGGCTTCCTTCTTGAACAGGGCATGCAATTTCAATACCTGAGGGATGAGCAATTCGGCTTCATCATTTCGAATCACGAATTGGGCATATTTCGCAAGATCCGTTTCTTTCATTTGGTTACGGCTTCGTTTGTCAACTTCCGCGAGCGTTAAATGATCGCGTTTGGCGGCACGGCTTCGTTTCAGTTCCTCCGGAGCGCTTACCAGCACAACATGATCCATCTCTTTGTATGCACCCGATTCAACAAGCACGGCAGCTTCTTTTACCACGTAATCGGCATCGGAATGTTGGGCCAGCCAGTTGTGAAATCTCTCAGCTACGGCAGGGTGAACCACGGCATTGAGCCTTTTCAGTTTTTCCTTGTCTGCAAATGCAAGCGAGGCAATCCGTATTCGGTCGGGTTTTCCATCTTCGGTATAGGCCTCTGCCCCGAATATCTCTTTTACGGCAGCGACCACCTTTGCATCGGTTTCCAGAATTGAACGGCCTTCCAGATCGGAATTAAAAACAGGCACACCCAGCAATGCAAAAATCTCGCAGACAACAGATTTGCCGCTGCCTATACCGCCCGTTATACCGATTTTGAGTGCCATTGGGGTGTATTCAGGTGTTGATGTGTTGATGTGTTGGGGTGTTGGGTTGGGCATCTTGGCGTCAACACTTCAACACATTTACCCGGCTTTCTTTTTCTGGGGCGAAGCCGGGGTCTTGGGTGGCGCGGGAGGTCCGGGTGCAACGTAGCCTACCGGCAACAATTTGATTTCTCGGTCGATCTCTGTTTTGAACGAGCTTTTATCAACGACACTTTGTTTGAATGAATAAGGTTGAAAACCGCTCATTTCCACATTGATGCTGTAAACCCCGGGAGGCACGATAATCACATATTTTCCGGTATTCGAATTGGGCACGTAATTCCCGATATTTTCCTGGTTTTTGTCGTTTATAACCGTAATAAACACATCCGAATAATTTATTTTTTTCAAAGTATCTATGCTGCTGATACGTCCCTTGAGGATTGAATATTTGGGTTCGACATTGTTGAAGGTAACGCGGTAAATATCCAGATTACCAAAACCTTCATCGCGGATGGCGGAAATGTAACCAAAGCGGCCGGTTTCTGAAATCCTGAAATTCATGTTGTCTTCGGGCGTGTTGATTGGGTAACCCAGATTTTTGGGATTGGTCCATTTTTGATTGACCTCATCCCATTCCATTTTGAAGATATCATATCCTCCCATACTGGTGTGGCCCTTGGAACTGAAATACAATGTTTTCCCGTCGGGTGAAACGCTCGGGAAATCCTCATCCATATCGGTATTTACTTCAGGTCCCATATTGGTTGCTTCTCCCCAGTGCCCGGTAGGTAACTTGCGCGACATCCAGATATCGGTCCCTCCGAGTCCGCCTTTGCGGTCGCTGGTAAAGTAAATCGTCATGCCATCGTTTGTAATGGCAGCCGAAATTTCAAAACCATTCACCGAGTTGATACTTTGATCCAGAATATCCGCTTTTTTGAAATTTCCTTTTTTGTCAGCTTCTGCCAGATAGATATCTCCTACTCCCTGCATGTTGTCATAATAAAGCAGCATGGTTTCTCCGCTGGCTGAGAGTCCGATTACTTCCTCATCACCCTCGCTGGTATTGATAGGATGTCCTATGTTTTTGGCTTTGGTAAAGACTCCATTGGACACTTTCGAAACAAAAACACCGGAAGCATAATCGCCGTTCATTTCCATGACGGCGCCTCCATCGGGACGTTTGGAATTGAAAACAAGAAAAGACTCATCCGAAGGTATGAATGGCCAGTAGTCATCGTATTGGGTGTTGATGTTTTTGCCCAGGTTTTCGAAAGTGACATCCAGCGGGAATTTCATGAGTTCTTTGGCATTGTAACAATTCTGAATTTCGCGGTCGACGTCTTTCAGGTTGCCTGATGAACCCTTTCCATCCTTTTTGAATTGGTTATAGGCTTTCAGTGCATCGTCGAACCGATAAGCAAAATGATAGGAACGCCCCAGAAGATAAAGCGCATCGGGTTCATACCGAGGATGATTGTGAACGAGAGCCTCAAAATAAGGAATGGCTTTTTTTCGATTGATGTTCGTATTCAGGTAACAAACACCGATCCGGTAATTGTATTTTTCGTTTTCGGGTTCTTTTTCAAGAAGCTGCAGATACTCTTCAAGGGCTCCTTCAAAGTTATTGTCAATGAATTTCTGGTTGGCCACAGCCGGATCGGCTTTGACAACTGCTTTCTGAGCCAATATCTGCACAGGAAAAGAAAATAAAAACAGACACAAAAATGTGAGTAGATATAATCTCATAGATAAAGGCTTAATGGTGTTTCAAAGATAGTAAAAAGCCCGAAATCTGTTCAAAAGACTCAAACCCCGATCCCTTATTTAATCGGGAGCACAACTACCTCTACCCGTCTGTTCTTTTCCCGGCCTTCTTTGGTGTCATTGGGTGCAATCGGAAACTGAGCGCCATAACCAAATGTACGGATCTCCAGTTTTTTTCCTTTTAAACTGGCTTCGAAAAAGTGCCGCACGGATTCGGCCCGTTTCTTCGACAAGGCCAGATTTATGGCTTCCGTACCAATGTTATCGCCATGTCCTTCAATCACAATTTTCACTCCTTTGAACTCCTGCACCTGGCTGACCACTTTATTCAATTCGGCTTTGGCCATGGGTTTGAGGGTGGACTGCCCTTCATCAAAAAGAACGGCACTATTCAGATTTATCTGCAGGCCGGCCCCAATGGCTGCAACAGCATCGATATCCGCACCCGGCCACTGTCCGCTGCATTCAGACTTCAGATCGGTTAATTTGATGTAATTGAATTTTTCTCCGGATTTGACCGAATCGCCGATATCCACCTGAGCAGTTCCGCCATTGATCTTTCCGACTTCGATCCATTTCTTTCCGTCTTTCGAAACCGAGAGCATTGTGGGTTCAATGTATTTGCCAACCTCAAAAATGAACAAATCCGGTCCGTCAATATTCACCAGGGCAATTTTGGTAAACTTCAGAATAAGCGTACCTCCGCAGCCCAGAGACACAAAACCCACGTTGTGGCTTCCATCCCAATCGGGCGGCCCCAGGGCATCCTCCGGATGAGCATTGTCGCTCATGGGTGCCGGATTGCCCGGTTCATACAATATCACGGAATCGGCAAAAGAAACATCGCCCATCGGCAGGGTTATCTTGCCTCCTCTTCCATCGTTGTATTCTTTTGCCTGATTTTTTTGCGCTGCGGCAAAAAAAGGAAGGGAAAACAAAAAGGCGCTAAAAACAAAGTTTCGCATGAAAGTATCCGGAGTAAACATGGTTTTGAACTAAACAATAACAAAGCCAAATTACAACAATACGTTCAATCTTAGCGAAAATTATCTTTTACACCTTCCAAAACAGTTAAATTGATTCGTATTCTTTCCCGCCTGTCTTAACTCAATGTTCAAAACAGCGTTCGTATTGCACCCTGATCTTTTTCTTGTGGTTTTTCATTTTGCGAAATTTGTTCTCTTCAATCTTCAGGAAACGATGAAGTTTGGGATTCGAAAAGTCAAAACGACGGTTTGAAACGGATTTCATATGCCTGGAAGAAGCGGAAAAATGCAGATTCAGTTTTGGCAAGGTAAATGAAAGCTCTGGCTGCCCGGAATTGCCCTGAGAAATGGACAAACCATTCTGATTGTTCTCCATGGGGCTCATCATCTGCTGAATATTCAGGTTTGAAAGCCCTTCATTATTCAGAATGGGATTGTTATTGTCTGCAAATTCCTGTTTCTCAGACACGGCAAATGACCGCTTGGTTTTGTTTGCAGGGGCTTTGGGTTTTGGCCCTGCCGGCGGACTGAATTTCTGCCTCAATTGCCGATTCGACAATGGGTTCTGACGGGCAGGAATGAAGGCATTGTTGTGCACGAGGGTCGTATTGTTCGAATTAAAATTGCTGTTCATCTGATTTCCCAATGGGGATTGAGCCCTTGAAACGGAAAAACAGAAAAAAACAATGGAGATTGCGGCGTTGTATTTCATGAGCATTTATATTTTGATTTCAGGAAGGACGCCACGACAAATGCAATTCCACAATCTGACATTTCAAATTTTATGCTGTTAAGAATTCGTACATTTAGGGTAAGGTTCATAAAACAACCATTTTAATGAACAAACAGAATTCAAATCCGCACAAAGCCCCGGGGATAGGGCAAAATACGGGATGCAAATAACAGAACCTATTCATTCAATGATGAACATCGCAATAATATCAGCAAGCGTACGAACAGGGAGGAAAAGTCACCGCGTTGCTCTTTTTTTCAAAAGCTATTTGGAAGAAAGGAATCTGGCCACTGTCGAAATCCTGGATTTACAACAATACCAATTTCCGGTTTTTGATGAACGGCTCCGGTTTCAGAAAAACCCTTCGCCGGCAATGCTGGAATTCGCTGAAAAGATAAAATCGGCAGATGGCGTGCTGATCGTAACCCCGGAATACAATGGCGGTTATCCGGCAAGCCTGAAGAATGTGGTCGATTTGCTCTATGATGAATGGCACAGAAAACCAATAGCCATTTCAACGGTTTCGGGCGGTGATTTTGGAGGATCTCAAGTCATCACCTCGCTTCAGTTTTCGCTTTGGAAAATCCGCGCCTGGACGGTACCCGCCATGTTCCCGGTCCCTAAAATATCGGAAACCTTCAATGAACAAGGAGAACCTGCGGACAAGCCTTCCACTGAAAAAAGAGCCAAGGTGTTTATCGATGAGCTGCTTTGGTGCATGGAAGCAAAAAAGAGGATGAATGTCTGAACATTCCGGATCATCTTCCCTATGCAAGTCCGCTGGCTGAGCGATTTTTTCTTATCATTGTTGCTTATCAAATCCATTCCAATGCGGCTCATGCGTTTCCTTGTTTTTCTGATCCTCTTCTGCTTACCTTTCTTGTCCGTTTCGCAGGAAAAACCGAAAGTGGAAATCCAGCTTTTGTCAAACGATCAGGTTGCAGAGGCCGATCTGAACAAAAATGCTTTTCTGGACTGGGCCAAATTACTGACTGCCCGTGTCGACAGCGCTTTTCTTTCAGACCAGACACCCCGCGACATCATGATCCTGGTTACCCTGCATCCACAGGCCGAGCCCAATCTCAGCATCCATGCCCGGCCCGCATACTCCGAAAGAGAAATGAAAAAATCGATGGATTTCTTCAAATCATTGCCCTCCATACGCACCAAATATTTTGATTATGCATTTGTCTACCTGGTAAAAATTCATGGAGGAAGCGGCGGTGATAAGAACGCCCCTTTCAGTCCCGAATACCAGGATCCCAATGTGGCCATACGCCTGGCCTTCATGAAAGCAAGCCTTTCCGAGAAAAAAACCTTGTTGCAAAACTGGGCAAGAAACGAAGTAATACCTGTACTCGATGAATCAGAAAGCAAAGTGGATGGAAAATTTGCCGGTGTACATTACATGGAAAAAAAACTGGACTCGCTTTACAATGTCGTTATTTTACAGGATAAGCCCCTTACCGAAAGGGTGTCCGGACTAACAGACAGCGTCTCTGATTATTGGCGTGGTGTGATGGAAATGAGCCCCGGAAATTACATCATCACCCTCTCCAAAGTGATGCTGATGACCGCCAAAGGAGAATTCGATTTTGCCAAGGAATATTGCGAATTGCTGAGGCAAATGGGGGCGGAAAAAGCGCTGGCCACGTATTATACGAATGAACTCAACTGGCGTCTGGAAGAATTCAGCAAAGAATTAAGTATGCGGGTAAGCAGAGGCATCATGCAACACGACAAAGGCAATTACTCAGGGGCGATTGCCGTCTATAAAGGTATACTTGAGGAATATCCGAACTCTGCCTGGGTCAATTACGAACTCTATTATTCCACCAATTCAAAATATCTGGCCGAAACAAAGGATTCAAGCCGGGAAGATGCCGAATGGAACAAAGCCAAAGTCACTGTCTATGGATGCAATCCGCTTTACCCTACCTGTGCACGCGCCAGTTCCGGCAAAGAAGGATATGAGCTTTATCGCAGGACCGAACTGGCTCATCTGTTCAAAGAAAAAGACAAGTTCCCCAAAGACCTCATCGAACTTGGTGATATCGCCCTGGATCTGGGTGCATACGGGTATGCTGCAGAAGTGTATTGGATCTGTTTCAGCCGCCTGAAAAAAGAAACGATCGACAATAAGGAAATGCTCCCTTATTGTTTGTATTGTCTGAATAAACTGGGCGTGAAAGACATTCAGAAAAACTTCATTGGCGACTTTGACAAAGAATTCAAAAAGATCGACAAGGAACGAAAGAAACGGATGGAAGAGAATCTGATGTACAAATCGTTTAAGAGGAGGTAGTTGGCAGTTAGCAAAGAAAGAAATGGGCAGTTGGCAAAACAAAATAAGTTGGCAATTTGCAATGTGCAGTTGGCAGTTAGCAAAGAAAGAAGTTGGCACCAAAATAAGTTGGCAATTGCCAATTCAAAAAAGTGGCCATTTTCAGTCGGCAATACCCAGACAAACCAAACAATCCAGCTCTGCTTTGCAAATTGCTCTGACGAAACCCCTTCGGGCAAATTTCACATGGCTAACTTTATTCTTTTTTGCCAACAGAAAATTGCAAATTGCCAACCTTATTCTTTTGCAAATTACCAACTTTACTTATACTCCTCCGATTTTCCTTTTGGAATGGAAAGCGATTTCCATTGCTCCCCGCGAAAGGCTTTGGCCAGGTACACAATTTGCCCGACATGATAAGAGTAATGGGCAATCTGCCGGATGATGGCTTCCTGTACGGTATGTGCCTCCCTTCGGATATAAACAGTCTTGTCAAGATCGTTTGGTGCAAGACTATCCAGCGCTGAAAACAAACAGGCCCAGCCTTCTTCCCAGAGTTCAATCATTTCTTTTTTATTCAGAAGTTTCCCTTCAAATTCAGTGTCCCGGTTTCGGTTTTCTTTTTCCCCGTCTGTTGTCAGAAAATCTGTCCAGCGCGAGAGCATATTGCCTTTCAGGTGTTTGACGATTAAAGCTATACTGTTCGATGAACTGCCCTGAAACTGGTTGATTTCGTCGTCTTTTACCTGAAGGAAAGCTTTATCGCCCAGGGATTTGTAGGAAGAGAATACTTTCCTGCTTAGCGTAAGGAATTCGTTTGTGTGTTCCATGGCGACAATATTAAGGATAAAAAAACCGGATTCCATACGTATAGCGTGTATGAAATCCGGTTTCTCAATCGGTTCTTTTAGTAAACGATGATCTTTTTCAAAGCCCTTCCCTTTGCTCCTGAAATCTCAATGAGGTAAACGCCTTTTCCATAAGTGCTCAGATCCAGATTGCGCTGAGTCGGTGCAGAGGTGTTCAGCTTTTCGGAATAGATTTCTCTACCTGTCACATCGCTGATACGAAGCGTGTATGCACTCTTATCGCTTAAAGTGACCTCCAGAAGGAAATGTCCATCGTTGGGATTGGGATACACATTCATGGAATTTTGAAGGGCCTGATCTTCGAGAATTCCGGTGAGTGAATTTGAAACGCCCACACATCCTGTAGCATTGGTCACATGATCGGTGTATGAACCGATGAGTGATTCAACAAAAGTTTGTGAAGTGGCACCCACAATTAGTGTTGTACCCAGGTACCACTGGTTTCCGGTTGCGAAATTCGAAGTGAGCGTATCTCCGTTCTTGGCAATGGTAACCACGGGCAAAGGGTTTATCACAATACTCATCGGCGCCGATGTACAGAGACATCCAAAACCATCGGTAATGGTCACTGAATAAGTGCCTGTCTTAGTCGGCACAAGAACAGGATTTGTGGAACCGGTAGACCAGGAATAGGTGGTTCCATAACTGGAGGTGAGCACCAGTACACCGCCAGCACAAACCGTATCGCTGTTTCCGCTTCTGCTGATAACCGGAGGGGCCTGAGGACTTACGCCAATATAACTGTATTTGATGACAGAGTCGGACCCATTCGCATTGGTGGCCGTAAGCTGCACCAGATTGTAACTTCCCGGAGTATTGTAAACAACCAGAGGGTTCTGAGCGTTGGATGTGGGCGGAGTACCTCCGGCGAAAGTCCAGCTCCATGAAGTCGGGTTGTTGGTAGACACATCGGTAAACTGAACACTCATGCCCGGGCAACCCGTTTGTACATTCGAATTGAAATTAGCAAGAGGCAAAACAGATGTCGGATCATACAGAGCCGTTTCCCATAATCCCCTTCCGTAAGTTGCAGCGCGCAATTTTTTCGAGCTTTTCTGTATTTGAAGATCATCCACCTTCACATTGGGCAATCCGTTTGAGTAATAGGCCCAGTTAGTCATGGTCGTATCTGTGTAGTAAACGCCAACATCCGTTCCGATGTACACCCCGTCAGGGGTTCCGGCCTGGCTGACGACACAGTTCACCGGAAGATTGGGCAGGTTGAGTGTAAGGTTTGTCCAGGTATGTCCTCCATCTTTTGATTTGTAGACTTTGGAATTTGCGTAGTATCCGGAATAGGTGAGCCACACTTCAAGCGGATTTGTCGGAGACACTTCGATGTGTGTCATGCCGCCAGCTCCGGGCAGAGTACTTGTCAGGTTCGTCCAGGATGTTCCTCCGTTGTTCGTCATCTGCAGACTAGAGGTGCTTCCCGAATAAATGTAAGCGGGGTTGGAAGGAGCCACATTGAAAAAAGTAACGGTTGATCCGATGGTGGATATCTGTGTCCAGTTCGTTCCCCGGTTGGTTGATTTCCAGATATCCTGAAAGCCGGCATAAATAGTGGCCGGAGTTACGGGATCCTGCATCCATGGCGTAACCCATGCACCTGTCCCGGTTATGTTCCCGGTAATTCCGCTGAAGAAGCCTCCCGCATTTGTGGAACGCTGAAGATTTCCGTTATATGTTTCGCAATACATGTAGTTGGCATTGGAATAATCGATAAAACAGGCCATTCCATCGCCGCCGTATATCTGGCTCCAGCTGCCGGCATTGTATTCGTTGGTACCATTATCCTGCCAGCCCTGAATGACAATATTCGGATTGGTCTGCGAGCATCCCATCCTGTACATTTCGCCGATCTGAAGTCCGTTGCTCAGATCAGTCCAGTTTGCGCCATTGCTTGTCGTTTTAAAGAAACCACCGTCGCAGGCGGCAAAAGCCGTTGTGCCGCTTCCGGGTAAATAATTCAGCATGTGTATATCGGCATGCACATAAGGAGCGCCTCCGCCGGTCCAGCTGGCATTGATACTCCAGCTTGTACCGCCTGTCGTGGATCTCCAGACATTCACTCCTCCCACAATAATTTCATTCTTATTCACCGGTGAAGCAGCGATACTGAGTGTATACCATCCTTGTCCGCCAGCATCGCTTCCGTTGGTATTGAAACCAAGCAGATTCGGTGTGGTTGACTGTGTTGTGAAGGTCACGCCCTGATCGGTTGAGCGGTAAACACCCTTGAAGTTATAGCTGGTTGCAGTTGAAGCAACGATATAGACATAAGTTGGATCGGCCGGTGTGACGGCAATATTCAACCGGCAGACCGAACTCGAGGCTGGAAGTCCGGCTGTAATAACCGTAAACGAGTTACCTGAATTTGTAGAACGGTAAAAATTTCCGCTGGATACTGCATAGACTACCGTCGGATCGCCAGGTTTAAAGTCAACTTCACGGGCAGAAATAGTCAGTGTCTTTGCCCAGGTTACTCCGCCGTCAACGGACTTGAATACTCCACCACTGGTGCCTGCCAGAATCATCAGGTGATTGCTTGGGTTAATGGCCAGGCGGTATACCAATCGCGTGTTTGGAATGTTGAAATTCAAACCCGTTGGATTCCAGGTAAGGCCTCCATCGGTGGATTTCAGAACACCGTTCGAATAGGTGTCACCCGCATCTCCATCACCTGTTGCAATAAAAATAGTATTGGGATCGGTCGGGTCAACGGCAACATCCGAAATTCCGATGACAGCCAAACGATCGGTGGTGGTCGTCCATGTTAAACCTCCGTTGGCTGACTTCCAAAGCCCGCCTGCAGGAGCGCCCACATAAATTGTATTTGGATTGGAAGGGTCGAAACGAACACAGTTCAGACGTCCCGCTCCTCCTCCATTCGAGGTTGTGGTTGTCGGGCCGAGAAGAGTCCAGTTGCCCGCCATGGCCATTGCCCGGGTATTTTTCTGATGCTCCTGAAAAAGGCGCTCGATTTCATCTGTTCCTTTGCTGATTTGCGAACGGTCACCTGTCGGATAAACACGGGTTTCGGTGAAATATTCCCAGCGTTTGTATTTTTCATAATTCTCTTCCGCAGCCTGCGATTCCTTTCCGCCCACCAGTTTTCGAAGCGCAGTCCTTCTTTCATTTTTTTCCCAATAAGCATTGAAGGCTTTTTGGACATCATAAAAATTAACACTCGGATCCTGCATCATTTGTACCCAGTCCTGAGCCCGGAGGCCCGAAAAAGAGATGGCAAATCCAATGAGAGTGATTAGTATATTTTTTTTCATTGCGGCTGTTGGTTTGTGATGCTTTGTGTGTGTGTGTTCGAAAGCACAAGGTAATCAATAAAATTGAAAATGTGAAACTATTGATTTAGAGCGGCTTAACCGCTAAATCGCAAATCCGGGGAACGCGTGGGACAAGTTGCTCATTCCGTAAATATCAGATTTTCAATAACCTGCATAATTATAAAAAGAAAGGCAGGCATTCCAAGGAAACGAAACAGGGCTGACATTTATACATAGTGACAGGGCATGCGTTTTTCTTAAATGGCAAGGCATAAATGATTTCAAAATCCGTTCCTTGTCAGACGCCATTTGGCTCCGGACCGGCTTTGAAATGCATCGGCGCAAGTTTGGATATAAATTCCGGATTTCATTAAATTTGATCCTGCGTTTCTAAAAGCAGGGAAACAGGATCTTGCCCAAGCTCAGAACGCATCTGTCCGAACTGCTTTTTTATAAAGGCACAAGAAAGACAGAAATGAACACATGCTTTTTCGCTTTTCTTCAGCGGCTTCCACTCTGTCTGAAGAATTCCATTGAATCAAGGAACAGCGAACAAATCTGATCATCAAAGCATTGTGCCAATCACCCCTTTGTTTACCCGCAATAGCGGATATGTATGACATTTTTACGATAGCAAAACCATCCCGATAAGCGGGCCAGAAAAAAAATAAATATGAAATCGAAACGAATAGATGCAGCTCTGAGAACCATCCAGCTCAACTATGAAGAATCAAAACCCTTGTCTGAATATGAAAATCAAATCATCAAACGCTATGTCGAAATCCATCGGATACATGGCGATTATGAAATGGCTATGCGCCGGCATGAAGAGAACATTCACAAACTCATTGAGATCACAAAGGAAACAAAAATCAATCTGGCCCTTGTCAAAAAACAACTTCATGATCTGCTCGCCGCCGCCGGAGCCCTCAATTCAGGCAGGTTAAATGTCGGGAAATACAGCATATTGAAACTTCAGACTGAGACCGAAGATTACAACCTCGCAGTCAAAGCTTTCCACGAACGCCTGTGCGAAGCCAATATTTGTGCCAGAGATATCTGCGAAGAATTCTCTCGTCTTTATATGGCCTGGGAAAACCGTTTTGAAGAACAACTGGAAGAATTCAACGTGTTTGTGGAAGAGCTCTATGAAAATTACGAGAGTTACCAGTTGGACATCAGCCGCTTTTACGACGATCACGATGAATTCACAGCCTGTCTCTCGCACACCGACAAAAGGATGAATACACTGAGCGACAAGTTCAATCTCTCGATTGAAAACTGGGAAACACTGGCAACCGAAGCCACCCTATTTTATGATTTTGTCAAGAATCAGGATAGATTCAGGGGCTTCTATTCGGTGGAAATGCAGAATTAAACAAGTTGACAATCTGCAGTCAGCAATTGGTAAAACAAAGAATAGGCAAAAAGGGAATCACTATTCACAAAAGTGTGCTCAATCCATTTGCACATTCAACAAAAAGCAGAGGCCGTGCTGACTTAATTCATTGCATTTACTGAAGCAATGAATACGCCCCATTTCTTTTCCCATTGCGCCATAGCCAATTCTTTTTCGGACTTGGGCAAAGTACTGTATTGCAGGGAATTCATGGAGAGCTTCTTCAACGCCTTCAGGTCCAGTTCCCAGGCCATAAAGGCAGACCAGAAATCATAACTCAAACCGTTGAAACCGAAAATAGAAGGATCGTCGGAACTGATCACACACTGGATGCCATTGCGGAGATAACCAATGCCCGGGTGTGTCCGGATATCACGGGTAAAGTTCAGCAACTGGCTGCTTAACGGACAAAGTTCGATGGCAATGTCCTTTTTGCGGATCTGTTCATACAAACCCGGAAACAAAAAGAGATTGAATCCATGTCCGATTCGCTGGCATTTCAATAAAACGGCATCGTACATATTGTCATCCGAAATATTATCGCTTTCCCCATCGTGAAACAGAAAGGGCATCACTATGCCGTAAGCCTTTTCCAGAGAATCCCGTTTCATCCAGGTGTCCAGAAAAAAGAGGGTCGGGTGTCCCCGGTCTTCTTCACCGACAAGATCAAAACCCGAAATCATGTCCGGGTATTTCACCTGCATTTTAAAAGCATTGACAAATTCAGCATCCACCCTGGAAGCATCCATGCCACGGATGAATGTATACACCAATCTGAAACGGAATTCGGGGTCTGTTGCTTTTAGCTGCAAACGTATATTTCTAAAATATGCAAGAATACTGTCGGTGGAATAATAGTTCGACTGTTTCGTGTGATTCAAATCATACAATGAGAAAGTGACAATGGCACGCACTTCGGCATATTGAATGTTATCTTTGATAAGCTCCTTAAATCCTTCCAGATAATACGATTCAAAAACAGGTTTATAGGTAACAAAGTCACGAACGCGGTTGAAACAACGTTCAAATTCTTTCCAGACAAGCGCAGAATCCTGAGTGGTTTTCTCATTGAATGTCAGCAACCCGACAAGTGCGGACTTAAATCCTTTTTCTGTCCTGTTCAGATCAGAAGCCTTTCGAAACCCCTGAGGAACCTGTGAGGGCTTAAAAAACTCAATCTGTCCTTTGATATAATTCGGAGTATCGTCCGACCAGAAGACATAGCCATCGGGTGTATTGACGAGTGTATTGACAACCCAGGTGATGTTTGTAGTTCCTTCGGTATGCAAATGCAAGGCCCCTCCTTTGGGCATTTTTTCCATGATCTGAAAAAGGGGGGTCTCTTCAATTGTCTTTTTGCTTTGATAAAATGTGCGGGATGGCGGGAAGAATTTTTCTTTCGAATATTTCAGCAGAAGTTCCTGCTGCATCTTCTGAAGCTTCACACCGGCTTTCTTTTCTTCATCATTGAGTTGGATATCTTTGTCAAAACGAAGCTGGCTATCGGCATGGATTGCTTCCTGCCGGCTTTTCAGGTATTGTTCTTTGGATTGGGCAAAAGAAAAGGCTGTTTGCAAAAACAAGCAAAACATTAAAAGGGGTATTCTCATACTTTGAATCGGGTTCCTGATTGTTTGGAATGCAAATGTATAGATTTATCACAGAATTCTTCTATGAGAGAAAGTTGGCAATTGGCAAAGAAAAAGTAATGAGGGATAAAAAAAAATTAATTTCATTTACTCAATTTTAGCTGGTTGAAACTGCCGTTGCCAACTTTATTAAAAACCTACCTCTTTTTGCCAACCGCAAACTGTATATTGCCAACTATCTTCACATCAACCCTACGGCATCTCTAAGGAGTCTCACTTTTCGTATCATCAATTCCGATTCAGCAAAATTCAAGGTCTGCTGCGCATCCGACAGCGCTTCTTCCGGTTTTTCATGCACTTCATAGATGACCCCATCGGCTCCTGCGGCGGCGGCGGCCAATGCTATGGCAGGGACATGTTCGCGCAGGCCTATGCCGTGAGAAGGGTCTGCGATGACCGGAAGATGTGTCTTTTCTTTAAGTACAGCAATGGCATTGATGTCAAACGTATTGCGGTAGGCGGTTTCGTAACTGCGGATGCCGCGTTCACAAAGCATGAGCCGTTCATTGCCGGCGGAAAAAATATATTCGGCAGACTGTAGGAGTTCATCAATCGTTCCACTCATTCCGCGTTTAATAAGAACAGGCTTATCCACCCTGCCCAGCTCATCCAGCAGATTGAAATTCTGTGAGTTCCTGGCTCCTACCTGGAAGACATCCACATAATCGGTCATTTCAGCAATCTGCGAAAGTTCCATGACTTCGGTAATGAGTTTGATGCCATGCTCGCGGCAAACCCGGTGGAACATTTTCAGCCCTTCCATGCCCATTCCTCGGAAAGCATATGGCGAACTTCGGGGTTTATAAACACCTCCGCGCATAATGCGGATATTGTTGGCAACAAGATGCTCTGCCACCTTACGCACCTGCTCTTCGCTCTCAATACTGCAGGGACCCGCCATAAGGGCAAAACGGCCATCACCGATTTTCACTCCGTCGCCCAGATCAATCCCCGATTCCCCCACCTTCCATTTGCGTGAAACAAGTTTATAACTTTCGGATACCCGGTGAACATCAAGCACTCCTTTCAGGGAGCCGATTAAACGAATATCGAATTCCTTTTTTCCGATGCAGACCAGGTAACGTCCTTTCTGTGTTTGCACTTCAGTTGCCTTATAAGCTATCAGAGCCAATTGAGAAAGGATATTTTCCTTTTGCTCCGCTGAAAGTGTATTTTCAATTTGAATAATCATAATGAAATTGTTGTTTTCCCTTGTTCATTTAAAACGGAAGCCACGAAACTCCGGATTTCCTCACCCAGCGGCTTCCTTGCTGAAATCGCTTTTATAAAAGCACTGCCGATGATTGCTCCTGAAGCATAGGTACATGCTTTGTCAAAATCCGTACGGTTTGAAATTCCAAAACCGATAATAAGCGGGTTCTTCAGATTCATCTTTTTAATCCGTTCAAAATAACCGATTTGCTGACTTGAGTTCGTTGTGTTTATTCCCGTTGTACTTGCCGAAGAGACCATATAAATAAACCCTTTGGAATGTTCATCGATCATCCGGATCCGTGTTTCGGAGGTCTGGGGAGTAATCAGAAACACATTGAGGATTCCATACCGTTCGAAAAGTTCTTTGTATTCGTCCAGATATACCTGCACAGGCAGATCAGGAATGATCACCCCGTCGATGCCCGTTTCTTTTGCTTTCTTACAGAAATCTTCCATTCCGTATTGCAGCACCGGATTCAGATAACTCATCAGCAGCAGGGGTGCCTGAAGATTCGATCCTTCCGTTTCCGGGTCCCGGATTTTTTCTATCTGAGAGAATAATTTTTTCAAAGTCATTCCATTGCTCAGCGCAATTTCGCTGCTGTTTTGAATGACCGGTCCATCAGCCAGCGGATCAGAAAAGGGAACGCCAATTTCAAGCATATCCACGCCCGCGTTGAGCAAGCCAGTCAATACCGGTACGGTATCCTCCAAAGCCGGAAAGCCCGCTGTAAAATAAACCGACAGTACCTTCTTTTTGTTTTTAAACAATTCGTTTATCCTGTTCATGCTTTCTGATGTTTGATATAGGCAGCCAGATCCTTGTCGCCCCGGCCCGAGAGATTGACAACGATGACATCCGTTTTTTCAGCTTTCAGTCTTTCCAGATACGCCAATGCATGCGCGCTTTCCAGTGCGGGGATGATGCCTTCGAGTTTGCACAAAAGGTAAGCAGCATCCAAAGCTTCCTCATCGGTAACATTCACAAAGGTGGCACGGCCGGTTTCGAACAAATGCGCATGTATGGGGCCCACACCCGGATAATCAAGACCTGCAGAAATGCTGTACGGCTCGGTAATCTGTCCGTCTGCACTTTGCATGAGCATGGTTTTGCTTCCATGGATGATTCCGGGTTTACCGAGAACCATCGTGGCTGCAGAATGACCGGTGCCTATACCTTTCCCGGCTGCTTCCACAGCGATCAGTTTCACGTTTGCATCATCCAGGAAGTGATAAAAGGCTCCGGCGGCATTGCTTCCTCCACCCACACAGG
>PLXK01000093.1 GCA_003151415.1 Bacteroidota bacterium
GCAGGCACGCATGACTTTGCCTACGAAAAAATCACTTTTGCAGATGACGGCATGACCGGTTACATCTCAACCATTGCCCACACCGACTACACCCTCTACCCGGATTCTGCTTTCAACATTGTTGTGGAGAAAACAACAGATGGCGGTGCAACCTGGGGTCAACCCTACGTAATCGAATTTTCTCAAATCGATGCTGATTTGCTCAACAACGGTTCTCATTACACAACAGCTTTCGACCTCGATGCGGTTGTTGACGGAGCCGGAAACCTGCATATGGCCGTTGTTCTTGGGGTTTTCAACCCTGCTACCGGATTCAGCCTGAGTGCTGTTTACGGCAATTACGGTGTATTTGATGTATTCACACAGGACGGTGGGGCCACATACAGAGGAAAACTTCTGTACAAACCACAAACCTTCAGAGGAACCTTTGGCGTATCACCAACGGATGCAACAAACCCTTCTTTTTCTGAAGACAACCGGCCTCAGGCTTCCAGAACCTACAATGGCGGTAACCAGTTGTTCTTTACCTGGTTTTCAACCGATTCAGCCCTTGGAGGCGCTTCCGGAAATATTTATCCCAACATGTGGAGCATCGGATATGACATCACCACAAACATGTGGACAGCTCCAAGGAATTTTACCGGAGGAACTGCCATTGACGGAAAAATCATCCAGGGCACGGCTTCTTATTATGTCATTGAACCTAGCCCCGAAGTGTATACCATTCCGGTTGCCTATTCCGGTTTCAAAAATGCCGACCCGACTCAAACCGGCCAGGCTGTTCAGCTGAACTACATCGACAGCGCGCAGTTTGTCAAGACCGACTTCAATGTTGCAGACAACAGCCATTTGCTTCTTACTGGAATTTCTGAATACAAGAACAACAATCTTTCGATTTCCCAGAACTATCCGAACCCATTCAATAACCTGACCATGATCGATGTCACCCTTCAAAAAGGTGCCGATCTGAGCATTGAAGTATTGAACGTATTGGGTCAGGTGGTGTCTGCACAATCCATGAAATCAGTTTCTCCCGGAATCCACACGTTCACAATCGATGGTTCCAACCTGAACTCTGGCATTTATTTCTACACCATCAAAACCGGCGATTCTTCTGTAACCCGGAAGATGAGCGTAAAATAAAAACGCTTTCAATAAAAAAACCTCTCTGTTTGTTCAGAGAGGTTTTTTTATGTCTTTCATTCCGGTAAACGGTCTTCAGATCAGATCAAACAGGTTGTTTACACCCGGAGTTCTGTCCACCGTAAACCCTTCAGCATAATCGGCCAGAATATCCCGCCCATTGTGCCTGCTGCGGCTCACGACAAAATCCAGAAATTGCCTGGAAGATATGGGTGTCTGAGGTTCGGAAGAATCGGGATTGTGAAACTGGGAAGAAAATGCACGAATGGCTTCGAGTTTTTTTTCGAGAAACGGACTGATATCAACCAGGAAATCTGGCTTCAGATAGCGGTCCTGCAAATAATGATACACCGCTTTTGGGCGCCAGACTTCCTGTACCTGACCGTTGTGAAATGTTTCTATCTTTCTCAAACCCGAATAAAAACAAGCTTCACTGACAAGCGCGGCAGCTCTTCCATGATCCGGATGCCTGTCGTTTACAGCATTGCAAAGGATTATTTCCGGTTGATAGAAACGGATTTTCTGGATGATTTGAATCTGGTGCTCTTTGTCATTCCTGAAAAAGCCATCGGCCTGGCCCAGATTGTCACGAATGGCAACACCCAGAATCTTTGCTGCTGCATCGGCTTCCTGCCTGCGCAGTTCAGGAGTTCCACGGCTTCCCAATTCTCCGGCGGTTAAATCCAGGATTCCAGCTTTTTTCCCGAGGGCAATATGCTTCAGCAGGGTGCCGGCACAGGACAGCTCCACATCATCCGGATGTACCCCAATGGCTAAAATATCAAGTTTCATACTGAGCATTCAAGGTTGGTGAGTGTAACAGGCTTTCAGCGGGTTGCGTGTCCATAAAGATTTCCTTTCACTACAGGCCTCTTTTCAAATTTACTTCGCGCCTTTAATCCAGTTCACTATTTTATCGCAATTGGGCAATTCATTTGACATGGCTACGTCCACAACATGTCCATTTTCATCCACCATGAATTTCTGAAAATTCCATTTCACGGGAGCATCCAGCTTACCGTTTTCAGATTTGCTTGTGAGCCATTTGTAAAGCGGATCCATATCATCTCCCTTAACGGATATTTTTTCCATCATCTGAAAAGTCACACCGTAATTTTTTGTGCAAAATTCGTGGATCTCGGTATTGCTGCCAGGCTCCTGAGCGCCAAAGTTGTTGGCAGGAAAACCGATGATTGTAAATTTTTCTCCACCATAGGTTTTGAACAACTCTTCCAGTTCTTTGTACTGAGGCGTATACCCGCACTTGGAAGCGGTGTTGACAACAAGAACCTTCTTTCCCCTGAGGCTCTGAAAATCGAATTCTTTGCCATCAATGGTTTTTGCTTTGAAATCGTACAGAGCTTTGGTGATGTTTGTCATGGAAACAATGCATAATGCGATGATCGAAAGTGAGGAGAAAACGAAAATTTTTTTCATGTTTGCCGGTGTTTGTTATTCGTACAAAAATAACCTTCTTTCTCTGGATTGTGCCAATATAAAATGATAAAATTGGGGCCAGGATCAGACTGGGGATTCAGGATATGATTTTTCTTAATGTGAGAAATATAATTTTTAGATCGGTAACCAGGCCTTGTTCCCGGATATATTTCAGATTGAGTAGCAGCTTTGCGGGCATGACTTCCTGCACATACATTTTCTCAGGGTCCTCAGAACCGGCAAGGCGTTCGTTTTCGTTCGAATATTCAATGGACGCATAATCGGTTATTCCGGGTCGCACACCCAGCACGGCTCGTTGCTCTGAAGTATACATATCAACATACTTTCTGACTTCGGGTCTGGGACCGACCAGACTCATATCGCCCAGAATGACATTGAATATCTGGGGCAGTTCGTCCAGTTTGTACTTGCGCAGAAAGTAACCGGAACGGGTAATCCGGTTATCTCTTCCCCCGATAGTCAGCAAGCCTTGTTTATCCGATCCTGTACGCATCGTTCTGAATTTAAAAAGAACAAAATCTTTTCCGTTTTTCCCTACGCGAATCTGTTTGTACAGGATGCCCCCCGCAGAGTCAAGACCAACCCAAACGGAAACGAGAATCAGTAAAGGGAAGAGTACCAGGGCTCCTGTAACCGAAAACAAAAGATCGAACGAGCGTTTTAGCATACCTGGTTTGGGAATGGATTCAACAAATTCTTACCTGCCCGATCGCAATTTGACACGCCATGGAATATGCTTTTATTTCAGAACTTTTTGAACCGAAGACACTACAGCATCCATGACTTTCTGAACACCTTCGGCATTGAGATCAAAAAAGACCGGAAGGGAAATTTCACAGGAAAAGTTTGCATAGGCCTGGGGGTACTGTTTTATATCATAGCCCAGCTCCTTGTAAAAACTCATCATCGGAACCGGAATAAAATGAACATTGACAGAAACTTCTTCTTCAAAAATATGCCGGATGATCTCGTCGCGCTGGGCTTCGGTAATTCCCTTGATCCGAAGGGCGAAAACATGGCAGGACGAGCGGGTCTGGGAATGATCTTTTTCGAATACAGGAACCAGAGCCCAGGGATAATGAGACAATGAAAATGCATACAAATCGAAAATATGTCTTCTTCTGATCAGGGTTTCCTGGTCATAGCGCTCGAGCTCAACAAGTCCGATAGCGGCCATAATGTCTGTCATATTGCATTTGTAACCCGCTTCCACAATATCGTATCTCCAGTTTCCTTTTTGTGATTTTTCGAGCGCATCTTTGTTTTGTCCATGCAGTGTTTTTACACAAAGCTGTTTGTAAATCTCCTCATTGATAAAAGGTTCCGGAAGGTTGAGTACCACGGCTCCTCCTTCAGCTGTGGTCAGGTTCTTTACGGCATGAAATGAAAACACCGAAACATCCGTCAAGGATCCGGTTCTTTTGCCTTTATATACGGCTCCGATTGAATGTGCGGCATCTGCCAGAACAAGCATCCTTCCTAATTTTTTCTGTTCTTCCCCTTCGGCCTCAAAAAGGCCGGCATGTTTTCTGACCAGGGCGTTGATGGCCTCGTAATCACACGGAAAACCGGCAAAATCAACGGGAATGATCACTTTGGTGCGGTTGGTAATTGCTTTCTCGATTGCAGCCAGGGAAATGTTAAAATCGCTGGCATTCACATCCACGAATACCGGCCTGGCCCCACAATGAATGATGACGTTGGCAGAAGCCGCATAGGTATAGGCGGGAACAATCACTTCATCGCCTTCCTTTACTCCAAACCAGCGGAGCATGATTTCAAGACCCGCGGTGGCTGAGTTCAGACAAAGCACGGACCGGGCACCGCAATATTCGGCGAGCTTTTTTTCGAAAAGCTTGGTTCTCGGGCCAGTTGTGATCCACCCCGAACGGAGTGCATCGCTTACGGCATCGATCACCTTCTGATCAATATGCGGAGGGGAAAATGGAATCATAGGTTTTGTTTGTAGCCCAAAATTACATTTTTTTTGGGGCATTGTAGATTGGCCGTACTAAAACCAGCCGGTTCCTGGCAAGCTTAAACCAAATGTGTTTTCCTCCGAAAAAAGCAGAAGGCTGTTAAAAAAACCGTAATACATGACACCTGCCTGTGTTTCGAGCATAGACTCCGGAAGGAAATTCAGAACAGAAAGCAACAGAAAGGAAAGCAACATGATCTTTTTTTCTTTCACAGCAACAACAGCCGGAAAAAATTGCATGCACAGCAGCGAGAGAAAGCCAATCAGTCCCAATGCCACAAATACCTGCAAATATTCATTGTGAGCATTGAGATTATTTTTGATGGCTCCTGCTATCCCTTCTTCCTTGTATTTTTCAATCAATACATCTTTCGCATCGCCCGTTCCTGCCCCGATCAGGGGATGTTCCTTTATCACATCCCGGGCGGCTCCCCAGATGAATATGCGTACCGCAGTGCTTTCCGGGTCTGTTTTATCCGCCGGTTTGGAAGAAACCGCATGTACGGCATTTTTAACCCGTGTCGATATTTCGGGCGAAAATTTCATCACCCCGAGAACTCCTGCAATGAGAATAATAACAGAAAAAAGACCAATCTTATACCAGCGGTGTTTAATGACCGTCCAGCAGAGCCAGCTTACAATAAGCAAAACAAGGCTGATCAGTCCGAGTTTGGAAGACAACAACACGATAACCAAAAGAAACAGGGGAATCAAAAGCAACCAGGCCAAATGAGGACGATCTTCCTTTTTAGAGAACGCAATCAGAACATACAAAAGAACCAGATTGAGGTACATGGAAAAATAACTCGGGTGCATGAACCAGGAAAATTCTTCGTAAAAGAATTTATTTTCATGCCGGGCCAGGTATATCCAGCTTGCCCGGCCCAGGATAATCAAACAAACGGATGTGCAACCCAGCAGAAAACAAACAAGAATTTTATCCATCTGCTCTTTTCGAAAAGGACGGGTTGAGAAAACAAACGGAAAAATGAGCAGGGAAAGTTTCACTTCAAGGTCGAACCAGCCTGATGCCTGATTCTCTGTCCAGCACATACCCACCAAATGCAAAAGATAGAAAGCGACAAATAAGATAAGGAAATTTCGGTGTTTAATGCCCTTGAATTTGTTTCTAAAGTCACCTTCAACAAGCCAGTTCAACAGCAGGAAAATGATACAGACAGATACCCCTTGTTTAAATGGCAACAAAAAAGCAATAAGCCCGCTAAGCAGGAAATGAATGCGTGAATGAACTGTTTTTGTTAGCACGGTATTCCGATTGTGTTTTATTCAGGAAATGATTGATTCAAAAACTGCCAGAATTCATCGGCAATGCTGTCCCGGGTAAACTTCTTCTTTACGTATTGATATCCGTTTTCTCCCATTTCCAAAAGTGCAGGTTTGTTGTCATACAGATCGAGCACCTTCATGGCCAGGTCAGCATCATCTTCGGGAATAAAAGCCAGCCCCGCTCTCCCCTGATCGATGAAAAGGACTTTGGCTTCCCCTTCCACTCCAAGCAAAATCGGTTTTTTCATGGCCAGGTTCTCAAATATTTTCGAAGGTATGGCTCCTTTGAACAGATCGAGCCGTTTGAGGGGTATCAGCGCCACATCGATGGATGCGATAATTTCCGGCATTTCCTGTTTGGATACCCCGTCCAGAAAACAGACCGTTCCGGCTCTTGTTTCCACTTTCAGCTTCATCAACTGCTCTTTTTCGGGCCCACTGCCAATCAATACAAATTTAATTTGAGGGTAGTCAGACAACCGGTTTGCCGCTTTGATGATTACTTCCAGCCCCTGGGAATGTCCGATGATTCCGGCGTAAAGAAAAATAAAATCCGAAGGGTCAAAGCCATTGCGGTTGCGCCATGAAAACGGGTGGAGAAGATTCCCCGAATTGTAAAGATCCAGATCGACTCCGTTTGGAAGCCAATATACTTTTTTTTGGGGGAAACGCCTCTGAATGTTTTCGACTATACCTTGCGTCTGGCCGGTAATGAGATCGGCATTTTTATACAGGAACTCCTCAAGAAGGGTGGCCAATCTTAAAAACAGGCGGTTGGTAACAAGACCCAGTTTTTCGGCCGTCTCCGGCCAGAGATCGGAAACGTTAAAGATGAATCTGGCATGCATTCTTTTTTTGAGCAGAAAAGCTGTGATACCCAAAAAAAGCGGAGGGCTTTCGCAAAGAACGAAATCAAAATTGCCACTTAATTTTCTGCCTCTGAAGTAGGAACTGAAAACGAAGGAAAAATAATTCAACAAACGAGGGAAAATGGATTTGCTTTTAGTGACATAGATCGATGAGCGATGCACCTTCAATCCGCTCATTTCTTCATAGAGGTATTTATTGCCGCGATAGGCTTCATGGATGACCATCTGCGGATAATTGGGCATGGCGGTAAGCACGGTGATCTCGGCTCCCTTTTTCTGCAGACGAATGGCCAACTCGAACAAGCGGTTCTGCGGAGCACCGGTTTCGGGTGGAAAGTACTGTGTGAGCAAAAGAATCTTCATTGGCACAATTCCTTATAATGTTTTTCCATTTCAGAGAAACTGGATTGCCATGAGTAATTTTCAATTACAAAATGCCGGCCCTCTTTTCCCATTGCCAAGCGCATCTCTTTGTTAAGAACCAATGTTTCAAGCGCTGCAACTGCTGCCGGGATATGACCGGGGGCAATGGCCAGACCGGTAATTCCGGCAAGAACCACTTCTTTGAGTCCGCCCACATCGGTCATCACCACCGCTTTTTCGCAGGCTTCGGCCTCCAGAACCGATACACCAAAACTTTCATTGTGCGAAAGATTTGCAAAAATATCCATGCAATTGTGATAGGCCGGAACTTCCTGAAAAGCCACTTTCCCGGCAAACCTCGTAATTCCGGTTATTCCCAGCTCGCCGGCCAGCAAACGGTATTCCGATTCCTTCGAGCCGTTTCCGACCAGAAGTAGCCTGAGTGGTAACGAAGGGTGTTTTTTAACCAGTTCACTGAATGCATGAAGGAGGATATCTATGCCGTAAACAGGTTCGAGCGCTTTCACAGTGCCAATGACAATTTCCTGTTCGGTATATCCCAATGACTTGGGGCCGGGTGAGAAAATCTTCGTATCCACACCAAAGGAAACAATTTCCACTTTTTTGTCCGTAATGCGGTGGATGCGTTCGGCAATTGTTTCTCCTGTGGCGAGAATCAAATCTGCCTTTTTGAAATTGTTTTTCAACAGCAAACGGTGCATGACGGACCGGTCCGGAAAATCCATGACATCGCTTCCCCAGGCTGAAATAACAAAAGGATGAAAACCGCTTCGTGCACCCAGAAATCCATAACTCGTAGCGTAATGGGCATGCACGATGTCCGGTTTGAAATCACGGATTACCCGGCGGAGTTCCGAACTGGCCTTGAGATAAACCAGTTTGGAAAGCGAATTGCTGCTGAATGTTTTCCGGCCGAAGGATTGCTGATCAAACACCCGGATATTGGAAATATCTGCATACCAGGCCCTGTCGGCTTTATTCAAGGTAAAAACCCCTATTTCATACCCCTTCAGTGCCAGAGCACTGGCCCATTTCA
This sequence comes from Bacteroidota bacterium, assembly GCA_003151415.1. GTDB lineage: Bacteria > Bacteroidota > Bacteroidia > Palsa-965 > Palsa-965 > Palsa-965. The sequence goes on from PLXK01000093.1 coordinate 8,156, forward strand.
CGATGTGAGCCGAATTGAGATCGGCAAGGAATAGGATTTTCAAATGTGTATTGTTTTTCTTTATAGAAGATTCAAAAATACGCATAAAATACAGATGCCTCAGATTCTGCCATTTATCTTTCCCGAAAGCACCAATTCGCCGGACAGACAATCAATATCATTACCTTTGTAATAGCAACCAAATTGAACATCTTGTTCTTTTTCTTCTGCGGTATGTGCTGACTGATATTAATTCCGGACCATGATTGTACGCAAGTTGTTCATGCTTTTTTTTCTTGAGCTGCTCTTCCGTTCAGCCTCTGCTCAGGATTTTTCAAAAGATTACACTCCTGTTCGCTCGGGCGGGTTGCTTCCGGCTGCATTTGTTCAGAGCTTCAGCCAAAAAGTCGGAGAAGATCAAGCCAAACTCAAAGATCTCAACCCGCAAACACTTTCAAAAAAGAAAGATTTCATTCTTGCCAGTGAATTCAGCCTGGACCGAATTCTGCGCGGAGGGAGCGTTCTCTTCAACGATACGATAAGTTCCTATCTCAACAAGGTTTTGGATGTCATCCTCAAGGACGATCCCGAATTCAGAAAAGGAATACACTTGTTTGTCATTAAATCCACCCAGGTCAACGCCTTCTCTTTCGACAACGGAATTCTGCTTGTCAATACAGGTATGCTCTCGCAACTGGATGACGAGGCCCAGCTGGCCTTTATTCTTTGCCACGAATTGATTCACTACAAACGCCATCATTCGATCAGCGCTTATCTTGATTTTTTCCGGGTATCCAATCCCGGATACCACAAATCAATGAACGACATGATGCTGGAGGCGCTGAACCGGTCGAAAGAGCAGGAAACAGAAGCCGATACTGCCGGTCTGGAGATTTTCAAAAGCACAGCATATGATTACGAATCCATACACACAGCCTTTGATGTCCTGGAGTATGCTTACCTCCCCTTTGACGAGCAGGAGTTCAACCGCAACTTTTTCGAAGATGGCAACCTTCGTTTTCCAAGAAATTATTTCCTGGAAAAAACAGCTGCCATCAAGGAAAATGACAATTACAATGATGACAAAAGCACACACCCCAATATCCGAAAGCGCAAAACCAGCCTGAACAGCAAACTGGACAAGAACTACGTGAATACAAACCGGAAAAAATTTATTGTTTCAGAAACAGGCTTTCTCCATGCACGGGACATTGCGCGCTTTGAGACCTGCCGCTTGTATCTTCAGGATCTGGATTACCCCAATGCAATCTACTCGGCTTACCTGCTTCTCAAAAAATATCCGCAGAATGCTTACCTGCAAAAAATCGTGGCCAAAGCACTTTACGAAGTGGCCTCTTACAAGGGCACCATTCAGGGGCCTGCCAATACGGTCAGTCTTTTTGGAACAGACACAAAGTATGAACTGAAAGGCTATGAGGACATCGAAGGCTTTTCGCAACAAGTGTATTATCTTCTTCATAAATTGTCTTCGGAGGAAGCTGTTGTTCTGGCCTTGAATTACAGCTGGAAGTTAAACGCATCTTTGAATTATACCGACCCGGAAGTAAATTCAATCTGCGATTCGCTTTTTGTTTTCCTCACCCAGGGCAATCAAAGATCCCTGGCTGATTATTCCCGCCAGACGCGTGCGGAGATTTTGCTTGAAGACTCCTTGAACCGGGGCAGGAACTCAATGCAAGGCACAAACACGGAGCTTGTTGCGAACAAGCCGCGCAAAACGGAGCCTGGCAAATACGACAAGATCAGAATACAGCAGAAAAAAGAAGAATTAAACGGCATCACCACAAATACGGAAGAAAATTTTCCAAAATACGCCTTTGTTGAATTACTCAAGGACAAACAATTCACCGACAGATTTCAACATTTTGTGAATCTGAAAAACGAAAAAACAGATCCGGACACACCGGTTAAAAACGCCTCCTTAGCCGGCAGCAATGAATTGCCTTCTGAAATCAAAAAGATCGTCATCGTTGAACCCTTCTATTACCACCTGAATGATAACAGGGTCCAGAAACTGGATTTTGACAAAACCGTTTTGGGTCAGTGCAATTTGGAAAAACTGATCCGGGAAAATGTTTCACGGGCAAATCTGGACTATGCCACAATAGATCCCCAGCAAATGAAAGAGGGGGACATGCCTCAATACAATGATTTTGTATGCGCCAACGATTGGATCAATGAACGTTTGCAACATGGGCTGAATGTAAGAACACTCGTTGCTGGAACCGACAAAAAGGAAAATCTGATAAACCGTTACGGCACAAGGTATTTTATGTGGACGGGTATCATTTCGGTCAAGCGGAAAGGCTTTCGAGGAAGCTATACGTATATCTATGCCATTGTTTATGATTTGTCAAAAGAAACTGCCGTTTTCACGCAGACAGAGGAGTTGAGGAGACGGGATACGGAGAAAAGGCTTTATGCCCGTTATTACAAAATATTCAGCCAGTTGAGCAAAACGGAGAATCCGCACTGATAAAAGAACGGCCTGAAATATCTTCGGCTGGTGATAGCCGGGAGAATGTTTTTAATAGGCCCCGTTTCGTTTGCGCATAAACCATTCTGCACATAAAAGCAGAAGGAGGACAAAGAAAATCCATTTCAGTTCCACCAGATCCGTTAATTTCTTCGGGTTGTAAATGATCGGCTTGATGTCTTCCCGCTGCATGATCTTGTCAGCAAGCTGATCCATTTGAGCAGGATAAATCATTTCACCGTTATGTTTATGAGCCAGATTATACAGCAATTGGTGGTCGGCCGTTGTATTGGAAGCTTCAATAAGAATGGGGCTGACACTAAACTCCCCGTTTTGAACCATCGCCTTTTCACCGACCTTTGTCTTTGCCCGGTATTTGTAGTCGCCCGGGGGGAACATGCCTGCATTTAGCCTGTAAGCATTTGACGTTTTATTGAAAGTAAAAGGATACTTTCTGCCTTTTGAATTTTCAATTTCAATATTCACTTCCGGTTCATTGATCAGCTCATAACTTTCATTATAAACCTCCGCTTCCATTTCAAGACTTTGATTTTCCTTGAAATTTGTTTTGCAAACAATCCTGAACCGGCTCTTGTCCTGCTTCACCGAAAGATACTGAACTGTTTTATCCATCAACTCATTGAAAATGTCATGATTCCCGTGATCTGCGAAATCCTGAAGCCGCCAGCGCCAGATGCCTTCTCCGGCTATCACCGCAATTTTCCGTTCTCCAAGTTGATTGAAAAGCATGAGAGGATCTTTTGTTCTGACAACACCGATTTCCTGATACAGCAAGGGAGTGCATGAGCTGCTGATTTTGTAGGAACCAAAAGGGCTTTGCAGGGGAACCAGCCTTGAAATATAAGCGCGGGCCGCCTCGCTGAGTGTAAACAAAGGAAAATGTTCATCGGCAACCGGCTGTGGGTCGCTGAACCTTTGCCCGATGGAATTGATCTGCAAGCCGGTCTGCAGCGCATTGAAGTTCCGGAGATTTGTCTGACTTCCGACGATAAATACCAGAGGGATATCCGAATTGACGGCGTCATTGATAATTTTGGAAGTTGTGCTCAGGGCCGGCACCTGATTCAGGATGATCAGGTTGTAAGCGGCTATTTTTTTATCAAAGTCTTTGAGGGTGCTGACTTCCACCTCATAGTTCTGATTGCTTTCAATGGCCTGTTTGATGGCAGCCACATCCGGATGAGGAGCCTCAGTCAGAATCAGCACTTTTTCTCTCCCATCCAGAACATCAATGAATACATCCTGTACATTGTTGATCAGGCTAAGCTCCCCTTTTACCGCCGACAATTTTACATGATAACGCTGCAGACCTGTTTGTTTTGCTTCGAGTTGCACCGGTATGGTTATGTTAAAAGTTTCGGAGTTGATCACGATATTCTGACTGAACAAAACACTTTCATCTTTCGAAACAGTAAGGGTGGTTGTGGCACCCTTGCATGCCCTGGCATCAATAACCGCTTCCAAAGGGAATTTATTACCCAGGTAGGCCAGCCGATTGTGAATGACTTTGCTGAGAATCAGATCCTTTTTCACACTGGTGTCTCCCAGTGCGATGGTAAAGACGGGTGCTTTAAGACGGGAAGATGAAAATACCGGATTGAGCCCCTTGTTATACAGTCCGTCAGAGGCAAATATAACCGCTCCAAGGTTCCGGTTACTGTATCGGGTCTCCATCTCATCAAAAAAAGAAGACATATCTGTTTCCTTTTCTTGAAAATCGATACGATTGCTTTCATTATCAGATTTGTCGGTGGCAGGATCGTTGACCGAAGAAAGCTCCTTTACCTGATCACCAAAGGTATAGTAGCGAAGTTCATATTTACCGGAAAGAGATTCTGCCAGCTTAGCCAGTTTCTTTTTGTACTCAGTTCGGTAAAATGAGGAATCTTTTCCGATCACAATCGATTCGGAATTGTCCTGTGCGATAACAATCACGGGCTTTTCGGTTTCCCTGAAAACTGTTTTAAGCAAAGGATTCAGAAGCAGAAAGGCAATGAGCGAAACAGACAGGAACCGAAAAATTGCCATTGTTCGTTGAAGCAGGACAGGGATATCAGAAAATCTCTTTTCCCTGTAGTAGAGAAAAAAAGCATATCCCGCACCCGCCATCAGGCAGAAAATGACAAACCAGAAAGGAAGCTCTGTGACTATTTTAACACTCATGCTGAAGATTTATACGGATGTCCTGAAATCAGGAAAACTCACTAGGTCAGCATCCCACCGCAAACATTGATCACCTGACCTGTGATATAACCGGAAAGATCGGAGGCCAAAAAGATTGCCAGATTCGCCACATCCTCAACTGTCCCTCCCCGTTTCAGGGGAATGGAATCTTTCCAGGACTGAACGACTTTTGGATCAAGAGCTGCGGTCATTTCCGTTTCGATAAAACCAGGAGCGATTGCATTGGAGCGTATGTTCCGGGAACCCAATTCAAGTGCAACGGATTTGGTAAAGCCGATTATTCCAGCTTTGGAAGCCGCATAATTTGACTGACCCGGATTGCCTTTTACGCCAACCACCGAGCTCATGTTAATGATGGAACCCTTGCGTTGCTTGAGCATAGGCCGCTGTATGGCTTTCGTGAGATTGAAAACAGATTTTAAATTGGCATGAATAACTTCGTCCCATTGCTGTTCGCTCATTCTCATCAATAAGGTATCGCGTGTAATACCCGCATTGTTCACCAGGATATCAACTGTGCCAAAGTCAGTGCAAACAGCAGTTACCAGCTCTTCCGCAGCTTTGAAATCCGAAGCATCAGACCGGTAGCCTTTTGCTTTGATGCCATGGGCGGCAAGTTCTTTTTCCAATGCTTCTCCTTTTTCAACCGAAGACAGATAAGTGAAAGCAACATTGGCACCACTTCTTGCAAATGCTTCGGCAACACCCTTTCCGATTCCGCGGGATGCACCTGTAATCAGGGCTACTTTTCCTTCCAATAACTTCATAGGTTAGAGCTGTTTAATCAAAATGAATGATTCCTTTTTCGATTCAGGCTGCTTGTTTGGCAAAAGCCTTTAATCCGGCTCCAAATATACAGGATTTTTTTCCGAAGATGATGCCCTATTCCGGCAGGTCTCTTCAATTGAAGACAACAAGATGCATGTATGAATGGCGTCATCAATTCTTGTTACATTAGCACACAGATGAAGAAAGTTGGTTTTATTATCAATCCCAAATCAGGCACAGACCGAAAAATCAATCGTGAAGATCTGATCAGGCAGTTTGTTCCTGCAGGCCTGGATTTTGAGATCTTTTTATGGAAGAAACTCGAAGACAAAGAAGAGCTATTCCGCCAAGCCATGAACAGTGATTGTACGATTATCGCTGCAGTGGGAGGAGATGGCACGGTAAACAATGTCGCCGCTGCAGTGAGCGGCAGCCAAAAAGCCCTGGCTATCATCCCCTTCGGGTCGGGAAACGGACTGGCCCGGCATCTTGGAATCCCTACCGATACTCAGGCCGCCCTTCAGCTGCTGAACAAAGCAAAAACCAGCGTCATCGACTCTTGCTATCTGAATGATAAAGCATTCTTTTGTACGGCCGGGCTTGGATTTGATGCACATATCGGGAAGCTTTTTGCAGAAAGCAAGAACAGAGGAATGGCCAGTTATGCCTGGATGACACTGAAAGAAATCAGCGCGTATAAGCCGGTTAGATACAAGCTGACAATCGATGGCCAAAGCTCTGTCCAGGAAGCATTCCTCATTACATTCGCAAATTCTGCCCAATACGGAGGCAACGCGTACATTGCACCCGAGGCTGACATTCAGGATGGCCTTATCGACATTACCATCATTCGCCCCTTTCCTTTATATAAAGGCCTGGAGCTGGCATATCGCCTGTTCAACAAGAGCCTTGCAAAATCAGAATATGTAACCATACTAAAAGGCAAACACATACAGATTGAACGAATCCAGGACGGCCCTGTACAATTCGATGGCGAAGCTGCAATCATGGGAAACACCATTGAACTCCGTATTGAACCTTCCTCACTTAGGGTGATTGTTCCCTGAGTTCCGCTGCGGCAAATAAAGCGAAAGTCGACACCTCAGCAGATGGGATTGTAAACAGACAGGCCTCTTTTTTCAAAGAGGCCTGTCTGATGCATGCCTGGATTCAGAAAAGAAATTCTTAATTCAGCAAAACTTTTTTCACCTCATCCAAAATTGCAAAAGCATTTTCACGAGAAGAAGATTCGGCGTAGGTACGCAATACCGGCTCTGTTCCTGAAGCCCGGATCATCAGCCATTCATCGTTTTTGAAAAAATATTTCCAGCCGTCAATATCTTCCATTCGTTCTACTTTATATTTACCAAAGGCGGCCATTTTGCCGGTCTTGCAGTTTGCCACGATGCTGTTTTTCAGTTCTTCCTTGAGGTGGAGATCGTACCGTTCAAATGCAAAAGATCCGGTGATGGCATACACCTCCTTGATGAGCTGTTTCAATGTCTTTCCGCTTTTTGCAAGATATTCCCAGATGATCAGTCCCATCCAGATTCCATCACGTTCAGGAATATGCCCCTTCACGGCTATTCCTCCACTCTCTTCTCCTCCGAGCAACACATCTTCGGTTGTCATAATTCCTGCGATGTATTTGAAACCAATTTTAACCGTCTGATGATCGAGTTTGAAATGCTCGCACATGCGCTTAACGCGGGGAGTTACTGAAAATGCAGTCACTACTTTTCCTGTCATACCTTTTTGCTCAACCAGATATTTGATCAGGAGCAGAATGATATGATGGGAATCAACAAAGTTCCCATCGCTGTCGTACAGACCGATCCTGTCGGCATCGCCATCAGTAACCAGTCCGCAGGCGATATCTCCCTTGGCATCTTTGATGTATTTTGAAAATTCAGTCAGGTTCTTGTGAATGGGTTCAGGAGCCTGACCCATGAAAGAAGGATTGTATTCGCAGTGAAGCGTTTCCACTTCAGGAAAAAGTCGTTTAATGACGTTCTGGCCGGCACCATACATGGCGTCATAGGCAAAATTCAATCCCGATTTGCGAATGGCCTCCAAATCAAAATTGGCTTTCACATGTTCACAGTACATGGTCTCCAGGTCTATGTATTCCAGCAATTTGCCCTTGACAAGTTCGGAGATGGATATTTTATCGGTATCGATTGTGGAATGTACCGGAATAATATCTTCAATGGCCTGAATGTCTTTGGCAAGAAGCGGTCCTCCGAAATCACCTTTGAGTTTAAATCCGTTGTAGGAGGGTGGATTGTGGCTGGCCGTGATGATGATTCCAAGGCTGGCTTTTTTACGAAGGGTGCCCAACGAGATCATGGGCGTTGAAACAAAGTCTTTGGCCAGAAACACATGAATGCCATGATGTCCGAGTATCTTGGCGATTGTTTCTACAAAAAGTTCTCCGCCAAAGCGGCAATCATGTCCCAGGACCACAGAAGGTTCCTTGAAATTTTTTTTCAGCCAAACCGAAGAAGCCTCTGCAACACGGGCTACATTTTCGACGGTAAAGTCTTTCGCAATGATAGCTCTCCAGCCATCTGTTCCAAATTTTATTTTTGTCATACTGTCTGTCGTTTGTGAAAATAGAGGGCAAATTTAGGTGATTTATACCGAACGAGCCTGATTTTAAGAAGGGGAATGTTTGCCGACCCAATTTTCTATTTCTCGAGGTCAATATCAGGCAAGAAAACTTTTCAGCCAAAACAGGGCTTCTTCCCGGTTCGTGAACAGTTTTGACGGACTTTCCGGCTTATGAAAGCGGATGTAAAAGCCCGCAAAAAGACGGGATGCGGTAGTTTCAACAATCAGCGCCTCGGCAATGCGGTACTTTTGGGCCGAAGCACTGACAAAATAATCCCGGGCCTCGGCAGAAATGCTTCGGATCCGACACACATCGATAAGCAGCGGGTATTTTCCGTCCGGATGGCGGGTTGCGATATTGTTTACAATCTCCTTTGCATCAGACAGTTCTATCTCGGCATCCACGTCGAAAATAAGGTAAGCCAATCCATCCTCACCGATCCATTGAACCGCAACCCGGCTTCTCACCTTTTCTACTGCCATATTATCCTGATATAAAGCTGTACAATGCTAAACCATTGCCGTTTTTTCAGAATTCAGTTCTGCAAAAAAGGACTTCACCTTCTTTTTGTCAAAGCCATTCATTTTAGACAGAAGGACTTTGGTCAGGCCATTGAGATGGTAAATGGAAATAGCCGTTTCGTTTTCAAATTCGATCCGGGTGATGTCATAAAAGAAAAGGGTGTCTTTGCGCAATAAATCGTGGTAAACGATAATACGATCTTCATCGACCCTAAAATAAGGCAAAGCGAAAGAAAGCAAACAAAGAAAGAAGAAAGAAAGGGAAGAAACGGCCAGAAAAAAGACATAGCTTACACTTCCCATGGCTTGAATGGTTCGCAAAAGCATATAAACAGCTGCTGCAAACAAAATCAGATAGACAAACCCATACAGGTAATTTTTGCCGATGCGCAGGGAAGTGGATTCAGTATTCATTCTCCGAACTATTTTAAAAATTGAACCATCCTTTAAAATGCAAAATTAGCAGGCTTTCCCGACATTTGAACGCTTAAGACAAAGAATGTCATCAATTCCTTGATGATAAATACACACCCTGTATTTTTAAATCCGCAGAAGCGAGAACCAGGTAAATTTTGTAACTTTATCACAGTCAATGCAAAGGATGAATTCAAAAGACACAAATGGAACCCTCTGACACCGGATTTAATTCATTCAAAGAGTTTTATCCTTTTTATCTTCATCAGCATGAAAACATAACCAGCAGGCGGTTGCATTTCATCGGCCTTGTTCTGGCGGTTCTCTGGCTGATCATTGTTTTGTTATCCCCTTTAAGCAATTTGTATTTGCTCGGCTGTCTTGTTTTGGGTTACGGAGCCGGATTTATTGGTCATTTTGTTTTTGAAAAAAACAAACCCGCCACTTTCAAATATCCCCTCTACAGTTTTATTTCAGATTTTGTAATGGCGAAAGACATAATAAGCGGAAAAATAAAATTTTAAACCCTTCGGTTTTAGCGGAAGATTTTTCTCTTTTTTACAGATTTGAAGCTTGCCACCCGCCTTTGGAAAGAAGTCCTTCCGAAACGCTCCGATATTTCTTTTTTTAATATTTATTTATATCACAGGAAAAAAGCAAAAAATAAATACATTGTCGTGAAACCCTCTGACAATCCTACTTTACGGGTTTTCATTCCAAATCCACAAGCTTTTCTCTCCATTCGGGTGTCTGCCCCGCTTTGCGCATTCCTTTAAGAAATCACGATAAGATAATTTACAATTCATTCGCATATTACACAGCTTTTGCTATATTCGTAATAAGTTTACCAATTCAAAATCATCAGGCAATTTTATATCAAAGAGTGACCATCCTACAGGAATAAAGAGATCTCCTTTCTTTGCTCCGAAACCATTCTTTTCTGAATTAACGCGATCATTCTTTTATAGTAAACCAGATTAAGCTAAATAGCGGATGATCGTTCTTGTTTATTCGACCAACAGGTGTTAATAATCTATGTGTAACATAACAGTAGATAATACGTAGTAAGAAACAATCATTGAAGCGTATGCATAAAAAATTACCAACCCGTTATATTTTTATTTTTTTACTGTGCTTCTGCTTTAGCCCCGGCCGGGCTCAGGTGGTTATCAATGAATTGGGCATAGCGCCGGCCTGTGTCAGTTGCAATGCGGCGGGCGGTGGCGAATTCATCGAATTGTTTAATAAGGGTTGCAGCAGTGTTGATATCAGTTGCTACGTGGTTATCTGGACAGGGATAAGTGGAGGCGGCAATCCGACGGGGTGGACAATTACGATTCCTCCCGGAACACATCTGGCATCCTGCGCTTACTATGTAATAGGAGGCTCTGGCAAGCCCGCCTCGAATTGGAATGACTGTGCCATTGGCGGTAATCCCTGGATCAACGTCGGGACAGTCGACCTGGACATCAGCACCGCCTATTGCACCTCTCTTCAAACCTGCGCTCCTGGTAACCTGGTGGATACCGAAGGGCAAATCGATTTGCTCAATGCCAGCGGCACGTCTGTCTCCTCTGTTTCTTACAATTCTTCTGGTTATGCCGCCAATTACCCGGCGGCTTCCAATAGCTCGGGGCCCTGTACACAACTGAATCCAATCAATGCTTTGGCCCCATCCGCGCAGAATGTTATCGGAACCTGGCACTCTGGTAGCAATAGCCATGGCATTGAACTCGATGCAACCGGCACTTACATTGCCGTCACAAACCAGAGTCCGGGATCGGCAAATACCACCAACGGTCAAATCGCTTGCTCAGTCGGAACGCCTACCGCATCCAATGCCGGACCTCCCCAGACTGTCTGCGGAACAACAGCCACTCTTGCAGGTAATGTTCCAGTTGTAGGAACGGGGTTGTGGACCCTTGTAAGTGGTGCTGCAACCATCACAACACCGACTGCAAACAACACCGGACTTACCGGACTGGGTGTAGGTCCCAATGTTCTGAAATGGACCATTTCTTCTGGAACATGTCCTTCGAGTTCTTCAACAGTGACAATAACCGGAGTTGCTTCTCCAACTGTTGCAAATGCGGGAGGATCTGGAAGTGTGTGTGGCACATCCACTACGCTCGCAGGAAACTCCCCGACAGTGGGAACCGGATTGTGGAGCCTCATCAGTGGCTCGGGAACGATCACGACTCCAACGGCCAACAATTCGGGAGTAACCGGATTGGGAGCCGGTGCGAATGTTTTTCAATGGACAATCTCCAACGCTCCCTGCCCTGCCAGTTCTTCTCAGGTAACATTAACCGGAGTCACTCCTCCAACGGTTTCCAATGCCGGGGTATCGTTCAGTGTTTGCGGCAATTCGGCTACACTTGCGGGTAACCTGGCAACAACTGGAACCGGGCTCTGGACTTTGGTGAGTGGCAGCGGAACGATCACGACCCCTGCTGCGAACAATTCAGGTGTAACTGCGCTGGGTGTCGGGCCCAATGTTTTTCAATGGACCATTTCCAATAACCCTTGTGCCCCCAGCACCTCCCAGGTAACAATCACGGGTGTAGCATCGCCAACGGTATCGAGTGCCGGAGGACCGCAAAGTGTTTGCGGAACAACAGCCATTCTTGCAGGCACCCCGGTTGTAACCGGAACAGGATTGTGGACCTTAATCAGTGGATCGGGAACCATCACAACACCGACGGCCAACAATTCGGGTGTAACCGGATTGGGCGTCGGAGCCAATGTATTTCAGTGGACGATTTCCAATAATCCTTGTACACCAAGTTCTTCGCAGGTGACAATAACAGGAGCTGCCTCCCCGACCGTCTCAAATGCCGGCGGAGCAGCAAGCGTGTGCGGCACATCAACAACACTCAACGGAAACACGGCCGTCACGGGAACAGGGTTATGGACATTGATCAGCGGTTCAGGAACAATTACGACACCCTCCTCGGAAATTTCGGGAGTGACCGGTTTAGGTCTCGGACCCAATGTCTTTCAGTGGAC
>PLXK01000072.1 GCA_003151415.1 Bacteroidota bacterium
GGGTGTTGGGGTGCTGGGGTGCTGGTTTTTTATATTAACACGCCAACGTCTCAATACAATTCAATTCTTCCTTTCGACTCCGCTTTTGTTTATCAGGTATTTTAACAAACCAAGGGTTAAGGCTTTTGTTTCATCCGAGAGTTGATGAAGCTCCTTCAAAACAATAGTATCGGCGTAATCGAGATCCTCCAGGATATAAATCATGCTTTTTAGCTCTCCCGTAGAACCAATTGAAATATCCAGAAATCGGATAAATTCCTTGTCACTAAATCTCGAAAATCCTTCCGCGATATTGTTCATAGACGAAATGGCTGTTTTTCGGAGTTGAGAACGCAAATCATAATCCCTTTCCAATTTTCCTCTTGATGTTATTTCATACACCTTTTTCACTAAAATTCTCGAAGTTTTCCAACATTGGAGTTCTTCAAACTTTTTAATGTGCGCCATGTTTTCTAAATTTCCACTAAATTGAAAATCACGAACCAAGGTAGCAAATCATTGATCTGATAAATTTAAGCATTCGGTATAACCTTTTCACTCCAACACTCCAACACTCCAATACCCCAACACATCAACACTTTTTCAACCCTTTTTCACCCCTTCACCAAAACCTCAGCGATTTTCCGTACACTTGTTTAAACAAACTCCTGAATCATGAAAAGAATCAACTCTGCTTTGCTTCTTGTTTTATCCTGCATGCTTTTGAACTCGGCTTCAGCACAGGAATTTCAGAAAGGCAATTCGGTCATCGACCTTGGTTTCAAACTGGGTGTTTACAACGATCAGCTCAATATTCACGGCACTACATACAGTCACGACGATAAGGCGGGAAGTAAAATTTCATACATCGGCTATGAATATGCGCTCCTGAATTGGCTCGGCGTGGGTCTGCAACTGCGGTATGACAAATACATTGACACAACCCATTATGCGAAAGCCACAAACGTTCCCAGTTATTCCAGTTTCAACATCCCGCTTTTTGTGAATGCCCATTTCATCCGAAAAAAACATTTCGATCTNNGTCTGTCAACCCTGAAACTGGACTACCACGACCCGGATGCAACACTGGTCAGCGGAGGCGGAAGTCTTTTCGACCTGCATATCGTACCCCGTTTCTTTTTTGGCAGGGGCCATTTTGGTTTGTCACTGCCCATCGCTTTTACCAGTTTCTCATACCCGCACTTGAATTTCCAGAACAATGCAGGCACCAATTCCTCGAACTGGGGTGATCTCAAAGGCAGCGGAATGAATATCGGTCTGGCTCTTAATTTTAAGTTCTGAGTAAACAGGCGTTGGGGTAATGGGGTGTTGGAGTCTTGGGGTGTTCGGGGGCGGGTAAAAACGGAAACACTCATACATCTTTCCCAAAAAACACATCAACGCTTTTTTTTGCACTATTTCAATACCTCAACACTTCAACACTTTTTTTTGCACTGCCTCAACACCCCAATACATCAACACTTTTTCGTAAGTTTACCGGGTATCAACGACACGACTGTCAGTGACAACAGCATCCGAACCTAAACCACACGATCCCTTTGCCGCGCTTCGCATAAAAGAATTCAGCTTTTTTATCTGTGCACGTTTTTTTCTTACCCTGGGCATACAGATGCAAAGCGTTATTGTGGGCTGGCAGATATACAGCCTGACCAAAAACGTGCTTGATCTTGGATACATCGGTCTGACCGAAGCCTTGCCGTTTATTGCCGTTTCTTTTTTCTCCGGTCATGTGGCCGATCTGATCAGCCGTAAAAAAATCATTCTCGTGGGAACCAGCTTTCTGGTTCTTTCCACCGCCACCTTGTGCTGGTTATCGACCGATGTTTCGGGCATCATACACCGTTTTGGCACCACCCCGATCTTTTTTCTTATCGCTGCAACGGGCATCATCCGGGCTTTTGTCGGTCCCGCATTCCCCTCGTTCATGTCGCAGCTCATACCACGCTCGCACTACACCAATGCCGCCACCTGGAACAGCACCGTCTGGCACACCGGCTTCATTGCCGGCAACGGCCTCGGTGGACTGTTGTGTATGCTGGGCATGCCCCTGGCTTATGGCATTGATTCCTGCATCATTTTCAGCTCCATGGCATTCGTCACCTTCATTGCCGCCAAACCCATACCGGTTAAAGAAAAAATAGAATCCCTCACCGAGAGTCTTTCTGTGGGTCTGAATTTCGTTTTCAAAAACAAAATCATTCTCGGCGCCCTGTCACTCGATTTGTTTGCCGTCCTTTTCGGCGGGGCCGTGGCTATGCTTCCCGCCTTTGTGGACAAGATCCTGCATGTGGGCCCAACCCAGTTCGGCTTGCTTCGGGCCGCCCCTGCTACCGGTGCTGTTATTACAGCCATCATTCTGGCGTACCGTCCCCAAAAGAAAAACGCCGGAAGAAATCTGCTCATTGCCATTGCCGGTTTTGGCCTGAGCATGATTCTTTTTGCAATTTCAGAAAATTACTACCTCTCGCTCTTCCTGCTGGCACTCTCCGGGGCCTTCGACAATGTAAGTGTTGTGGTGCGGCACACCATTCTGCAATTGCTTACTCCCGACAACATGCGCGGAAGGGTTTCGGCAGTAAACAGCATTTTCATCGGCTCTTCCAATGAAATAGGAGGTTTCGAATCGGGTCTTACGGCAAGAATGATGGGACTTGTCCCCTCGGTTGTTTTTGGCGGCGCAATGACACTCATTATTGTAGCCATTACCGCAAAGGTTTCTCCGGCCATCAGGAAGTTGAATTTAAAGTCGATTGAATGACGAAAATCTGGCGATTTGCTTTGGCAGTTGGCAATAAAGGGAAAGAAGAAAAAATAATTTCTTTTCAAAATTCAGGCATTCGTCTCAATTTACGTTTGTTTATTTACCATAAAATCGGTAGTTTTCAAGAGGAAATTGATTGCTTGTCTTAATTTTTTTTGCAAACTGAAAATTGATAATTGCAAACTTCTTCAAATGAGCACACCGATCGACCAAACATACTGGGAAAAACGCTGGGAAGAAGGAGAAACCGGCTGGGATGTGGGAAGAATCACAACGCCTTTGAAAACCTATTTCGACCAGCTCCGGAATAAAAATCTGCGCATACTCATACCCGGCTGCGGGAATTCCTGGGAAGCCGAATACCTCTGGAACCAGGGTTTTGTTCATACCGACATTGTTGATTATTCCAGCCAGGCCATTGACTCTTTTCAGGAACGTGTTCCCGAATTCCCAAAGGATCAGATATACTGTCTTGACTTTTTTGAACTCAAAGGCGATTACGACCTGATCATCGAACAAACCTTTTTCTGTGCCCTCGATCCCCGGCTGCGTAAGGCTTATGCTTTGCAGATGCACGAATTGCTTGTTGCCGGCGGCAAACTGGTCGGACTTCTTTTCGAAGAGACAGGAAACATCGACAAACCTCCTTTTGGCGGAACACTGGAAGAATACAAAGCGCTCTTTGCTCCCTTGTTTACCATTCAGGTTCTGGAAAGGGCTTATAACTCGATTGCTCCCCGGGCAGGAAGAGAATTGTTTGTGATTCTTAGAAAAAAATAAATTCATTTTCTCATCTGCACATCCGAATCCCGTTTTCAGACAAATTAAACAGGCATTGCAACAAAAGTGATTCGTTTTGTTACAAAAGTGATTCATTTTAATGCAATCTGAAACCTGATTGCCGCATTCCTTTTTGCGATTGATCCAATAAAGTACGATTTCGCCTCAAAACTGTTTCATTTTGTTGCAATACAAGATCCGATTGCTGCATTGCCGATTCATTTTGATGCAATGCAAGAAGCCTTTGCTGCAATTCCGTTTGCCGCCCTTGCAATCTGACGTACTTTTGTAACAAAACCGATTCCTTTTGACACAATCTGGATTCATTTTGTCCCAAAATGAATCGCTTTTGTTACATTCCGGATCCATGTCGACAAATAAGCTGATTTTCAGGGCCATTGCCCAACTACAATTCTTCTTTCTGCGATAAGGTTTAACTTTACACCATGCGGTTTTATCTCCTGTTGCTTCTTTTTATTCCAGTTCCTCTTTTTGCCCAAAACGATTCCTCGTTCCTGCGTCTGAAAAAAGAGGCAGAGATCGAGGCCATTCAAACTCCGGACACCTCCACCCTTCTTCGCCTGAAAAAAACAATCTCGCACGATACCATTCAATACAAATTTTTCGAAAGCAAAGGGGTATGCATGGATTCGGCTGCCGACATCCAGCTCTTTTTCAAAACGTATGAATGGGCCGGCACGCGTTACCGCTATGGCAATGCCGCCAAACAAAAAGGCACCGATTGTTCTGGATTTGTGGGCGCCATTTACAAAGATGTGTATGGCATCAATCTGTCCAGAAGTTCGGCCGGCATCTGGCCGCAATGCAAAGCGGTGGAGAAAAAAGACCTGCGCGAAGGGGATATCCTCTTTTTTAAAATCAAAAAGAACCGAATCTCGCACGTGGGTTTGTATCTGGGCAATAACAAATTCATCCACGCCGCTGTTCTGGGTGGCGTCATCATCAGCGACCTCGATGAGCCGTATTACAAGAAGTATTTTTATATGGGCGGAAGGATTGAGAAATAGATTTTGGATTGGGGCGTGCCCCTGAAGTACGCGCTTCGCTTTACTTCAGGGTCGGGCTTTCGCCACTCGCTCTTTGCAGTGAGATTCTTCTAAAATATCCGTTCAGCTTCCCGGATAACATTCAAAAAAGCATCTCGAACTACAAAGGAGCTCAGACAAAGATGGCTCAATCCTGAGGACAAATG
>PLXK01000109.1 GCA_003151415.1 Bacteroidota bacterium
TCCACTTCGCTGCGATTTGGTTGCAATGCGCAGCGATTTACTTCCACTCCATAGCGATTTGGTTGCATTTCGCGTCGATTTACATCCACTTCGATCCGTTTTGTTTCCATTCCGCTCCTTTTTGTCCGCGAATTGCTTTTTCGGGTGATCGCAGCACAGACCTGAAAGTCATTCAAACAAATGCAAGTTTATCTGCGCGATCCTGAAAAACAAAAAACGCCCTGAATTTGCGGCATTTAAACCACAAACTCAGAACGTTTGCATTCAATTGTATCCGGAAAGGCTCTTCTCAGATCCCCTTTGCTTTCTCTTTGTGTTTTTTCACCTGTTTGGTCAGGGCTTCAACGCCGGTATCGATAGCTTCCTCAAAGGTCTTGCATTGTTTTTTTGTAAAAAGATCGCTGCCTGGAATCAACAACTTGATTTCTGCAATCTTGTTCTCGGGCACCGTGTTTTTTTCCACCCGCAGAATCACATCCCCGCTGATGATTCCATCATGGAAATGATTCAGCTTATTTACTTTATCCTGGATATGATCCAGTAATTTTTGATCTGCATCGAAATGGATGGATTGAATTTTAATTTTCATAAATGCCTCCTTTTTAAATTGGATGAATCGATAATTTATTTGAATAATTTGTCTTGAAAATCTTATGCCTTGGGATGAGCCTGCTTGTGAATGTCCTTTAATTTTTCAATTGTATTGTGGGTATAAATCTGTGTCGCGGAAAGATTTGCATGGCCCAGTATTTCTTTGATCGCGTTGAGATCGGCTCCGTGATTTAGCATATGTGTTGCAAAGGTGTGTCGCAGTACGTGCGGGCTTTTCTTGTCCAGAGTTGTCACCAAGCCAAGATAGAAATTAATTAAAGTATAAACAAACTTTTCAGTGAGTTTCTTCCCGTTTTCGTGCACAAACAGATAAGTATCATGTTTTCCCGGCTTTGCCGATTTTCGCAATTCCACGAAATCTCCAAGCTGGTTCTGAAGCGTTTTCCCGATGGGGATGATTCTTTCCTTATTCCGTTTACCCAGCACTTTCAGAGTACTCTGGTAAAAATCAACATCCCGGGTTTTCAAGTGAATCAATTCAGAAAGGCGCATGCCTGTTCCATAAAAAGTTTCGACAATGAGTTTTTTCATTGTGGCTTCATAACCCGTTCCAAAATCAATGGTGGTTAGCAATTCCGTCATCTTCTCCTCTTCCACAAAAACAGGGAGCCGCGAGGGAGATTTGGGGCCCTGGATGCGAAGCAAGGGGTTTATTTTGACGATTTGCTGACGCATCAGGTATTTGAAAAAAGAACGGACTGCCGTGATCTTGCGGTTCACCGAACGGGCGCCTATGCCCTCCTCCATCATTTTAACGATCCAGGAACGGATAAACAGATGCGTGGCTTCTTCGGGCTTATCTGTGGCACATTCCACAGTCAGAAAAGTTTCCAGCGATTCCAGGTCATTTTGATAAGCCGAAATGGTATGTGGGGATGAACGCTTTTCGAAGCGGAGATAATTCAGAAAGGAATCAATGTGGATAGAGGACATAAAAAAAACCTATAGATATCCCATAACAGCAAACCGTTATGTGGTATAAATATAGGTTATTCGAAGGATATAAAGAAAAATTTATTCTTCGGCGCGCTGCAGCTGCTCTTTGTAGATCGCTTTCTTCACCACTTCTCTTCTGCGGACAGAAGGCTTGGTGAATTTCTGACGGTCTCTGAGTTCGCGGACAACACCGGTTTTCTCGAATTTTTTCTTGAATTTCTTAAGGGCTTTTTCTACTGATTCGCCTTCTTTTACCGGAACTATGATCATTGCGCTTGTCTTTTTTGTTATTTTTCAGGGAGGCAAATGTAAAAATATCTGACCAATCCCCCAAATTTATTTTGATTTCTTCAAATTATTTCAATATTTCCCGGGCAATGACCATTTTCTGGATCTCTGATGTGCCTTCCCCGATGGTACAAAGCTTGCTGTCGCGGTAAAATTTCTCTACCGGAAAGTCCTTGGTATATCCGTAACCGCCAAAGATCTGAACGGCATCAGTAGAAACCCTGACGGCCACTTCCGAAGAGTAGTATTTGGCAAAAGCTCCTTCTTTGGTCACCTTTTGGCCCCTGTTTTTCAAATCTGCCGCATGGTAAGTCAGCAATTCGGCAGCTTCTATTTCAGTAGCCATATCGGCCAGCTTGAATGCAATGGCCTGAAACTGACCAATTGGCTTTCCAAATTGCTCTCTTTCTTTGGCATATTTCACCGAAGCATCATAGGCTCCTTTGGCTATACCCACTCCCAGTGAAGCAATAGAAATCCGTCCTCCGTCCAAAACCTTCATGGCCTGAATAAATCCTTCGCCTTCCTTGCCCATCATCTGGCTTTTATGAACCCGGCAATTGTCAAAAATAAGTTCGGTGGTTTCAGAAGCCCGCATACCGAGCTTGTTTTCTTTGCGGCCGCCGCTAAACCCGGCCGTTCCTTTTTCGACAATAAAAGCCGTCATGCCATGCGAATCGCCTTTTTGCCCTGTACGTACAATCACAACAGCAACATTCCCGCTGAGTCCATGCGTTATGAAATTCTTGGAACCGTTCAGCACATAATAATCTCCGTCGGCAACTGCGGTGGTCATCATGCCACCTGCATCAGAGCCGGTACCTGTTTCGGTCAACCCCCAGGCACCAATCCATTCGGCAGTAGCCAGTTTGGGTAAATATTTTTTCTTTTGTTCTTCATTGCCAAAAGCCAGAATATGACCGGTACACAATGAATTGTGCGCTGCCATGGAAAGCCCGATCGAACCACAAATGCGCGATAGTTCAACAATGGCCGTTACATACTCGGTATAACCGAATCCTGATCCGCCGTATTCTGTGGGTACGATAACACCCATCAAACCCAGCGCTCCAAGCTTTTTGAACACCTCAACCGGAAAAATCTGGGCTTCGTCCCATTCCATCATTTTCGGACGAATATGTTCTTCACCAAATTTGCGGATCATATCCGCAATCATGACCTGGTTCTCGTTGTGGGTGAAATTCATTGTTTTTTTGTTTAAAAGAAGCTTTTCTTCCGTTTGATTTTCCGTGTAGCCCATTTAGTAATGAATTAAACTGTTGACGTATGTGGAATATTTGCTGATCCGCTCTTTTCCTTTCAGAAAATCCAGTTCGACGACAAAAGAAAATCCGGCCACATGGCCTCCCTGCATCTGCACCAGTTCCGCCGCCGCGCAGCATGTTCCTCCGGTTGCAAGCAAATCATCATGTATCAAAACGTTCCAGCCTTTGCGTATGGAACCCGTGTGCATTTCAATTTTTGCTGTGCCATACTCCAAAGCATATTCGGTCGAAACCGTTTCGCCCGGAAGTTTGCCGGCCTTGCGCACCAGAATAAACGGCTTCCGGAGTTTCTGAGCCAATAAAAAACCAAACAAAAATCCGCGGCTTTCAATACCCACAATGGCATCGATAGACTTTGAACCCAGTTGCAGGGCAAACTCATCGGTAATCTGACCGCAGAGTGTGTTGTTTTCGAGAATGGGTGTAATGTCCTTGAAGATAATTCCCGGTTTCGGAAAATCAGGAATATCGCGGATGGTATCTTTCAGTGTTTGAATCAGCATAGCTTGAGTTAGAAGGTGACAAATATACCGAAAGAACATGAGAACGGATGCAAGGTTTGCCAGATACAATTCCAGGTCATTCAGTCTTGGAACTTCCGGAATCTATCCAGGCTTAAAAGCAACCGAAAGGATACAATCAATGCCCTCCGGTTATGAGGGTCGCATCAAATATATCAATTCCCTTATTTTCAATTCATTAATTCTGTCACTGGAGGGTTAAATAAGGAGACATCCGCGTATACAAGGCCTCATCCATCAATGCCAGGTTTTTGAGTTCTTCCAGATGATGGTAAGGGCCATGCTGTTTCCGGTAACTTTCTATCAGCTTCGCAACGTTCCAACGGATATACGGATGTTTTTTCAGTTCATCGGCCGTGGCCGTATTGATATTGAGCTTGTGAATTTTACTAAGATCCACCTCCACCCGGTCGCTCAGGCAACTGAACCGCTCCTCATCAAAACCGAAAATCTCCTTCAACTGTTCGGTGGATACAAATCCTCCAATTCTGCTGCGGTATGCCAAAATGCGTTTGGCGAAAGCGGGACCAACACAAGGGAGCATCAGCAGCTCGGTTGAATCTGCCGAATTGAGTTCGAGATGATGACCCGGCTGGATTTTGTTTGAAACACGAACCGGCATTTGATCTTTAACAACCTTGTTGGGATTGCCTGTATACGCTGTGTATGCAGTCTTTCGGACACTGTCTTCAGGAATCCGGATGTAGTTTTCAAGTCTCCTGAAATCTTCATCGCGCAGACCGTAAATTTTTTTCAGGTCTTCTTTTTTTCTGAATTTTCCACCCTTCGACACATAATTCAAAATCGTTTTTGTCAGCTTTTCCGAAAGGCCGAGTTTTTCCCATCCCGACTGATCCAATTCATTCGGATTGAAATAAAAACATTGCGGAACTCTTTTCGTTTTGTCTTCAGCAGCTGTTTTCTCTTCCCTGTCAAAAGTGGCTTTGTCAGAACCGGCGCGGGTTATTGCCTTACCTGTGAACTGCTGATGGCCCCCCGTGTCCAGGATATTTTCTTCAAATCCTTTGTCCTCACTGCGGACAAATTCACCCGAATGCATGTATGCCAGGGCGAAAAAGAGTAAAGCAAGTATGCAAAGCAACACAAGAATTCCACTGCGCTCGCGGCGGTTAAAAGTAAAGCAATCGCGCAGGAATTGTTTCATCTGGCAGAGTTAGAGACTCTTTTCAGATAGCACAAACGCGAGTTGTTGAGATTATTTTGTTTCGGAAGAGAAGCTACATTGAAAATTTTCGGATATGAACGGCATTTCATCTTACGACGGAGACACGGAGCTCCTCACCCCCTCGATCCCCCTCTCCATGAAAAATGGAGAGGGGGAAGCCTTTCTTTTTTTCTTCATTTCTCCCCTCTCCATTTTTCATGGAGAGGGGCCGGGGGTGAGGTGCTTTTCATGGAAAGGGCCGGACTGAGCTGAGCGTCGGCATTTAGATTTGGATTATTGACAAACATATGAGGGCACGGGGTCACGCAATTCCCTCTTTTCCTTCAACCAGAAATTTCCGATTCTTTCAAAACTCCCGGTTTTGCGAAATAATAAACCGGCATTCCGATGAGTACAATCACCAGGCCCAGGCCACAATTGCGGGTGTCGTAGATCAGAAGATCGGCACAAATAGCAGTGGCCACAATCAGGTAAAGAGCAGGAACGAAAGGG
This sequence comes from Bacteroidota bacterium, assembly GCA_003151415.1. Lineage (GTDB taxonomy): Bacteria > Bacteroidota > Bacteroidia > Palsa-965 > Palsa-965 > Palsa-965. The sequence goes on from PLXK01000109.1 coordinate 5,322, forward strand.
TATCCGAAAGCTTTGTAAGGACGTTCTGTTTCGGGTTCCTTTTTCCTGAGAATAAAAATTCCGGCAATGGTCAGGATATAAAAAAGCAGAGAAGCAAATGTTGCATAAGTGAGCAGGTCGCTGTACGTGCCGGAAAGACAAAGCACACAAGCCCAGCCCGATTGAATCCAAAGGGCGAAAGAGGGAACTTCCTTTTTATTGAGTGTGCTTGCTCTTTTGAAAAACAAACCATCCTTCGACATGGCATAAAACAAACGGGCTCCGGCCAGAATGACTCCATTCATGCAGCCGAATGTGGAAATCATAATAAGCGCCGCCATCAGGTAAGAACCGGTGTTCCCGAAAATAACCGAAGCCGCAGCAGCCCCTACCCTGTCGTTGGCTGCATATTGGATTCCCTGACCGGCAATGGTGTTGGCTGCCGGATCGCCATGCAAAGGCAGAAGGGCCAGATAAGCAATATTGGCCAGGATGTACACAAGGGTAACGATGCTCGTACCCAGAAACAAACTGCGTGGTATATTTTTCTTGGGGTCTTTTATTTCCGAGGCAATGAACGTCACATTGTTCCAGGCATCACTCGAAAACAGGGAATTGATGATGGTGAATCCCATCATGCCGAGTAAAGCCATCCCGCCCAGTGTTTTGGTATTCCAGGCTCCCGTTTTTGCATCCTTCCAGGTGGTTGTTGCATCCCACATGTGATGAAAGTTCTCTGAAAGCGTATTCGTTTTCAGGCCAATGGCAAAACCCAGAACGATGAGTGCAAAAAGTGCAAACAATTTGGCCGATGTGAAAACAAGCTGAATCATTTTCCCGCTTTTGATTCCTTTGTTGTTTACATAACTCAGTCCCAGGATAGCGGCAATGGATAGCATTTGTTTGAAGCTGACTTCAAAAGAACCCAGTTTCAAAAGAATGGCATTCAATTCGGGAAAGAAAACGGCCGTATAATTGGCAAACACAACTGCCACGGCCGCAATGACACCGGTCTGAATGACAGTAAAAACGGTCCAGCCGTACATAAAAGCCAAAAGCGGATTGTAAGCCCTGCGAATGTAGATATATTGCCCCCCGGCATTGGGCATCATTCCGGCAAGTTCGCCATAACTCAATGCAGCCGATATGGTCAGCAGACCTGTGATTACCCAAAGCAGCAACAGATAACCCGGGGCGCCGATGTCGCGGGCCATGAATGTGCTCACAACAAAAATTCCGGAACCGATCATCGAACCGGCAACAATGCTGGTTGCATCAAGCAGACCGAGCGTACGTTTCAATTCTCCGGGTTCTTTGTCTGGTTCTTTCATATTGCCGAAAAAAAACCGTCCCGATCAAATCGGAACGGCTCTGTGAAGTGTTTTTTGTTTTAAGAAGGCAGGTTCAGTTTGCTTCTGCTTTTGCTGTATGAAAAGTAAATAACAAGCCCAAAGAGCATCCAGCCCAATGCACTTAATTGTGTATTCAATGGCAGCGAAATAATCATCAGGAAACAAATACCTATACCCAGAATTGGAAACAAAGGGACAAGCGGAGTCCGGAATGGTCTTGGATGATCCGGGTCCGTCTTGCGCATGATAATCACACCTGCGCACACGAGCATGAAAGCAAAAAGTGTTCCTATGCTTGTCAAATCTCCGGCTATGCTTCCCGGAATAAATGCCGCAAAGCTTCCGACAAAAGCAAACAATATCCAGTTGGCCTTGTATGGAGTCCGGAACTTAGGGTGCAGGTCTGAAAATGCTTTTGGCAACAGGCCATCATTGGCCATGGAATAAAATACACGGCTCTGGCCCATAAGCATAACAAGAATGACGGAAGAAAAACCGGCAAGAATGGCTATGGTTACCATCGTTGGCATCCAACTGGCATAGTGGGGCATATAGGTTTTGATGGCGTATGCCACAGAGGCTTCTTTACCTTTCGAAGGATCGGCAAATTCCTGCCAGTTGGCAATACCTGTCAGAACATAAGAGAACAGCACATACAGGATGGTGCAGACAATGAGCGATCCCAATATCCCAATGGGCATATCCCGTTTCGGATTTTTGGCCTCCTGGGCAGCGGTTGAAACCGCATCAAAACCAATAAAAGCAAAGAATACAATGGCAGCACCTCCAAGCACGCCTCCCCAGCCATGCTGAAACATGCCTCCGTGGCCACTTGCATTTGCAGGAATCAGATAGGGTGTATGATTTTCGGGCTTGATATAATGCCAACCCAGAAAAATAAAGAGCAGAACAATGGCCACCTTCAGAAAAACAATGATTGCATTGATGAAGGCCGATTCCTGTGTTCCCTTGATGAGCAGTAATGTCAGGGCAAGAAGAATAAACAAGGCCGGAAGATTGATCAGCCCATGGGTTGTTACAACCATACCTTTGACAGCTGCAGGCAGGGCCTTCAGAACATCATCCGAAACGAACATGACTCCGTTTTTAAATACTTTATGGTAAAGCAGATTCACGTGTTCAAACGGCGAATGGCACCATTGAAAAGGGATTTTCATTCCCAGCAGATTGTTCAGGTACTCGCTCCAGGCAATTGACACAGTTGCCGCACCCAATGCATATTCCAGAACCAGGGACCAGCCGATGATCCAGGCAGCGAGTTCTCCCATGGTTGCATAAGCGTATGTGTAGGCACTTCCTGAAATCGGAATCATGGCCGAAAACTCGGCATAACAAAGTCCTGCAAAAGCGCAGGCAATGGCTGCCACCACAAAAGACATGGTTACCGCAGGACCAGCGGCTTCGGCAGATGCCGCTGCGGTTCGCACAAACAAACCGGCTCCGATAATAGCACCGATACCCAGAGCAACCAGATGGCCCGCTCCAAGGGTGCGCTTCAAGCCCTTTTCATTATCGGCTGCCTGCGCAAGCAATGAGGCAACAGATTTTTTTCGGAATAAACTCATGTTTTGTATGTCGGGTTAATGAAATCCATTTGTACTTGTCAGAATGGTGTCAAATATAGAAAAGTTTCAGTTATTGCTGAAAACCAAATCCTTGTCTGTCTTTACACCTTGCCCGTCTTCAACTGTTCATCCAGAATACGCAGGCCGGCTTCAAAAGAATGCGGGGCATAATTCAGTTCCTTCTTCGCTTTTTCGATAATGAATCCGGTGCGGGGTGGCCGTTTGGCAGGCTGATTCAGCGTGTCGGATTTGATGGGATTGATTACCGACTTGTCCAGCTTCCAGAAATCAGCCACTTTGTAAACCAGATCCAGAATACTCATCGGATCCGGACCGCTCAGGTTAAAAATACCATTGGCTCTTTTGTCTGCAATGGCAATACATCCGTCAGCCAGATCTTCGGCAAGCGTTGGCGACCGGAACTGGTCATCCACCACATTGATTTTTTGTCCTTTGCTCAAGGCATCCTTCGCCCACAAAACAATATTCGAACGGCTCATGTTATCCACAATGCCATAAACAATAATGGTCCGTGCAATGGCCCAGTTCAGTTTGCTTTCTGTAACCACCGTTTCCGACTCGAATTTTGAAATGCCGTAGTAACTCAGAGGATTCGGAATGTCTTCTTCGGTATACGGACCTTTTTTTCCATCAAAAATAAAATCGGTCGAGAGGTGGATAAATTGGGAGCCGGGAATTATTTTTTCCATCGCGGCAACCATAATTTCCACCGACTCGGTATTGAGTTTGTAACATTCTTCTTTTTTGTCTTCACAGGCATCCACATTGGTCATGGCCGCGGTGTTGATGACGACATCCGGACGGTGTTTGGAAAAAACGGCTTCGACTTCCTTTTCACTGGTGATATCCAGCGATTCGTAAATGTATCCGTCTTTTACCAGCAATCTGTTTTCACCTTTGGAAGTGGCGATGGCCTGTACATCTTTTCTTTGGCGGAGTTTGTAAATGATTTTCTGGCCGAGTAATCCGTTGGATCCGGTAACCAGTATTTTTTTCAAGGCTGATGTCATTGTTTCTGGATTCTGATTAAATATTTGAATGGGAATAAATCAATGATTGGTTGTTTGGGCGTGCCCCTGAAGTATGCGCTTCGCTTAACTTCAGGGTCAGGCT
>PLXK01000106.1 GCA_003151415.1 Bacteroidota bacterium
AGGTTTTTAGAGATGCCCTTAAATTTTCACCCCTCATTCTCCTTTTACTTGTCGTTATTGTCATTATCAAGTCCTTTGTTACTGTTAACCAGGGAACATTGGCTGTGATCACGGTATTCGGCAAATTCCGCCGGGTGATGCTTCCCGGACTGAATTTCAAAATTCCGTTCATCGAAGCCATCTACAAAAAGATCTCTATCCAGAACCGTTCGGTGGAGCTGGAGTTCCAGGCCACCACGATCGACCAGGCCAATGTCTATTTCAAAGCCATGCTGCTCTATTCTGTATTGGATCAGCGCGAAGAAACCATGAAGAACGTGGCCTTCAAATTTGTGGATGACAAGAACCTGATGCAGGCCCTGATCCGTACCGTTGAAGGAAGTATCCGTTCGTTTGTGGCTACCCGCAAACAAGCCGAGGTTCTTTCCCTGCGCCGCGATATCGTGGAATATGTAAAAGAACAAATCGACAAGACACTTGAAACCTGGGGATATCACCTGCAGGATCTGCAGCTCAACGACATCACCTTCGATGAAGTGATCATGAAATCCATGAGCCAGGTTGTTGCTTCCAATAACCTGAAAGCCGCTGCCGAAAACGAAGGACAGGCGCTGCTCATCACCAAAACAAAAGCAGCCCAGGCCGAAGGGAATGCCATAAAAATTGCCGCCGAAGCCGAACGCGAAGCCGCCCAGATGCGTGGACAGGGTGTTGCTCTTTTCCGTGAAGAAGTGGCCAAGGGTATGTCTATGGCTGCAAAAGAAATGCAACAGGCCAATCTCGATTCCTCCATGATCATGTTCTCGATGTGGACCGAAGCCATCAAGCATTTTTCAGAAAACAGCAAAGGCAATGTCATTTTCCTTGACGGATCTGCCGAAGGCATGCAGAAATCCATGAACCAGTTGATGGGCATGACCAAGCTAAATGAAGCAAACAGAAAATAAGCCGGCAGGGGTTATCCGCTCTGCTAAAATAAAAAGCTCATCCCATTATTAGGATGAGCTTTTGTTTTCGGGATGTTGAGACAATCACTTCTTGCTGATTTTCTTCTTTGGGATAAGCACCCCTTTGCCCCTGATGATGAATTTGATATCGGCCATGAAAACTGAAAAAGGGGCGGAAGAGGCCCCTCCGATAATGTTTTGCGGGATATTGTAGTTCCAGGAAAAATCAAAGGCCCATGATTTTTTGGTGTATGTTAAAGGCAGTGACACTTCATAATTCAATAGCGCAAATTTGGCAAGTTGTTTCGGATACTCGCGCTTGCTCACCAAGGTTGAATCCAGCGGTTTACCCTTTGTGTAAATCAGATAGAAATTTTGGGTTCCTGCAATCAGGTTGAATCTCGGTTCAATCTTGAAATCCGAAGATGCATTTATCAACACACCGAATTCATGCGAAAGTGAAAATGTCAGAAAGTAATCCCTGCCTTTTCCCAGTTTCGATTTCACTCCGTGGTCAAGATCCCCTGAAACAGCTGCAATGATGTAGTCCCAGTCGCTCTGTATACCCACATTCAAATCATTGTCGATCACAGACCTGATTCTGGCGCTTTTCGAATCAAAATAAGAGTGCGTATTGGATACCGTTGTCGAAAACACCTCGCCAAAATCATGATCCCAACCCGCAACTCCATCGAGCTCGTCCAGTAACGGGGTCTTTGCCGTCCTGCCCAGGCCGCCTTTTTTATTTCTGCCGGCCGAAAGTCCGGTATGCGATGCAATCAGGGCCCCATTCCATCCTTTTATTCCTTCATACATGACCGACGGACTGAAAGTTGAACGCGATACGCTGTCTTTCCGGCCCATGAAGGTGCTGTTGCTGGCGTAGTTCGTGCCAAGGATCAGCTTTCGGTATTTGATCTCAGAGACATTGGCCGAATCTTTTTTTGACGTTGTATCGGTTGAAAAAGGGAGTGGTTTGACCGGGCCGGAACTGAGACATCCGGGATTCATCAGGCCCAAAGCCAAGAGCGATTGCAGGCTGGCTGAGCAAATGACAAAATAAATCAGTGTGGTTTTTTTTAACCTCATGTGCAAACTGCCTTGACGGAGATTCAGAAATATGAAAGGAATCCTGTCCTGCAAAAATAAGCGGATTTTGCTTTGCGCGTATAAAAATAATTCCAGTAGTACGGAATGAAAAAAGGGCTGCACCCGGCACAACACCTTCGATACAACCCTTTTTAGCAGTGAAAATAAATTAATGCGAGATTACAAATCTTCTGGATTCTGAAATGTTTCCGGCAGTGATATGAAGGATATACGATCCCGGAGATATGTTTTTAAGATCAATCGTCTCTGTATATTTTCCGGCGGTTTTTTCTTTTGTTGTCAGGCCGCAAGCCACTTCCCTGCCCTGCAAATCATATACATGAATGGCGACAGCCGATTGTTCGGTCAGTTCGTAGTCAAGTGACAAGTGATCGGTTACCGGGTTCGGATAGACACTCATGGACAGCTTTCCGGCGTCCAAATTAACAACACCCAGTGAATTGTTCACACGGATCTCATCCAGATACAAGTTATTCTCATAATCGTTTATGTTCACAAACTTGAAAATGGCGTTGCTCACAGTCTTGTATGCAGCCAGGTCAATGAATTCAAAACGCCACTGTGCTGCCGTGGGCACAAAGGCCGAAGTTTTGAAGGAAGGCGTTGTGGTTGTCAGCGGCACGCCAAATTTCTTATAGAGCTGATTCCATGTGGTTCCGCAATCTGTAGAAACGCAGACAACCAGCGTATCGGTGCCCACATTGTCAAATGTGCAATACGCATGCTGAAAACTAAGCACCGGTGTGCTGAGTGAGGTCAAATCAAAGGAGGGGCTGATCAGTTCATCAATCGCTCCGGGTTTGTTGTAACTGTAGTTGTTGATGAAGGCGCTTCCTGTTCCGGAATGGAAGGCTTTTGTCGAGCGGGTCCAGGTGGTGTCAGTGTTCGGGTTATTGATAACCCAACCCTGTTTAGGGAAAACGGTGGTATCGAAGCCCTCAGAAAAAGGAATGGCCGAAGGAACCAGTCTGACATCAAAGGACGAGGTATTGGCATCGTTCACGGTAATGGTATCGGCAACTGCATTCGGATTGGATGTGGATGCTGTAAATGTATGCTGCCCGTTAGTTACCGCCATGACAGGCAGGCTTACGTTTTGAGAGCCATTGGTAACCAGACTGCCCGACCAGGAAAGGGTTGAAGGAGTGTTGGAATCGATATGGTAATTGATTGTGGCCGAAGTCAGAGTCGTTGTTCCATAATTGATGATTTTAACGACCGGTGAAATGGACGTGGTGCATCCGAATAAAGAAGGGGAAACCACGGCAGCAATTCCGGCGTCTATTCCCGGGCTTGGGGCTTCGTTCACCGCCAAAGTGGAGGTGTAAATCAAATCACCGCTGACAAGGGCATTTCCATTGGCACAATTGAATGCTCCGTAAAAAGTAAGGGGCCCGCTGCCGTAACCGGGAGCCGTCCAGTTAAATGTCCAGGACAGGCTGTCGGTGCCGGAGATGCTTGATTTGCGGTGAGTGATCCAGCCGGCCACTCCAACCTGCGTTGTTCCGCCAACGGGAATAAGTGTTCCCCGAATTGTACCCGACAAATCCTGAGGGGAAACTTCAAAACCAAATGTACTGCGGCCCATATATACAGCTTTGGCTGTGATGGAATAGGTTTTGCCTGGTGTGTATCCTGCAGCGGGGATATTGGATGTGATCCATCCATTTATCGGGGTAACGGCAGATCCGGTATNNATCCGCTGTTTGCGCAGGTTGTGCCATCGGAAGGCGATCCGGAAGCTCCGGCAGGCGCTCCGGCGGCATTGCTGTATACATTTCTATTGGCATCGATGATGACCGCGGCGGCGCAAATGACTACGAAAGCAAGTAACAATTTATATTTCATGGGTACTCTTTTTTTGAGTGGCAAGATAACAATTTTATTTTCTATTTGATTTTTCAGGCAGGGCCTGCCTTTGGGATGCCAGAAAGGTATTCATCAGCAATGAAGCAATGGTCATGGGCCCCACACCTCCGGGTACAGGGGTGATGAATGAACATTTGGGTGCCACCTCGTCGAATTTCACATCACCCAAAAGCTTCCATCCGCTCTTTGTCTGCGGAGCGGCAACACGGGTAATGCCCACATCGATAACAACAGCGCCTTCTTTAACCATATCGGCGGTAAGGAATTCGGCTTTGCCAAGAGCAGCAATAATGATATCGGCCTGAAGACAAAGTTCCTTCAGTTTTTTGGTTTTGCTGTGTGTCAGGGTGACCGTACAATTTCCGGGGGATGCGTTGCGTGCCATAAGAATGCTCATGGGCGAACCGACAATATGGCTTCTTCCGATAACCACGCAATGCCGGCCCGAGGTCTCGACTTTGTATCTTTCCAGAAGCTGAAGGATACCGTAAGGCGTGGCGGGCAGATAGGTCGGCAGGTTCAGGGCCATGCGCCCGATGCTCACCGGATGAAAACCATCCACATCTTTTTCAGGAGAAATCCGTTCAATTACTTTTTGTTCTGAAATGTGTTTGGGCAACGGCAACTGAACAATAAATCCATCAATCTGCGGATCTGCATTGAGCATATCAATCTGTTCCAGCACTTCTTTTTCTGTTGCCGAATCCGGAAGGCGAACAAGTGTCGAGCCGAAACCAATTCGCTCGCAGGCTTTTACTTTCGAGGCCACATAGGTTTCGCTGGCACCGTCAGTACCAACAAGAATGGCCGCCAGATGCGGAATCTTTCCCCCCTCGGCTTTTATCCGCAGAATTTCGATGGCCAGTTCGTCCTGTATATCCAGCGATGTCTTTTTTCCGTCAAGTATGGTCATGTGTTGGGGTGTTGGGGTGTTGGGG
>PLXK01000006.1 GCA_003151415.1 Bacteroidota bacterium
TTGTGCTTTATGAAAACACAAATTACATTGACGTTTATATTCAAAACAGTTTCTCCTGTTCTGACTGGAATGGGGGGTATGGGATCATCGGAATTCAGGATGCAAGCATACCCTTGGCCATTTGCCCTCCGAACAGGAATTTTCCCAATACCTGGACGGCGACGAATGAAGCCTGGAGATTTGCCCCTTCGGGTCCGCCCTCATACGCAGTTACCTGGACAGGGCCGGGAGGAGTAGTGGTTGGCACCGGACCCAGTGTAAGTGTTTGCCCGGCTACAACCTCGACTTATACGGCCAGCATGGTTGTTACTAATTGTGACAATGCCAAGACTACCTATACAGGTACCGAAACAGTCAACGTCAATGCAACAGCGGCCGTGACTCTGAGCCCGCTGACTTCTTCCATATGCGCCGCGGGAGGCAACGTTACGCTTACAGCCGCCAATGCAGGCTCCTACAGCTGGAGTCCTTCGGCAACATTAAATACTTCTTCGGGATCCGTTGTCATAGCAAGCCCCGCCACGACAACAACCTATACGGTAACCGGCACCAATGGAGTTTGTACGTCTACGGCTACCTCGGTTGTTTCCGTTGGATTGCCGGCAACACTTACTCCTTCGCAAACAAATGTACTGTGTAACGGGGGAAACAGCGGCTCTGTTAAAGTGACTCCTTCTGGAGGAAGCAGCCCTTATACGTATTCCTGGAATCCTGGCGGCAGTGTACTTCAAACAGAATCAGGTCTTGCAACTGGTGTTTATACCGCCACAGTTACAACGGCCATCGGCTGTAAATCGACATCCACTTTCAATATTACCCAGCCGGCCGTACTTGCACTTACTCCTTCTGCCGTAGCTGCCAATTGCGGCTTACCCGATGGAAAAGCCACAGTGGGCGTTACCGGCGGAACGGGAACCTATACCTATTCCTGGTCACCGCCTCCGGGAACAGGTCAGGGTACTGCCAATGCCGGTGGTCTCGCTGCGAATACCTACACGATTTCAGTTACCGATGCCAACAATTGTTCCCAATCAACAACGGTAAACGTTGTCAATGCCGCAGGCCCCTCTGCAAGCTTAAGTTCTTCGGTAAATCCGTCCTGTAACGCTGCATGTACAGGTACGGCGACGGTTTCTGCTTCGGGCGGGACAGGAGCCTACACATATTCCTGGTCGGGCAACCCCAGCATTACCGCAAGTGCCAATGGCTTATGTGCCGGAACCTATACCTGTACAATCAAAGATGCAAACGGATGCCAGGTTACCCAAACGGCAACAATCAATCAGCCTCCGGCCATTGCGCTCGCATCACCAATCACTGCGGTAAACCCGAATTGTTTTTCAAGTTGTACAGGCTCAGTCAATGTGTCGGTAACCGGAGGGACAGGGGCTTATACCTATTCCTGGTCTGGAAGTGCAAGTACATCGGCAACGGCAAATGCGCTTTGTGCCGGGACCTACAGTTGTTATATTAAAGATGCAAACGGATGTCTTTTAAGCGAATCGGTGACCTTGAGTCAGCCGGCTTTATTGGTTCTTAGCGCAGGCTCGGTTTCTTCAACCTGCGGCGGTTCAAATGGATCAGCCAATGTTGGAGTCACCGGCGGAACGGGTGCTTATACGTATTCCTGGTCACCCGCTCCGGGAAGCGGTCAGGGCACAGCCAATGCCGGAGGTCTTAAAGCAAATACCTACACTGTTTTTGTGACCGATGCCAATGGATGCACAAAGAATACCACCGTAGCCGTAAATACCCTGGGAGGGCCGGTTGCCACCCTCGGTTCTTCGGCCAATCTTCTTTGTCATGCCGTGTGCAACGGGACGGCAACAATAAATACAAGCGGAGGAACAGCTCCCTATACGTATTCCTGGACCGGTAACCCGAGCACAACGGCAACAGCAAGTTCACTTTGCGCTGGCGCTTATACATGCACCATCAAGGATGTCAATGGTTGTCAGACCACGCAAAGTGTTGTCATTGCTCAACCAACGGCATTGGCAGTGATCTCTGGAAATACAGCCGCTTCCTGTGGCATGTCTAACGGCACTGCTTTTGTAAGTGTCATCGGCGGAACAGGAGCCTATACGTACAGTTGGAATCCTTTGCCTGGAATTGGACAAGGAACGGATACAGCAAAGGGACTTAGTGCAAGCACTTACTCCGTCACAGTCAGTGATGCGAACAATTGCATGCAGTCAACGCTGATAACAGTAGCCGGAAAGGGAGGGCCCACGGTTTTAGTTTCTTCAGTTTCAAATCCGACATGCAATGCCTTGTGCAACGGCTCGGCCACTGTTTCCCCGGCAGGCGGAACAGGAGCCTATACGTATTCCTGGACGGCTAATCCAAGTACAACGGCCACCGCAAATTCTTTGTGTGCAGGTACGGCAACATGTACAGTTCGGGATGCAAATGGCTGTCAGGTCATACAGTCAATAACACTGACCCAGCCTCAACCACTGTCGGTAATTCTTTCGGGTACGAATGCAAAATGCAACGGTTCCTGCGATGGTACGCTAACGGCTGCAGTTTCGGGTGGTACGGGTTCGTATACATACTCCTGGTTACCATCGGGTGGTACGGGATCGACCGCATCTTCGCTTTGCCAGGGGATTTATACCTGTAACGTAACCGACGCCAACGGATGCGTGAGCCAGCAAACCTTTGCTGTTTCACAACCCGGTTTGCTTACCAGCGCCTATACCAGCACAAAAGTTTTATGCAACGGGGCCTGCAATGGCACGGCATCAATCAATGCCAGCGGCGGAACCGGAACCTACAATTATTCATGGTCGCCGATATCGGGCTCAACGCCATCGATGAATACATTTTGCGCGGGAACATATACCTGCACAATCAGCGATGCAAAAAATTGCCAGACGGTTCAAATTGTGTCTATTTCACAACCTGCGGTTTTGAATGTAACGGACATCCCCAATCAGGCAACCTGCGGACTGAGTAACGGTTCGATGAGGGCGGTGCCGGTGGGTGGCACACCGCTTTACAGTTATTCCTGGAGTCCGCCACCGGCATCGGGACAGAATACAGCCATTGCCAGCGGACTTCCCGGAAATTTATATACATGCACTGTCACTGACTCGGCAGGTTGTGTATCTACCGTGATAGACAGTGTACAAAACGATGGATCGAAGCCGGTTGCAACCATCACGGCGGGTGGTCCCNNGCAGGCGGAGGAACCTCTTATTCCTGGAGTACCGGTGCTCAAACGGACTCGATTCAGGCAAATTCCGGAGGGGTTTATACGGTTTACGCAACCAACATTTGCGGAACGGATTCAGCAAAAATAATTCTCACCAAAGACTCCTTGCCAAATTCAAGCATTTCCGGCCAGCATGGGATTTGCAAAGGCGATTCTGCCGTGCTTTCGGTTACCGGAGGAATATCGTACCTATGGAGTACGGGAGCCTCAACGAATTCGATTCATGTGACAAACGGCGGTAATTACCAGGTTGCCATCACCAATCAGTGCGGAACCGATACTGCAAATTTCAACCTGATTGTTGACAGTGTTTTTGCCTCCTTCAAGGCCAGCGGCACAAGCGGTCTGGTGCCTTTTCCTGTATTTTTTACCGACAGCAGTTCGGCCAATGCCGTAACCTGGACCTGGAATTTCGGAGATGGAGCAACGAGTATAGGCAATGGGCTGGGTGCCGACCATACCTATGGATCTCCAGGAACCTATATTGTTCAATTAACGGTGACTGATTCGAACGGATGCATCAGCATTTTCAGCCGGATCATTGATGTACATGAATTGCCATCCTGGCTAATTGTACCCAATGTGTTTACGCCAAACGGTGATGGAACGAATGATGAGTTCAAAGTCAAATCCTTCGGAATCGTTTCTTTTGATGCAAAAATATATGACCGGTGGGGAGTTGAAATGGCCGAGCTGGGGTCTGCAGAAATGGGTTGGGATGGAACGACAATTGCCGGCTTGCCCGCCGTAAACGGAACGTATTTCTATCTGATCAAAGCCAAAGGGGCTGATGGGAAAGCCTATGATTTGAAGGGTTTCCTGATGCTGATGAGGAATTGATTTTTGATTTTTAAGGATGAATTACGGGCTCCTGGATGTAATTCATTCATTATCAATACTATTTATAATTAACATTATGTTAACTGCTCACTCCCTGACGCTCAGCCCTCCACACGGTGAATATTTTATGTGTTAGATTGCGGGAAAAATTATAGATATGGAAACGAAAGACATTTTAATGACCACAATACCTACTATTGCTATCGCAATTGTTGGAATCGTTTTATCTCGCCAAGTTAAAAGTCAAAATCAAATAATAGCTAACATGAAATTGTACATGGATACAATTAGTGTTGACGAGTTTAAAAAACATGTTGCTTTAAAAATAGAGAATATCACAATGGAACACGCAAAGGATTTGAGGAAATTTCAAGAAGATGTTTTGGTGGCAATAAAATCGGCGGGAGATGATTTTAAAATGGATGATAAAGGCAGTAGTATCTCTTAGTCTTTTCGTAATTCTCTTTTGTTTCAATTCCCATTTTTAGTATCCATAAAAATCGCCGGTCAAATTCAATTTCATTGGGCGTTTGGATATATTTTGTATCTATCATCCTGAACCGCTTCGGGCTGTGAAGTGTGAATCGTCCTCCGTTACCAGCCCACGCCACCGCGTTTTGTTTAATTCTTTTAAAATACTCAATTTATTTTTGCCCTAAACAGGCCAAAAACAAACCGCATTTTAAAAGAACCGGGGAAGAGGCTGGGGCTTAAATTCATTTGACCCGCATCTAAACAGATGCTACTGTCAAACCAAATTTAAGCCCCAGCCTCTTCCCCTTTAAACAAACCAAAAGCATATAACATAACGTCAATTATAGCGGCCTGAAAAGCGGCCTCACTGCTATAATTGGGCATTATGTTAACTAGTATTGTAGTTGACAAACAGTCACTTACAAATATTATTCTATTTAAACCCCTACTTAATCAAACACCTAATGTGTTATAATTGGGGCAATCCTGCACCCCGATCGCAAGCTCAATTCTTAGCTTTTTTCCTGGCTTTAAAATATAGCCAAACAAAAAAGGCAGGATAGATTCCTGCCTTTTCACGCCATTCAAAACTTGTTTTTAATTCTTTTTCAGTTCGGCTGAGATTTTATCGTATTTCTCCTGCTGCTCTGTTTTTGCATATAACTGCTTGAGTGATAACATGGTGTTCCTGTCTGTCGGTTTCAATTCATGGGCCTTTTCCAAAAAAGGAAGCGCTTTTTTGAACACATCGTCGGCCTTCTTGCTTTCTTTGGCATAAAGCGCTGCATCCTTAATGGTGTTCGCCTTATTAAATAACTTAACTCCTTGATTGTTATACAGTGCACCTAAGTTATATAAAGCATCAAAGTAGTCTGGTTTCAGCTCAATGGCCTTTTTGTAATAGATTTCACATTGCTTCAGATAATCTTCAGCCTCGGCCGGCTGAGGCAAATCTTTGCCTTGATCATCCTTGGGATTGGCGAGGTTGTCGTAGATGCTGCCGATAACCAGGTTTAATTGCGGGTCATTCGGATTTTTATCAATCGCCATTTTGAGATTGGCCAGAGCTTCTTTGCTCTTGTGGGCCATAAGGAAGAGATTCGTTTCGGCATTGAGCAGGTCCAAATCACTTGGGTACTGTTGCCTTCCCTTTTTAAGGATTGTACTTGCGGCAGCCGTATCCTTTTCATTGATCAGCATATTGGCTAAAACAGAGACCGTTTTCCCTTTGCCGTATCCTAAATCCACAAGCTTTTGATACGTTTGTTTGGCTTTGGTGTAGTTCCCGCCTGCTCTGTAGGCCATTGCGGCATTGCTTATGGCAGTGGTATCGACTTTACCCAAAAGGGCAGAAACTTCGTAAGCCGTTTCAAATGAAGAGGCAGCTTCTGCAGCCTTCTTGGAAAGGTAATCTGTTCTTCCTTTGTTGTCGAAATGTGCCGCAACGATAAAAAGGCTTTTATTTACATCATCGGTGTAAACGTTCTTTTTATCCAGAGTCTTTGCTTTTGAAAAAGACTCATAAGCCGTTTGAAGATCGGCTATCGGCGTATTGGCATAAGAAACCATGCCTTTCTTGTTGACATCCTTTTCGTCCTTTTGTTTGTCATCTTCCACCTGTTTGGCATGTTCGTATGCGGCCAGGTAAATATCGCCTCTGTATTTCCATGTTTTTGCCTCTTTTCCCGTTTCCTCATGAACAGATGCAGCGTCAATATTGTCTTTCGCTTTTTTAAGCGCATCAGCTTCATGATAAGTCTGGTAATCTTTCAGGGCATTGATGGCTGTGGTTCGTTTACTTGACTGTGCGAAGGTCATTCCCCCGCTCAGGGCAAGAATCAAAACCATTCTGAATTGTTTTTTCATATAGGTTATAATTGTGTTTTATAAAAAAAGGTTCTGTCTGACCTGATTAATCCTCTTTCACCGGGGCTTCTCCCTCATTTTTCTGTTCCTGATCACCTTCGGTTGATTCATCAGACGCGCCATCTTCGCTTGTTCCATAAACCGCGCCATTTTCTGTGCTTCCTTCTGTCAGTTGCTGCTCTTCAGGATCAACATCGACTTTGGCAACAGATGCGATCTCGTCGGTTTCGCTCAAATTAATGAGTCGTACCCCCTGAGTGGCTCGGCCGATAACACGAAGATCCTTTACCGCCAGCCGTATGGTTATTCCGGATTTGGTAATGATCATCAGATCATCGTTGTCATTCACATCTTTGATGGCAATGAGGCTTCCGGTTTTGTCGGTTACATTGAGTGTTTTTACACCCTTTCCGCCCCTGTTTGTGACCCTGTATTCTTCAATATCAGAGCGTTTTCCAAATCCTTTCTCGGAAACAACAAGGACATTGGTCTCGGGATTTTCTATGGTAATCATACCAATCACCTCGTTGTTTGTTCCTTCTTCATCATCCAGATTGATACCGCGCACCCCGGAAGCATTCCGTCCCATAGGGCGCACTTTTGTTTCATTGAAACGAACCACTTTTCCAAGTTTGGAGGCGAGCATGATTTCGCATTTTCCACTTGTCAGGCGGGCTTCCAGAAGCATATCACCGTCTCTTACCGTAATGGCATTGATACCGTTGGTTCTCGGACGTGAATAATCCTCGAGACTGGTTTTCTTGATGATGCCATTCTTGGTACACATGATGATGAAGTTATTCTTGATATATTCTTCATCGGTCAGGTTCTTGACCTTAATGTATGCTTTTACCTTATCCCCCGGAGGGATGTTGATCAGATTCTGGATCGCTCTGCCCTTGCTTACTTTATTTCCTTCGGGTATCTCATAGGCTCTCATCCAGAAACATCTCCCTTGTTCAGTGAAGAAAAGAAGATAATTGTGGTTGGAGGCAACAAAAAGATGTTCGAGGAAATCTTCGTCTCTGGTAGCCGTTCCTTTTGACCCTTTGCCTCCCCTGCCCTGAGTTCTGTATTCAGTAAGCGGAGTTCGTTTGATATAGCCCATGTGGGAAATGGTAATAACCACATCCTCGTCGGCTATCATATCTTCCATGCGGAAATCGCCGGACGCATATTCAATGACCGTTTTACGGCCATCTCCGTATTTCTCTTTTATTTCCCTGAGTTCATCCTTGATGATTTCCATTCTCAGGTTGATGTCGGAGAGGACTTCATTGAGATAAGTGATGAGTTTCATCAGGTCGTCATACTCTGCCTTGATCTTGTCGCGTTCAAGACCGGTAAGCACACGGAGTCTCATTTCGAGGATGGCTTTGGACTGTATTTCGCTCAGGGCGAAACGCGCCATAAGCTGGTCCTGAGCCTCGTTGGGGGTTTTCGACTCGCGGATCAATTTGATGACTTCGTCCAGATTGTCGAGTGCGATGAGGTATCCCTGAAGAATGTGGGCTCTTTTCTGAGCCTGGTCGAGTTCAAATTTGGTGCGCCGGATGACAACTTCGTGTCTGAAATCGATAAAATTGGAAATCAGCGATTTGAGATTAAGCATAACCGGTCTTCCGGCAACCAGGGCGATGTTGTTGACACTGAAAGAAGTCTGGAGCGCTGTGTATTTGAAAAGGTTATTCAGAACCACATTGGCAATGGCGTCTTTCTTGATTTCATACACAATGCGCATTCCATCGCGGTCGCTTTCGTCACGCAGGGCGCTGATTCCTTCAATTTTTTTCTCATTGATCAGGGCCGCCGTGTTTTCAATCATCTGGGCCTTATTGACCATATAGGGTATTTCGGATACAATGAGTCTTTCGCGGTTATCGTGTATTTCGATATTGGTTTTTGAACGCATCACGATCCGGCCCCGGCCGGTTTCAAGAGCATCTTTCACACCCTGGTAACCGTAGATTATCCCTCCCGTAGGGAAATCCGGCGCTTTGACATATTGCATAAGTCCCGCAACATCAATGTCTTTGTTGTCGATATAAGCGATGCAGGCCTCGATCACTTCGGTCAGGTTGTGTGGAGGCATATTGGTGGCCATACCTACGGCAATACCGGAGGCTCCGTTAACCAGCAAATTCGGAATGCGGGAAGGGAGAACGGTCGGTTCTTCGAGCGAATCGTCAAAATTGGGTCTGAAATCAACGGTATCCTTCTCGATGTCTCCGAGCATTTCTTCTGCAATCTTGCGCAGGCGGGCTTCGGTATAACGCATGGCAGCCGGAGGATCTCCGTCTACTGAACCAAAGTTACCCTGGCCATCCACAAGCGGATAACGCAGGCTCCATTCCTGGGCCATACGCACCATGGCGTCATAAACTGATTTATCGCCATGCGGGTGATACTTACCAAGCACCTCTCCCACTATACGGGCCGATTTTTTATAAGGTTTGTTGTTATTTAAACCCAGGTCAAGCATGCCATATAAAACACGCCTGTGTACGGGTTTTAAACCATCGCGGACATCAGGTAGCGCCCTGGAAACGATCACCGACATTGAATAATCAATGTA
>PLXK01000257.1 GCA_003151415.1 Bacteroidota bacterium
CGATGTGGCCAAGTATTTTGCCATCGTTCCGGCTTTGTTTATTACATCCATTCCGGCACTGCAGGGTCTGAATGTGATGCACCTCCGGAGTCCGGAAAGTGCCATTCTTTCGGCCGTGATTTTCAATGCCATCATCATCCCGATTTTAATACCCCTGGCTTTGAGAGGTGTTGAATACAAACCGATCGGAGCCAGTGCCCTGCTCAGAAGAAACCTGATGATCTATGGCCTTGGGGGCATCATCGTTCCCTTTATCGGCATCAAAATCATCGATCTGGTAGTCGGGGTATTTTTCTAATTGATTAAAAAAATTCTGAAAAAAAACACAATGAAAACCTATCTTCTTCCTTCCCTGAAACTCACTGCAGTACTGATCATTCTTTGCTCGGTATTGTATCCCCTGCTTATTGCAGGCATTGCAAAAACGGCTCCAGGCCAGGGAAAAGGAGTCACTCTTTCGGTCAACGGCAAGGTTGTCGGTTATGAAAACATCGGTCAGAAGTTTACAAAAGATGAATACTTCTGGTCCCGTCCATCGGCAGTGGATTACAACGCAGCCGGATCAGGCGGCTCCAACAAGGGGCCCTCGGCTCCCGATTTCATTGCAGCCGTTCAGGCACGCACAGACACATTTGTAAAACACAATCCGGGAATAAACAAAGCCGATATCCCGGGTGAAATGATCACCGCTTCGGGCAGCGGCCTTGACCCCGACATTTCGCCCAAAGGAGCCTACATTCAGATTGCGCGTGTGGCCAAAGCGAGAAACGTATCTGAAGAGCTTGTCCGAAAACTTATCGATGCGCATATTGAAAAACCACTGCTTGGCATATTCGGGCCTGAAAAAGTGAATGTCCTGAAACTGAACATTGCATTGAATACCTTAAAATGAAGAGCGAATGAAAACCCTTACTTTTATCCTGGGCTGGTGCTGTGCGCAAATTGCATTTGGACAAAACAACCTGCCGGCGAATCAAAGCGGCATTTACATGAATTGGGAGAACTATCTTTCCGGCAAACTGTCCTATGATAAAAACTGTAACTGCTCTGTCGCAAAAATCAGGCTGAACCATTTCTTTTCCAGGAATTACATTGAAGTAAGCATCGGAAAAGAAAAAGTACGGTTGAAAAAAGACAGCATTTTCGGATACCGCGATTGTAAAAATAAATCCTATCGTTTTTTCAAAAGCAACGACGGGGAGTACCTGATTGCAGAAAACAAATCAATCGTCATATACACCTATGAGGTCTCTGTTGTTTCTTCCTCAGAAAAAACAGCCAGATTGGTCCCTGCCTATTATTTCAGTACATCCCTTCATTCCGAAATCCATCCGCTTACGGTTATGAATTTAAAAAAAGTCTTTCCCGACAATCTCAAATTACATGACTTGCTTGATCTGGAATTCAAGGGCATAAAGGATATATCCGGTTATGATTCTGTTCATGAGATGTATACTGTCAATTTTTTAATCAGTCGTTCTATTACCAATAACTAAAAAACAAAAACATGAAAAGACAATTACTCTCTTTTGCATTGATTTCCGGTTCGTTCATAGCAAGTGCACAGAAGGATTCGATCAAATCCCAAATCCCCTTTGAAGGACAAGACCAGACCTGGCAGAATGGGTCTGACCGCAGGGATTCTTCTGTCTTGCAAAGCAAATACGTTACAGGTATAATCATGGTCGATGCGAATTGCACTTACTCCGGCAACAACCCCAATGACCACACTGTTGTGGGTTCAACAGCACTTGCCCGGAACAACGAAATGGAAGTATCGGCAGCCGTTATCGGAGGCGAATTCAATTACAACGGCGCCCGGGGAAGGATACTGACTCAATTCGGAACCCGGTCGACCGTCGTTCCAAGAAATGATTACAGCCCTTTCCGCGGGCAATATGATCTTGCGGATGTGTATCGCTACATCAGCGAAGCTTACGGAGGGTACCACTTCAATGTCATGCATGGCATCAACGTGGATGCGGGCATGTTTATGTCTTATGTCGGCTTGAATTCGTATTACCAATGTGAAAACTGGGAATATCAGGCTTCCTATACATCTGACAATACACCCTGGTTTTTTAACGGGGTCCGGATTCAGATATTTCCAACCAGTACTTTGAAAATTGAGCCCTGGATCATCAACGGATGGCAGAGTTACGGAATGTTCAACGATATGCCCGGTTTTGGAGGAAACATCACCTGGTGTCCCAAAGAATATTTTAAGATTCTGACAAATGATTATTATGGCTCGGATGCGGCCGGACTTCCCGGAAGAAAACGGTTCCACTCGGATAACAGTTTGTTGATGCGTTTATACAACAACCCCAAATCAAAGGGGATCAGCAAAGTGGCTTTCTCTTTAACCGGAGACATCGGATCTGAGAAAGGCGATGGTGTAAACGGTTTCACCTCTGACCCGGTACTGGGTCCTGCCCAAAACTTTGTCAGCGGTATGTTCTATGGCCGGGTGTGGTTTCATAAAAACAAAATCGCCTGGACCTTTGGCGGAGGCGTAATGGAAAATCCAGGCCGTTATCTTGTGTTGTACCCAACCGGTGATGCCAGCCCGCTTCCCAATCCAACCAACCCCACACAAACAGCCGGAACGCATCCGTTCAGTGCAAACCCCGGCGATCAGTTTACAGGGTGGGATTGCTCGACCAATATCAGCTGGATGCCCAACCAGAGTGTAGAATTCCGATTGGAATATGTTCACCGGGAAGCCAGTGTCGGTTATTTTGCCGGTCCGGGAGGAGTAACTTCGCCTACGGGTTATACAACAACTCCTTTACCTTTGAACTGGGCACCTGATTTAGAGAAGTCTGAAAACAGAATCATCTTTGCTATGCTGTTTCGGCTGTAGGACCAAGTGTTGAAAAATAGCTGATCATTGAACCAAATTTGCTGCAAAACAGCAGATTTGGTTTCATTCATTCAGGAATGTGCAACAGAGCCGCAGAACCCCGTTTGACAAGGTTTCAGGAATCAAGAATCAATACTTTCGGTGCTTATATCAACATCCAGGCCGGTGGAAGAAAAAAGAAAACAGAAAAAGCTGGCCCCTTTCCTGAGAGCGGCAATCGAAGTCGGGTTTATTATTTTTCTCTTTTATTCAAACCTGCTGATGGGGGAATTTACAAATTCGGGGCCGGGCAGAATTTTGGGGTTGGCCTGGGCCGTTCAGGACATTTTTACCCGGACAAACTTTGCAATAGCCTTGCTTCTTGCCGCAATAGGTCATTTCGGGTTTGAGTTTATAAGAAAAAGAATGTAGTGGAAACTAAACCGAAAATTCAAAAAAAGCATGGCGAATTGGTTATACATTTGAATCATGGCCGAACAGGAAGACAAAGAAGCGAACGTTGAACATTTTCTTGAACTCATCCGAAAATCCAAGCGGGGCAAGTTTAAGGTCTATATCGGCATGAGCGCTGGCGTTGGCAAAACCTACCGCATGCTCCAGGAGGCCCATGCCTTGCTAAAAAACGGAATTGACGTCAAAATAGGATACATCGAAACCCACAACAGGGAAGAAACCCATGCCTTGCTTTCCGGATTGCCATCCATTCCCAGAAAAAAGCTGTTTTATAAGGGAAAGGAGCTCGAGGAAATGGATGTGCAGGCCGTGATTAACCTTCATCCTGAGCTGGTCCTGGTCGATGAACTGGCCCATACCAACATTCCGGGTTCAAAGAACGGAAAGCGCTGGGAGGATGTCGTTGAAATTCTCGATGCGGGCATCAATGTGATCAGCGCGGTGAATATCCAGCATATCGAAAGCCTGAACAGCGAAATCCAGCTTATTACCGGCATTGAAGTGCAGGAAAGAATTCCCGACAAGGTATTGCGTATGGCTGATGAAGTGGTGAACATCGATCTTACTGCTGACGAGCTCATTACAAGGTTACGCGAAGGAAAGATCTACGACAAAAGCAAAATTGAAATTGCCCTGAAGAATTTTTTTCAGGGAGAAAAGATTTTGCAGCTGCGCGAACTTGCACTCAAAGAAGTGGCTACGCAAGTCGAGCGAAAAATTGATACTGAGATTCCAAAGACAACTAAATTAAGGACCGAACGCTTCCTGGCCTGTATCAGTTCCAACGATGTCATTGCAAAAAAAATCATCCGGAAAACCTCCCGGCTCGCCTCTTATTACAATTCGCAATGGGCCGTTCTTTATGTGCAAACCGCATCGGAAAACTCAGACAAAATCCCTTTATCGGCACAACGCCATTTGATTAACAACTTCAAACTGGCCACCGAACTTGGTGCAGAGGTGATTCAGGTTAAAAGCCAGGAAATTGTTCTTACCATTGGCCAGGTTGCCGAAGAAAGAAAGATTACAACACTTTGCATCGGCCGGCCCCATTTCAAGATCTGGAGGGTCTTGCTCAAGGGAAGTTTATTCAGCCAGCTGCTCAAAAAACTGGCCGAATTGAATATTGACATGATCATTCTGTCCTGAACACAGAGGGAATCCCGAAGCGGGCTTCTCAATAAATCAGTAAAACGAATTCAATGAAATTGGGTATCAAATCAAAATTAACACTCGGCTTCGCTTTTCTTTTTGCCGTGATTCTTCTGATCGGTGGCATCGGAGCCTTTTCCATTCAGCAAATCGGATATGAATCCAAAGAGATTCTGAAAGACAATTACGAATCCGTCATTTTCTGCAAATCCATGATGCAGGCCCTGGATGGATTGGAAAACGGGATTCCTGATTCGAGAAGCGCCTTTGAAAGGAATCTGAGCAAGCAGGAAAAGAATATAACCGAAGCCGGCGAGAAAGAACTCACCGCGGAAGTCCGTTCGGGTTTCCAAAACATCAGCAAACAGTTTTCCCCAGCCGCCGAATCCGCAATCCGGCAGAAACTGTATCAGATTATTGATATCAACATGCAGGCCATTGTCAGAAAAAACAATCTCGCTCAGCAGACAATTAATAAGGTATTGCTCTATATCGGTTTTATAGGCGGCATTTGTTTCCTGATTCTCTTCACATTCATCCTCAACTTTCCAGGATACATTGCCAATCCGATCAAAGAATTAACGGCAGGCATCAAGGAAATCGCGAATAAAAATTACTCCGAGCGGCTTCATTTCAAATCCTCGGATGAGTTCGGGGAACTGGCGGAAGCATTCAACACCATGGCCCAAAGGCTGGACAGCTACGAAAACAGCAACCTTGCCAGATTGATGTTCGAAAAAAAGCGGATCGATACCATCATCAACAATATGAAGGACCCGATTATCGGTCTCAATGAAAAACAGATTATTCTTTTCGTCAATGCAGAAGCCTGCAAATTACTCGGATTGGCAGAGCCCGAACTCGTTTCGAAATACGCCCCTGATGTTGCCGTTCAAAATGACCTCATGCGCACCCTGCTCAAACAGGAAGAGTCTGTCAAACCGCTTAAAATATTTGCCGACAACAAAGAGAGTTATTTCAACCGCGAAACACTGAGCGTTTCGGGTAAGAACGAACAGGACGGCAACCCCGTCAAGCTGGGCAATGTGATCATTCTTAAAAACATCACCAAGTTCCAGGAACTCGACCTGGCCAAAACCAATTTCATAGCCACCATTTCGCACGAACTGAAAACACCGATTGCCTCGATTAAATTAAGCTCAAAACTGCTTAAGGATCCGCGTATCGGAACACTCAATTCCGAACAGGAGGAATTGCTTGGAAACATCCATGATGAAACAGAACGGCTTTTGAGAATTACAGGCGAGCTGCTTGATATCGCCCAGGTGGAAACCGGCAAGATCCATCTTAATTTTCAGGAAGTAAAACCCGAAGAGATTGTCAGTTATGCCATAGAATCCCTTCATTTTCAGGCCAGGCAAAAAGGCATCAGTCTGGAACTAAGTCCTTCGGCCGAAAGCTTTCCATCGATCCAGGCCGATCTTGAAAAAACCGCATGGATCATGGTGAATCTTTTAAGCAACGCCATCCGCTATTCTCCCGAAAACGGAAAGGTCATCATCACATTGAGCAAAAAGGATAAAATGCTTGAGTTTTCGGGCCGTGATTTCGGACAGGGCATTGAAACCAAATATCAGGATAAGGTGTTCGATAAATTTTTCAGGATTCCGGGAAGCAATACCACCGGAACCGGTCTCGGGCTGGCCATTGCAAAAGAATTCATTACTGCAGAAGGAGGCGAAATCGGAGTTGAAAGTGAATTTGGGAAAGGCAGCCGGTTCTTCTTTAGCCTTCCATTAAACAGCCGGAAATAATTCTCCCGGATTTCTCAAAGGGATAAACAAAAAAGGTCCGGTATCGCCCTTTTTTATATATTTATACCGGTCAGATTGCTGCTGTCTGAAATCCTGCCATTCCGAAAGATTTCTGGTTGATTTCCCTGTCAATGTGGCCATAAACCCATCATCCCATTCAAATCCATGCGATTGTCAACTCTTTACTTTTATATTTTTTCTTTTTTTCTTGCGGTTCCTTCTGTAGCCTGGTGTCAGGAAGAAGAAATCAGGTTCGAGCAGCCCGAAGAAATGAGCTTCGAAGCCTTCCCGGCTGAAGCGGGCTTGTCCAACAAAGCCATTCCGGCCATTGTGGAAGACAAATACGGATACCTGTGGTTTGCCACCCAGGAAGGGTTGAATAAATACAACGGTTATGAATTTAAAGTTTATCAGAACGACCCTTCCGACTCAAACACCATATCCAATAACAACATCTTTTCTCTGGTCCAGGACTCCGAAGGATATTTGTGGCTGGGTACGGAAAACGGCGGGCTGAACCGTTTCGATCCGGTTACAGGAAATTCCATCCGCTACATGCATGATGAGAATAACCCCAAAAGCATTTGCAGCAACAACATATACAGCATCCTGGAATCCAAAAACGGCTATCTCTGGATCGGATCCTGGGAAGCCGGTATCGATGTTTTGAATAAAAAAACCGGAGAAATCATCAGCCGCTACAAACACGATCCGAAAGATGGCAACTCCGTTTCAAACGGAGGCATCTGGAACATTCATGAAGATCCTGAGGGTTTGATCTGGATTTCGACATGGGGCGGCGGACTGGACAAACTTGATCCGAAAACGGGCGCTTTCACGCATTTCAGGCATGACCCGAAAAATCCGACAAGCATCAGCAACGATATTGTTGGTCCCATCTATGAGGATGCCGCCGGAAGGATGTGGATCGCCACATGGGGAGGCGGGCTGAACCGTTTCGACCGGAAAACAGAGACCTTCAAGAGTTTTATGTTTGACCCAAAAGATCCGAAAAGCATTGGCAGCAATCTGATCTGGCCCATTGTAGAAGACGAAAACGGATACCTGCTCATCGGCACCTATGGTTCGGGCGTGAACAAATTCAACCCCAGAACAGAAAAATTTCAAAGATACCCTCACGATGCAGCCAATCCAAACAGCCTCAACCACAATGATGTTTGGTCGATGCACATTGACCGCTCACACATTCTCTGGGTGGGCACCGAAGGAGGTGGCATCAGTAAATACGTCAATATCCGCAAGGAAGTAGACATTTATTCCTTTGATCCGGGCAATCCCCTGAGTATCGGACACAACTCTGTGAAAGCGGTTCAGGAAGACAAAGCGGGAATGATCTGGATCGGAACCTGGGACGGCGGACTGGATATGTTTGACCGGGCCAGCGGAAAAATAACCAATTACAAAAACGACCCGGGAGATGGAAACAATACCGGCTATAACAAAATCAAAGCCATTTTTAACGACAAGAACGGCAGGATGTGGCTGGGCACCTACCGCGGCGGATTGGGTGAATTTGACAAGACAAACCACACATTCAGCTATTACCCGCACATTGCCGGAGATCAAAATACAATCAGCAACGATTATGTATATTCCATCGCCGAAGACCAGCAGGAAAACCTGTGGGTGGGTACGTTAAACGGATTGAATATTTTTGACCGCACAGCAAAAACATTTTTACGATTCAGAAACGAACCCGGCAACACAAAAAGTCTCAGCAACAACACCATCAATGTTGTGTTTTGCGACAGACAAGGCGCTCTTTGGGTTGGAACAGATCTCGGCCTGAATCAATACAATTACAGCACCAAAACATTTACCCGGTATTTTCACGACCCCAAGGATTCAATGAGTTTGAATCACAGCACCATCTATACCCTGTATGAAGACAAGTCGGGTATTTTATGGGTAGGCACACGCGAGGGACTGGACAAATTCAACCCGGACAAACACACCTTTGAACATTTTAGCGCCAAAGACGGACTGGCCAACAACACCATCATGGCTATTGAGGAAGATGAACAAGGGCAATTGCTCATCAGCACCAAGAATGGCATTTCCAGGTTCAACAAAAAAACCAGGACCTTTATCAACTATGACATGAGTGACGGGATTCAGGGCCGCCAGTTTTTCCCGAACTCCTCCTGCAAAACCAAGGATGGAAAAGTTTTCTTTGGCGGAACAGAAGGCTTGAATGGGTTTTATCCGGAAAAGATCCAAAACAATCTGTACATCCCGCCGGTAATCATCAGTTCAATAAAAAAATCAGGGCAGGAAATGAAATTCGAAGTACCCATTTCGGAACTGAAGAACATTGAATTGCCTTATAACGAAAACACATTGTCTTTTGATTTTGTGGCACTGAGCTATGCCAATCCGGAGGAAAATCAATATGCCTTTAAACTTGAAGGGCTGGACAAGGAATGGAAATACAGCAGCAACACCCGGTTTGCGAATTATTCAAACCTTCATCCCGGAACCTATGTGTTTCATGTCAAAGCTTCGAATGATGACGGGCTGTGGAACACAAAAGGAGCATCCATCCGCATCACCATCAACCCGCCGTTCTGGAAAACCCTGTGGTTTTATGGCTTGTGTGTCCTCACTGGCATTTTACTTGTTTTCTCCTACATCAAAAACAGGGAAAGAAAATTGCTCCGCGAAAAGAAAATTCTCGAACACAAAGTGGAGCAGCGTACGGCCGAAGTGATGATGCAGAAGGAAATTGTTGAAACGCAAAACAAGGAGATCAGAGACAGCATTCTCTACGCGAAAAGAATCCAGGAAGCCATCCTACCCTCGCAGGATGAAATCACCAGGGCCTTCCCCGACTCTTTTGTTCTGTTCAAACCCAGAGACATTGTCAGCGGCGACTTTTACT
>PLXK01000234.1 GCA_003151415.1 Bacteroidota bacterium
TCTCAGGTTTTTGTCCTGCCGGATGATAATCTCGTCAAACATTTGTGCTGCAATGGAGCCGAGACTGATGATGTCTTCGTCGCGTCTGTCTCCGACTCCGGCAATGATTCCCACTTTGGGTTTGGCATCGATCTTTTCAAGAAATTTTGCAAGCGCCAGAAAACCGGCCGTATTGTGTGCATAATCCACCATCACCTGAAACTTTTTGAACTGAAAGAGATTCATTCTTCCGGGGGTTTGTGTCGGGGATGGTATAAAGGTTTCAAGGGCAAGCCGGATGTCCTCTGTTTTGACATTACTCAAAAAACCAGCCAGAACGGCAGGAAGAATATTCTGGATCATGAAGATGGCTTTGCCCGAAAAGGTAAGCGGAATGTTGACCACTTTATCGATTCTGATTTTCCAGGTTCCTTTGCAGATGCTGATGTATCCGTCTTCCACAACTGCAGCCACCCCTCCGTTTCGGCAGTGTCGTTTGATGCGCGGACTGGCTTCATCCATGCTGAAAAAGGCTACTTTACAGTCAAGCCCACGGGCCATGGCATATACCAGATCATCATCGGCATTGAGAATTGCGTAGCCGTCTGGCAATACGCTCTCGGGAACAACGGCTTTTACCCGGGCCAGGTCTTCCAGGGTATGGATGTCTTTTAATCCGAGATGGTCTTCGGCAACATTGGTGACAATACCGATATCGCAGTTGTGAAAACCAAGTCCGGCACGTAAAATGCCGCCCCTCGCACATTCCAGAACGGCAAAATCAACGGTTGGATCACGCAAGACAAATTCAGCACTCACCGGTCCCGTACAATCACCCTGCTCGAGCATCCGGTTTNNAAAGCCCACCTTATAACCCACTGTTTTCATGATGTGGGCAATGAGCCGCGTTGTGGTCGTTTTTCCGTTTGTACCGGTAACGGCAATGATTGGAATTTTTGCGGGGCAGCCCGGGGGATAGAGCATATCGATAACAGGTTCTGCCACATTGCGCGGCAATCCTTCGGTAGGTGCAATGTGCATCCGGAAACCAGGACCTGCATTGACTTCCAGCACGGCACCACCATTTTCGATAATGGGCACGGTCAGATCCGGCGCCATGATATCGATACCGCAGATATCCAGACCGATGATACGCGAGATGCGCTCGGCCATGAATACATTGTAAGGATGGACCAGATCCGTCACATCGGTTGCCGTTCCCCCTGTACTGAGATTGGCCGTGGCTTTCAGAAACAGAATTTCACCTTTTTTCAGGACGGAGTAAAGAAAGAGGCCTTTCTCGGTAAGTATATTCAGTGTTGTTTCATCCACCTTGATGCTGGTCAGTTCCTTCTCGTGACCATATCCTCTGCGTGGGTCGCTGTTTACTTTATCTACCAGTTCAAGCACCGTTGATTTCCCGTCGCCTGTTACTGCAGCCGGAGTGCGTCTTGCAGCGGCAACGAGTTTGTAATTGATGACCAGCAAACGGTAATCATGTCCGGTGATGAATTTTTCGATGATCACCGACCGGGATATTTTCCTGGCTACATGAAAGGCCTCAATGGCCTGTTCCAGGGTTTTGATTCCAATTGTTGCCCCTCTTCCATGGTTTCCGTTGATTGGTTTGACAACCAATGGGAAACCCAGTTTCTTGCAGGCATACTCCATATCGTCTTCGCTGTGGGTAATGATTCCCTTGGGAATGGGAATTGAAGCGGCTTCAAGCAGGTTTTTGGTTTCTTCCTTGTCGCAGGCCAGCTCTACGGCTATATTGCTTGTCGTGCTGCTTACGGTAGCCTGTATTCTTTTCTGATTCACTCCGTAACCAAGCATGACCAGCGAATGCCTGTTCAAACGCATATACGGAATGCCCCTGTTCATGGCTTCCTGGACAATAGACCCCGTACTTGGGCCCAGTCGTTCTTCTTCCCGGAGTTCGCGCATAGTCTGAATATCGGGCTCCAGATTGTACTCCGTACCACTGGCAATGGCCTCTGCAATACGCACCGATGCTTTTGCGGCATAAATGCCCACTTTTTCTTCCATGTAGGAAAAAACAATATTGTATGTGGCTGGTTCTCCCGTACCCCGCGTCCGCCCAAAACCTGTATCCATGCCAGCCATGGTTTGTATTTCAAGAGCGATGTGCTCGATGACGTGACCGATCCAGGTGCCGTCCTTCACCCGCGAAAAGAATCCTCCCGCTTTTTCTTCCGAGCAGCGGTGCTCAACCATACCCGGGAACATCGCTTCCAGCCGTTTTGAAAATCCGTCAATTTTATTTGTCGGAAGCTCTTCATACTTTTCAATATCGAGTTTCATCACGATAAGTTTGTGTCTCCAGATGGACCAGTAATTCGGTCCACGCATTGCCCTGATCTCAATTATCTTCATAAAATGTCTTTCGGATTTTGACTGAATATAGGCTTAATTCTCCGATTGAGGGCCGGCTGTTCAAAATAATGTGATAATTGGGCGAGAATGGGTTAAGTTTTCCTTGCGATTCTGTTAATTTTGTCTCCAACCAAGAAATTGAATATGACGGTTCCTAAAGGAAAATTGATTTCAATCGGAGGCAGTGAAGACAAAGGCACTGGAATCGAACCTAATTTTGCACAAAAAGCAAAACTCAACTTCTTTGAGTTCGGCATTCTGAAACGGATTCTTTCCGAGATGAAAGGATCAGACTCGATTGTCGAGGTCATTACAACGGCCTCAGTCATACCCGAAGAAGTGGGTGACAACTACATCCAGGCATTTGGCAAACTGGGCTGCACACATGTAGGTGTGATCCATATCAAAAACAGAGAAGATGCTCTTTTACCGGAATATCTGGAACGCATCAAGAAAGCCGATGGGGTTATGTTCACCGGTGGCAATCAATTGCGACTGAGCATGATTTTCGGAGGCACGGATTTTTTGAAAATCCTGCTCGACCGTTACGAAAACGAAAACTTTGTCATCGCCGGCACCAGTGCAGGTGCCATGGCCATGTCCAATACAATGATTTACCAGGGCAGCAGTACAGGCGCTTTGCTCAAGGGAGAAGTGAAAATTACCACTGGTCTTGCTTTTATCAAAGATGTGATCATTGACTCGCATTTTGTAACACGCGGCAGATTCGGAAGACTTGCACAGGCTGTTGCCAGCAATCCCGGATGTATCGGCATAGGTCTTGGTGAAGACACCGGTGTTTTGATCAAGGAAGGAAAAACAATGGAAGCCATTGGCTCCGGACTCATTCTGATTTTCGACGGACATACCATTCGTTATTCCAATATCGCCGATTTGCCCGAAGGCGCCCCCATCTCAATTGAAAATATGGTTGTACACGTCATGGCAAAGGGTAATTTTTACCATTTGGATGAACGAAAATTTTATTCGGTTGTTCCTCAGAAGGAGTCGATTAAATAAGATCAGAACACGATAACCTTGCCGGCTTGATTTAATCCCGGTAGATTCCAAGTACAAATTCCTCCCCTGCCCGCTTCATGCCGCGGTACATGCCTTCCGAATTGAAGACCATTTCGGCATGGCCCTGTGCATCAAGGGCGATGAGACCGCCTTCTCCGCCTAGCCTGAGCAGCTTTTTGTTTACGACTTCTTCACAGGCCTGCTTAAGTGTGAAATTTTTGTATTCCATCAGACAGGAAACATCGTAAGCAACCACCGACCGGATAAAAAATTCGCCATGACCGGTGCAGGAAACGCCACAGGTTTTGTTATTGGCATATGTCCCGGCCCCTATAATCGGAGTATCCCCGACTCTCCCGAACCGTTTGTTGGTCATGCCTCCTGTTGAGGTGGCTGCCGCCAGATTTCCATATCTGTCCAGTGCAACAGCACCCACTGTTCCGAATTTTTTTTGTCCTTCCTTGGGATCCGCTGCGGTATGGTCCATTTGGGTCTTGCCGCTGTCGCGGATCTGCATGAGCTGATCGTATCGCTGCTGAACAAAGAAATAAGCGTCGGGTTCAAAATCGAAATTCAAACTTTTCGCAAACTCTTCGGCACCTTTGCCGCAAAGCATGACATGTTCGGATTTGTCCATGACCGCCCGAGCAAGTTTTATCGGATTTTTTATGTGCGACACACCGGCTACAGCACCGGCCATTCCGGTTTTAGCACACATGATGGACGCATCCATTTCGTTTTTCCCTTCGTGGGTAAATACACTTCCCCGGCCGGCATTGTACAAAGTGTTGTCTTCAAAAGTCACAATGGCTGCTTCAATGGCATCCACCGATGTTCCGCCTCCTTCCAAAACAGCATTTCCTGCAACAAGCGCATCCGTGAGGCCCTGGCGGTATTGTTTTTCAAGTTCAGGGCTCATTGAATTGCGCTGAATGGTTCCGGCGCCACCATGGATGACTATACAATGTTTGTTCATGCGTGCTGCTTTGAATTATGGGTGAACGAATTTAACTGAATAAAACTGCCCTCCCAACCCTTTTCGCGAATTTCCTTTTCCCGGTTGAATCTGCTTGCGTCGGCTCCGTTTCACATGTGCCCCGGAAAATCATTACATTTGCTCAGAAGAATCGATCAACAAATGACTCACACTTTCAGGCGCAATTTGTTTCAAATCCTGTTTTCCCTGCTTTCCCTTATTTCCGGCATATCCTGTTTTGCACAATCATCCTCCATTGATCTGACATCGGTAAAATCTGAAGCCAATGGTCATATTCATCAGATCGGAAACCCGGGTAAGACTGGAGCCATTTCACTGGCAATCGGTGCGGTAAGCAATGAAACCTGTTTCGGAGGCAGCAATGGTGCCGCCACAATTCTTGTTTCAGGGGGAACCCCTCCATATGCTTATGCCTGGAGCAATGGCCAGTTTTCAGCCACGGCATTCGGACTTTTTGCGGGCGAATACTATGTGACCGTAAGCGATTCTTTGGGAGTTACGGCAAAAGATTCGGTAACTATCTTACAACCCGGAAAGCTGATCGATTCATTGATCACAAAAGCAGTAAGCTGTCAGGATTCTACAAACGGTCTTGCCAAAATTTTTCCAAGGGGGGGGACGCCACCTTACACCTATTCCTGGACGACAAGCCCTCCTCAAACAACACAAACAGCAATTGGCCTTTCTCCAGGTTTTTATTCGGCTATCCTGACAGATTTCAATGGCTGCAGCACCGATACGAACTTCCGGATCATACAGCCCGCAGGATATATCAAACCTGCAGAGGCTGGATGCAACCGAAAATTAACTGCATTGGATTCGGAAGGGACGGGATATTATTCCTGGTATTGGAATACAAGTCCTGTTCAATCCACCCAATCCATTACGGTGAGTGTTTCAGGAACCTATTCTGTGATTGTCATCGATTCCATCAGCCATTGTGTTCATACAGACACTTTAACCATCACCGTACCCCAGCAGCCGCCTGTGCCCGTTATTACGCTTGTCGGTGCCAGCCTGGTTTCAAGCGCCACAACGGATATTCAATGGTATCTCTCCGGAGTCCCCATCGCCGGCGCCAAAGATTCGCTTTTCAACCCTTCGGTAAACGGAACCTATACGG
>PLXK01000031.1 GCA_003151415.1 Bacteroidota bacterium
GCTTGGTTGCCCTGTTTGAGCCAAATTGCTTCTGTAAAAAAGAGATGTGCCTGTATCCATCATTTTCGCCCGGATTTTGCCATCTGCAGCTCAGATCAGGCGGTCTGCTCAATCAAAGCCCCGCCCGGATAAATGGATCTGAGGCAAAGCCCCTGTTGGTGTATTTTTGACCGGAGAAATCACCCAGTTCAGGCTCCCGTTTGTTTTCATAAATCAGATGGAGCCCGGAAGATCGGCGATTGTCACACACCCTTATTTGTATTTTTGCCGCCACTGAATTTTAAACGGATACTTTAACAAAATGAAAAACCTGTTTTCAAATTTCTGCCTGTTCATTCTTGTCCTTACCATTTCCGCAGATGCCCGGGCACAGATCAATTTCAGCCCTTTTACTTCTTTTGCCGATGCAAAAACCGGTCTTTCATTGGTTTGTGCAGATTTCAATCACGATGGCAAACTGGATGTGGCAACGGCGAATTATGATAACAATACTGTCGGATTGCTTTTGGGAAATGGAGCAGGTGGTTTTGGGACAGTTACGAATTTTGCCGTCGGGAAATGGCCTTTTGGAATCTGTGCCGGTGATTTTAACAAGGATGGCAATATGGATATTGCAGCAACCGGCGGGCTGAATTACGTATCTGTATTATATGGGGATGGCACTGGCAATTTCCCAATTCGCGCCTATCCTTTAACAGGTGGGTCACAAGGTCAGGCTATTGTTTGCGGTTATTTTAATAATGATACCTATCCGGATCTGGCTGTTGTGAATCAGGCAACAAATAATGTGTCCGTCTTGTTGGGCAATCCTGCGGGTGGTTTTTTTCCGGCCGTGATTTATGCGACCGGTTCTGTTCCGAATGCAATTACTTGCGCCGATTTTAATGGCGACAATATAAGCGATCTGGCTATTGCAAATGAAGGGAGCGGCGATGTAACAATCCTGCTTGGAAGTGCCTCCGGGGTATTTACCCCCTCTACCATTCCTGTTCCTATTGCACCAGGACTTGTTGTACGTGCTGTTGCTGCGGCAGATCTGAACCATGATAACAAAACAGATCTTATTGTGGGCGATGACAATGCGAGCGAGGTGACCGTCCTGCTGGGTAATGGAGATGGTACCTTCGGTCCACTGCGAAACTTTTCTTCCGGGTTCGGTTCAATTTGTGTCGCCCCTGTTGACCTCGACGGAGACGGAAATTTGGATCTTGCGGTTTCAGACAGGGAATCGACTCAAACCGTTTCTGTTTTGCGCGGCGATGGTCTGGGCGGATTTTGCTCTGCCATGACCTTTCCGATACCGGCAGATTGCCGGTATGTAGTGGGCGCAGATTTAAATGGCGATGGCAAAACCGATCTGATTACATCCAACGGGGTTTCAAACACCATTTCCGTATTGCTCAATACCTCGGTACACATCAGTGCCTCCGCTTCACAGCCCGTCATTTGCCTGGGCAGCCAAACCACCCTGACCGCATCTTCTCCTTCAAGCGCATTAACCTGGTACCCAACCGCCGGATTAAATGTTTCCTCCGGAAAGGTTGTGATTGCCAGTCCAACTACGACAACCACATACACCGTAACAGCTCCTGATTGTTCTTCTTCTACAGTTACTGTAACGGTAAATCCACTGCCCACTATCACCATCAATGGGCCGACCCAATTGTGCGGAAATGGCATCGCCTTATTAAAAGGACAGGGGGCAAGCACATATTCCTGGACCGGAGGGCCCACTACATCTGCAGATTTGGTTGCGGTTTCCACCACAACCACCTATACCTTAACAGGTACAGATGTGAATGGCTGCGTGAATACTGGCATTCACACCGTTATTGTCAACCCGCTTCCGATTATTACAATCTCAGGGGCAGGCCCGGTTTGCCTGGGACAAAGCGAAATACTTACCGCAAACGGAGCCAATACATATGTTTGGAGTTCGAATGCCGGAGCTGCTGTCACACCCTCGGTGACTGTTGTTCCGGGAGTGAGCACAACCTTTTCTGTTACCGGAACCGATGGAAATAACTGTTCCGCCACTGCGAACCAGACCGTTGTTGTGAACCCATTGCCCGATGTAGCTGTAGCTGCTGTGAATCCGATTTGTTTTGGCAGCAACGCAACACTCACCGCCACCGGGGCCAGCACCTATGTCTGGAGTGCCAATGTGGTTAGTGGAAACACAAATCCTTCCGTGACGGTTTCTCCGGGTGTAAACACGACCTATTCGGTTACAGGTACCGATGGAAACGGCTGTAAGTTTACAACTTCACAAACAGTTGTTGTCAATGCTTTGCCAACGGTTACGATTTCGGGCCCGGCTTCGATTTGCGGACCCGGAACCGTTGTGTTGACCGCCGGAGGAGCAAATACATACAGCTGGCTGGGTGGTCCTGCAACAACGTCCATTACAGTGCCCGTTTCTGTTTCCACACCCTATTCCGTTACGGGTACCGATCTGAATGGATGCAAGAATTCGGCCTTGCAAACGGTGGCTGTTGTTCCTCTTCCAGTGGTAACGGCTTCCGCATCGCCTTCTGTTGTCTGGTCCGGAGCTTCAACCATTCTCACAGGGGGAGGGGCTGCTTCTTACTCCTGGTCGGGAGGAGTAACAAATGGTGTTTCATTTGTACCTCCTGCCACAACCACATACACGGTAACCGGCAGCGCCAATGGCTGTACAAACACGGCGACTGTAACGGTGACCGTTGCTACAACACCCTGCACGCTTCCATTCGACTATATTGTTCCGGCAGCCGGTGCAAACGCCAGCGCATTGTTTGGCGGCGCGACAACCTTAATCAATAAAAATATTCTGGCTCTGGGCCCCCTTACTATAGATAACAACATGACGCTTTCCGGTTGCAATGTTGTACTCAATCCTTCGGTGAGGATATCCCTGACTACCGGAAACCTGACATTGATGAATCAGACCCACTTGATGGCCTGCTCCAATCTCTGGGATGGCATTTACGTAAGCAGCGGCCGGACACTGACCACAGGCACCAGCACCTTTATCGAAGACGGGACTATGGCCGTTCATATAGCCGGCGGAGGAATTGCAAATATAGACCAGACGATTTTTAACCGGAATCTTTTTGCCATTGAGCTCACTGCAAATTCGGGCACGGTTTCGCCACTCAGTTTCACAGGCAGTGTGATTACTTCAAGAACGATTCCTTTCTATGCTCTTGCCTCTTTGAATTTGCCTGTGTCTTCGGTTTTTGCAAACATCATCTCGGCGAGTCCTTATCCCATTGTGGCGATAAAGGCTCCTTATAGCAACATCAGAGCATGTTACGGAATTGATGCAACAGATGTGAATGCCCTGAATGTCGGAAAGGCTTTGGTTGGAACAACAAATATCATTGATGCGGTCATGGACGGTGTAAACCTGGTCCGGACAAATGCCGTTATCTACAACAACCAGTTTCAGAATATTCTGGGTCCATCCATTACGCCCTGCGTGTTTGGTCAGACGATTCCCTGCTACAATGAAAGCGGATATGGTGTAAAGGCTGTTGGTGCAAGTTCGGGAACAGGAACCAATTCGGTTGTTATAGGGGGAGGCGGGTCGTATCAGGCCAACACCTTTTTGAATATTTACAAAGCAATTAATCTGTCTTTGTATCAGGGCAATACAATCATGAATAACAGCATTGATAACATATTGACAGGTAATTTTTCTACAAACGTTATCTCTTATGGCGATTTTGGTATCTATGTGAATCCGGCAGTTAATAGTACAGTTAAAATCATCGGTCAGTCGCTGATCAGAAATTGCGAAACGGCCATCTGGGTCAATTTTACCTATTCGACTCCTCTATATTCAAATGTATTTCAGATTGACAATAACGCCCTGATTACAGCCAATACCAGCGGGCATTGCAATACAGGCATTTATCTGACCGGCTTGACCGTCAACTCTTCTCCCTCTGTGTGGGAGGTAAATTCAAATACAGTAACAGAAGCCTCAAATTGTATTTTCTTATCCAACATGTATTTGCCGGGAGCTCTGGCTTCGGGCGCCACCTGCATTGTGTCGCAGAACAGCTGTACGGTTCGTTACGCAGCTACGGGCGCTCTGAGCGGAATTAAGATTACCGGTTGCAGCGGGTTGAATGTCACGAACAATCATACCAAATATGATGCAACAAGTGCATACGCCACTTCGGGTAACATCCTCGCATACGGTATTTATCTGCAAAGCAGCAATCTGGTCGGACTGCATTGCAACCAGATAGACAATGCCGCACGCAGTTTGGTTTTCGACGGGCCGGCTTTTTCCAATTTCCCCGGAGGCACAGGACAAGGATGGACCGGTTATTCGCAGAACACCATGCACAATGCGCAGGACGGATTTGTGCTCCTGACTGCCGGAACCTCTGTCAACGCACAAGGCAGTGTGGCCGTGCCAAGTAATAATTACTGGGATTTGTCTTCTGTGTTCTCAAACTCGCATACCTTTTCAAATGCCTCTTGTGCAAGTTCCAGCGCAAACGTCTTGTTTGTGAATAATATTGTTTCAGGTGCGGCGGCAACATTGCCAACCATCAACAAGGGGCCTTATCCATTTGCCATGCCTGGCGGAGGGTGCTCGAGCCTGGTTCTTAGTACCGCTTCAGGGCCCGGACCTTGCGGTGCCGTACCTCCGGTCATGAATGCGCCCGGTTCGGGCACCGAGCGGATTGCTGATTTAAATCCAGAACCTTATCTGAATGTGTTAAAGACAGATTCGGTTCAATTGCCGGAGTACAATGATGAAACACATTGGCAAAATGAAAATTTCCTTTTCACGGAAATAAAAAAGAATCCCTCATTAAAAAACAGTCCGGATTTGCAAAATGTGTATGTCAAAAACCTGAAGGGTTCAATTGGCCTTTTTTCGGAAGTGAACGATTGGATTGCGGCTGGACAATTTGCCCTGGCTGAAAGTGCGAATGCAAGCATAAATGCAATCAATCCCATTGAAGCCAATCAGAAAGCGGTCAATGCACTTATTTTAAAAGGGTTTATGGAGCCGGCTCATGAATTCAGTTCGGGCGAGGTGGCTGCCATGAGTTCTGTGGCCAATCAGTGCCCCTTAAAAGGAGGCAATGCCGTTTATCAGGCCCGTAATTTGCTCATGACCGTCAGGCAGCAGGTGATTGAATTTCCAGACAATTGCGATGCCCTGCCCCCCGAAATAAAAATCAGACCTGTCGAAGAGCAAACGGTCTTGTTTAAATTGTATCCGAATCCAAACAATGGGACGATGAGCATCGATTATTCCATCCATTCGACAGACGTGGCTCAGATCAGTTTTTATGACGTAACGGGAAAGCTTGTTGAAAATTACACGCTGAATGGCCAGACAGACAGACTGCAGATTTCAGATAACAGACTTGCCAACGGAATGTATTTTTATACCATCGTTTTAAACAACAAACTCGTAAAACAAGACAAAGTCGTTATCATCAGATAAAAGAGATCGTTGATGATCTGTTTTTAAATAAAGCCCGGTTTTGTAAAACCGGGCTTTATTGTTGAGATTACACAGATAGCCGAATGCCGGGGGCAAAGAAAAAAATATTGTATTTCAGTATTGATCGCATGGTCAGGCGGTTTCCTCGTCTTTTTTATGCTTTTTTGTTGTATTTTCGCTCTTCAGACCCAACCTGACATACTCAAATCTCATGAAGCACTTTACACAAGTCTTACTTGTCTTTTTATGTATTCAATTATGTTCATCGGTCAAGGCCCAGGGCCAATGGGATTCCGTTTCGGGCAATGGCTTTGGCAGTCCATTCATCTCGGTGGACAGGATGCTCTCTTTCAACGGGAAGATTTATGCCGCAACCAAAAGTTCCTACAGCATAGCCACAGGAGCCCATTTGTATTATTCTGCAACCGGAGATACAGGCAGCTGGAAAATGCAAACAGGTCTGGATTCGATTTGGTCAACGAAACAGGGCGGTCCGGATGCGATAGGAAGTCTGGCTTCCACAACATCTGGAGGCGGGTATCTTTTTGCCGGTGCAACTTTTGGATCAAACTACCCCGGAATTTTCAGATACAACGGAACAAAATGGTCAGATTGTAGTCCTGCACCGGGCATGTACATTTCGGCCTCGGGTAATTATGAGGGCGTTACCAGTATGTGCGCGTTCAGTACAAACGGCAATGGCGATTCCATTTTTGCCGCAGTGGGAAACCCCAATTCCGGAGCTGAGTTATATGCCGCAGCGGCAGGGTCAGCATCACCCGTCTGGACCAATGTTCTGACCACCCCCGATGCCAATGCCTATCAGTTTACGGCGATGAAAGTATTCCAGGGAAAAATTTATGCCTGCACCAACGGAACCGGTTATGTGTTCCAGTCGGCCAACGGAATCAACTGGACACGGATAGCTGCAGCCGATACCGGTTTTCACAACATCAATGTATCGGGGTTTACGGCCATGGAGGTTTTCAATAACGAACTGTTTGTTGCCGGAAGAGACAATAACAATGGGGCCGCACTTTACAAAAGCGCTGATGGAATTAACTGGACGCTGATCCAGGACAATGGATTCGGACTTGGGTCCAACTATTATTCAATCGACGATTTGCATGCTGCCGGTGGCAAATTGTGGACCAGCGGAGATTTTACCGTGCCTTCGATTATAAAGCCCAATGGAAATTCGACCCGGGGAGCGAAATCGTATGGAAACTTCATCCATTACTCTTCAGACGGAATGAACTTCAAAGTTTCCGATTCTACCGGATTCAATCATGGCAATCATCAGGGCTTTTTGACCGATTTGAATTATAAAATTTATTACGGAGGAACCAATACCGGTGGAAACGGAGGACAGATTTGGAGAACCTGTCTGGCCCCCGTGGCAAGCTATTCAGTTCCGGCTTTGGGTAAATGTGCAGGCAGCCCTCTGGCTCTGACCGGCACGATGACAAATACATTAAACTACATGTGGATCTTAAACGGTATTCATGAAGATTCCGTGCAGGCGACCTATACATTTACTCCCGCCACGGCCGCTACCTATACGGTGGTGCTGAAAGCTTTCAATGGCACTTGTGTCGACAGTGTTTTCAATGCCATTGCCATAACCGGGTTGCCTTCTGTAAATGCAGGCGGTGCCCAGAGTATATGCAAAAATGGATCAATCTCCCTGCTGGCATCCATCAGCGGAGGTACAAAGCCCTTTACCTATTCCTGGTCAAACGGAAGTTCTGCCGATACTGCAATGGTTCATCCATCTGCTTCTGTTCTTTACACGGTTCATGTTTCCGATCAGATGGGTTGCAAGGGCAGCGATACCCTCACGGTTCATGTTTTGCCTGTGCCATCTGTGAATCTGGGAGGTCCGTTGAATACGTGTACAACAGATAGTTTTACCCTGAAACCGGCTGTTGCGGGCGGAACCGCACCCTATACCTATCTGTGGTGCAGCGGCGCCACAACAGACTCCATCCGCGTGTCTGTTACGGTCACCGCTTCCTATACCGTTACCGTAAGGGACAAGAACGGATGTATGGCAATGGATACAATGACCTTGCACGTGGTGTCGCCTCCCACCATTGCCGGAACCGTGACATCAACGGCCAGCGGAAACATCACCTCGGGGTATGTGTTCCTGATCTATTACAATGCACTTCCTGAAAAACAATTTGTTGTTGATTCTGTGCCCATCGTTAACGGTGCCTATTCTGTAACCGGTTTTCACGATGGCAATTACCTGATTTTTGCAAAACCAAGTAAGGCGCTGTATCCAAATGCGGTAAGGACCTATTCACCGCAATCCGATGCCTGGGCCAAAGCCGCACTTGTTACAGCTCCCTGCAACACAACCGTTACAGCCAACATCAATGTCATTGAGCTGACACCGCTTTCAAGTGGAACGGGAACATTGACAGGAAGTGTTACGAAGGGTCCTGGCTTTGGCAACAGTCACCGGTTTAATCCAATTCCAGGTGTGCTTGGTGAACCTATACCCGGTCTGGATGTGAATCTTGAGCAACATCCCGGCGGAATCATTGTGGCCCATGACACCACCGATGCAGGTGGTGTATACAGCTTCGGCCATGTGCCACCCGGAACCTACAGCATTTATGTGGATATTCCCGGTCTGGGCCTGGTGTCGCAATATTCAAGAACCATAACCTCTTCGGACAACTGGGGCAACCTGGATTACGTGGTGGACTCCACACATATCTATAAAGACTCGCTGGCCATTGTC
This sequence comes from Bacteroidota bacterium, assembly GCA_003151415.1. GTDB lineage: Bacteria > Bacteroidota > Bacteroidia > Palsa-965 > Palsa-965 > Palsa-965. The sequence continues at coordinate 8,217 of PLXK01000031.1, forward strand.
ACCGGTATCCAGCCGGTTTCCGGAAATGAAAACAACCTCACTGTAGCACCCAATCCATTCAGGGATCTGTTGAACATCAGCTATACTTTAACGGATGCATCCCCGGTGACGCTTGAAATTTACAATGTACTTGGCCAGCAAGTCACCTCGCTGGTGAATCAAAATCAGGAAGCGGGCTCCTATCGTTTTCACCTGGACACCCGTGCGTACAATCTTTCGTCCGGAATTTATTTGCTGAAACTCACTGTCGACGGGAAACCCGTTTCCAGGCGCCTGCTGAGTTTGCATTGAGGCCGGGTCCTGATTTATACCTTTGAAAACCGCTCTGTAAAGCGGTTTTCCTTTTTTAGCAGACCCCGGCAAGTAAAAAAGACAGATTCGCGATAAATTTGTACTTTTATTTCCATTCTTGCATCCGTTTTCCATTCCATAATTGCGCTGTGAAATTGTTTTCAAACAGATCTGTTTTTTTTGCTTTTCTTTTTGCGGCCTTGCTCTGCGCTTCCGCCGGCTTTTCGCAAACCTATAATTTCAAGAACTATTCTGTAGAAGAAGGACTTGCCCAGTCGCAGGTTCTTTCCGTTTTTCAGGCACGCAATGGATTGATGTGGTTCGGCACAAACAGCGGAGGGGCCTCGAATTTTGACGGCGTTAAATTCAGTTCGTATACCGAGAAAAACGGGCTTTTAAACAATGTCATCTACTCCATTTGCGACGACAAACAGGGCAACATCCTCTTCGGAACCTTAAACGGCCTGAGCATTTTCAACGGATTTTCATTTCGCAATTTGACCGATTCTACCGGCCTTCCGCATAAACGCGTGTACAAAGTCTTCCGGGACAGACAAGACCGCATTTGGGTGGGTACCGCAAAAGGGGTTTGTCTTTTGACAGACAATAAAATCACGCCTTTTAAAGAAAACGAACTGCTCAGCAAAAGCTCGGTTTTCGTTATTTATTCCGACCGCAAAGGACAGATTTGGTTTGGCACCATGAGCAACGGGGTTTTTGCTTATGACGGCAAAACCTTTGTCCATTATTCTGAAAAAGAAGGCCTCGACAACAACTTCGTGCGCAGTGTCATCGAAGACAAAGCGGGCAACATCTGGGTGGCGACAATCAAGGGTCTTAACCGGATTACAAACGGCAAAATAGACAACTCCTTTCATGTCATTCCCGAAGGAGACCAGACAACAAACACCATCTCCTATACCGGGGCTGCAGAAGATCAGAGCGGAAACATCTGGTTTGTTACCGGGGCCGGCATCTACAAATACAACGGCCATAGTTTCAATCATTATACCGAACGCAATGGATTGGCGGCAAGAAACCTGCTTTGTGTGACCTGCGACAGGGAAGGCAATATGTGGTTTGGGACTTCCGGAGGCGGAGTGTCCAAACTGAGCCGGGAAATATTTTTTAACCTGAGCTCCACCGACAGTCTTCCGCGCGATTATGTGAACAGCGTGTTTATGGATTCTAAAAACAACATGTGGCTGGGTTTGCAGGATGCCGGAGTGATCAAATTGAACGATCGCTACAAGCCTGTGCTTACATATCGGATTGATGAAAAAAAACGGGACAAGTCAATAATCGGCAACACCACTTCCTGCATGTTCGAGGATAAAGAAGGCCGAATGTGGTTTGGTACCGGAAACGGACTCAGCATTTCTGACGGTAAAACCATGCTGAACTATTCCGTGAGCGATGGGCTGAAAGACAATAAAATATATGCCATTTCCAAAGAAGTGGACGGCAAGGTTTGGATCGGAACCAAAAACGGAGTGTGTTATCACAAGATGTCGGATGGCGATCATCCCAAAGAGGGCTTTGCGCTGGATTACCAAAGGGTGAACTCGCTGCTTGATAAAGACAACCGGGGCATCCAGTGCATTTTTACCGACAACAAAGGCAATACCTGGTTCGGTACGGAAAAAGGGGCGATGATGATGGATAAAAGCGATGTCCATGTATTTTCAAAAAAATCGAATTTTACCGACAAAAAGGTTTCCTGCATTCTTCAGGACAGCGAAGGAAATATGTGGTTCGGAACGGGTGAGGGTGTATTCGTTTATGATGGGAAAGATTTTTCGAAAGTGGATGAAAACAACGGCCTGACCTCCAATAAAATTTATCTGCTGATTTTTGACAACAACGGTTTTCTCTGGGTTGGAACAAACAAAGGGCTTGACCGCCTCGATGCCAATGCATTCCGGAAATCGGGAAAAATTGAGGTGAAGCACTATGGCAAGGAAGAAGGTTTCAAGGGAGTGGAATGCAATATCAATTCGTGTTGCAAAGACAACAGCGGCCGGATCTGGTTTGGCACCATCAAGGGGGTAACCGTGTACGATCACACACTGGATAAACCCAATGCCGTCGAGCCCCTGACAACGGTTTCAAAAATACGGCTCTTCTTTCAGGATGCAGACTTCAGCTCCTGGTCAAAAGGCATTGATTCACTCACCAAACTGCCTTCGAATCTGGTTTTGCCATACAATAAAAACCACATCACTTTCGATTTCAGAGGCGTCAGTCTCACGGTTCCCTCGAAAGTAAAATATACGTTTATGCTCGAAGGCATCGATGGCGACTGGGTGCCGGCCACATTTAAGAACGAAGCCACTTATTCTTCCCTGCCCCCGGGGGAATACACCTTCCTTTTGAAAGCCAGCAACAACGACGGTCTTTGGAACAGCGAGCCTTTTGCTTACCATTTCGTTATCCTGCCTCCCTGGTATAAAACCTGGTGGTTCTACACCCTGTGCATCATTCTGATTGTGGCAGGTGTTTATCTTTTTATCAATATACGTACCCAGCAGCTCAGAAAGACGCAGATCACCCTTGAAAAGCAGGTGCGCGAAAGAACCCATGAGCTGAGAGAGGAAAAAGAAAAAGTGGAAAGTGTCAACAAGGAAATCAATGCCCAGAAGTCCGTCATTGAAGCCAAGAACCGCGACATCACCGACAGCATTCAATACGCCAAAAACATTCAGGAAGCCATTCTTCCACAGCTGGATATCATTTCGCAGGAGTTTCCGAACAGTTTTATTTTGTACATGCCCAAGGATATTGTCAGCGGAGATTTCTACTGGTTTGCCAAACGGAAAAACAAGAAGTTCATTGCCACGGCAGATTGCACAGGTCATGGTGTTCCGGGAGCCTTCATGAGCATTATCGGGAATACGCTTCTGAATGAAATCGTATCGGATAAAGAAATTCTGGAACCCGGTGAAATCCTCAACGAACTGCATGCGGGAATCAAAAACGCCCTCAAACAATCCAATGCCGAAGGCGAGCGCCGCGACGGAATGGACATTGCCTTGTGTGCCATTGAAGAGAACAGCAACATCCTGGAATACGCAGGGGCCAACAGACCCATGTGGATTTTCCGCGGGGGCAAGGCCGATGCCATGGAGGTGATCAAGCCCAACAAATCGCCTATAGGGGGTCTGGAAACAGAAGATAAACGGCGCTTTACGAATAACCGCGTAGAACTCGGCAAAGGGGATATGATCTATCTGAGTACCGATGGTTATGCCGATCAGTTTGGCGGTAAAGCAGGCAAGAAAATGATGGTGAAAAACTTTCAGAAATTGCTTACCGAAATCCTGCATCTGCCGCATGCCGAGCAGAAGGAAATCCTGCGCCGTCATTTCATCGACTGGAAAGGCGATCAGGATCAGGTCGATGATGTGCTGGTGATCGGGTTCCGTTTCTGATTCAATCGTCTGTCCCTTGTCCGGCCTGTGCAAAGAGGCTGCCCCGGCCCTTGTCAAATGCATTCAATCCTCCGATTCTCTCCCGTTTTCCCCGAAAAATATATAACTTCGCAAGCCTTTTGTATTGGATAAAGGATGAAAAAATAGAATCTTATTATGAGTCAGCGAACAAAGATTGCAGAACTGCTTCAAAGCACAGAATTTGGAAAAGAAATTACCGTAAAAGGCTGGGTCCGCACGTTCCGCAACAACCAGTTTATTGCCATCAATGATGGTTCCTGCCTGGGCAATATACAAGCGGTCGTCGAATTGAACACGATGGACGAGGCCTTGTTGAAACGGCTGACCACGGGAGCTTCCGTTGCTGTCAGCGGATTGCTGATTGAGTCGCTGGGAAAAGGACAGAAAGTGGAATTGAAGGTAAAGACCCTCGAAATCCTGGGCGATTGCGATGCCGAAAAATTCCCGCTTCAACCCAAGAAACACAGTCTGGATTTTCTGCGCGAAAAGGCACATCTGCGTTTCCGGACCAGCACCTTCAGCGCGGTCTTCAAAGTGCGTCACGTGCTGGCTTTCGGTATTCACAAATTTTTCAATGAGCGTGGATTTGTTTACATGCATACGCCGATCATCACCGCTTCGGATGCAGAAGGTGCCGGAGAGATGTTTAAGGTAACCACCCTGCCCTTTGATTCCACTCCGCGCGATGAAGAGGGGAAAGTGGATTTCAGGGAAGATTTTTTCGGAAGAGCCACCAATCTCACTGTATCCGGTCAGCTTGAAGCCGAGCTGGGTGCCATGGCATTTTCAGAAGTGTATACATTCGGCCCTACTTTCCGGGCAGAGAATTCGAACACCGCCCGGCATGCCGCTGAGTTCTGGATGATAGAACCCGAAGTGGCTTTCAATGACCTCAACGACAATATGCAGCTCGCGGAAGACATGCTCAAATATGTCATCCGCTATGCCCTTGAACAATGCCCGGATGAACTGGAGTTTCTGAAAACCCGGCTTCTTGAAGAAGAGAAACAAAAACCGCAGGAGGAACGCTCGGAACTGGATCTGCTGGCAAAGCTTCATTTTTGCCTCGATAACGAATTTCAACGGCTCAGCTATACAGAAGCAATCGACATTTTAAGGAATTCCAATCACAACAAAAAGAAAAAATTCAAATACCTGATCGAAGGATGGGGAGCCGATCTTCAATCCGAACACGAAAGATATCTGGTTGAAAAACATTTTAAAAAACCAGTCATCCTTACCGATTATCCGAAAGACATAAAAGCCTTTTACATGAGGCAGAACGAAGACGGGAAAACAGTTCGGGCCATGGACATTCTGTTTCCGGGAATAGGAGAAATCGTCGGAGGCTCGCAAAGGGAAGAACGTCTTTCGTTTTTGGAAAAACGCATGGAAGAAATGCATATTCCTTTGGATGAACTTTACTGGTATCTGGATACCCGTCGTTTTGGAACCGTGCCCCATGCCGGCTTCGGACTGGGTTTTGAACGGCTGATTATGTTTGTTACCGGAATGGGGAATATCCGTGATGTCATTCCTTTCCCGCGCACACCCAAAAATGCGGAGTTCTGAAAACCAGGACAAACCAAATTGAATTTGTATATTTAGGGTAGATGTTAAAACAATCTCTCAGTCATAAATTGCTTCAGAAACTTTCTCCTCAGCAGATCCAGCTGATGAAAATGCTTCAGTTGCCTACCATTGCCCTTGAGCAGCGCATCAAGGAAGAACTGGAGGCGAATCCGGCTTTGGAAGAAGGCCGCGAGGAGGATGAGGAAGAAAATGCCCCCGAACAGGACGAGAATGAACCCCTGGATGATGAAAAACCGGAAAAGGAAGATGAGATAACCGGGGATGACACGGACAATGACGAAGACAAAATTTCAAAGGAAGAAAAGGAAGTAGATATCGATGAGTATTTCGATGACGACGAATTTCCGGATTACAAACTGCAGGCCAACAATACAAGCCAGGATGAGGAACGCAAGGAAGTGCCCGTTATATCGGGTTCCGGTTTTCAGGACCTTCTGCTGAGCCAGCTGGGCATGCAGGAACTCGATGAGCGGCGCCACACAATTGCGAGCTACCTCATTGGCAACCTGGACGACGATGGCTATC
>PLXK01000190.1 GCA_003151415.1 Bacteroidota bacterium
GTGGTAGTGGCAGTGGAATTTCTCTGGCTGCGGCCACGACAGTGCACAATCTGGGAACCATCACGACTTTACGTGTGAACGGAGCTGCCGGAGCAAGCTGGATCAACGGCGCCAATTCATCTTTAACTTCAACACAAAATCTTTCAGGCATTACCATAAATGCCTCCGCCATTCCCAATACAGTTACCTATGCCAATGCAACCACGACCATTCTGGGCGCTACGTATTACAATTTGACCCTTGTTGGTGGATCGAACCGGAATCTGACCGGAGCCACCGTGGTTCAAAACAACTTCTTTATTAACGGACTTGTTGCCACATTGAGCGGAGCTGGATTTTCGTTAAGTGTTGCCGGGAATGTGACAGACAATGACCCGAGCTCGTCTATGTCGACAGTAGATCTGACCTTAAACGGAGCCGGAGCACAGAGCATTTCCAAAGTATCCAATGCCACTGAAGCTTTAAAAAGCTTAACGGTAACTTCCGGTGGAACCGTAACCCTGGCCAATCCGATCAGCACAGTAAATGCATTGACAATCAATTCAGGCACCCTCGATGTCAGCGCTTCTAATCTTGCCGTAACAGTTGGAGGCAATCTTACTATAAACGGAACATTCAACGCAAGGGCAGGAACTGTCACACTCAATGGATCCAGTGCACAAAGTGTTGGAGGAACAGGTTGTTCTTTTTACACCCTGGTTTCAAATTCAACATCGACTGTTACTCTTGGAGCCGCCATTACTTGCGCAAAAGCATTGACACTGAATACCGGCACATTTGATGTAAGCGCTTCAAACTTTCAGGTGTCCGTGGCAGGTAACCTTACAATTAAAAACACGTTCACTCCTCATAGCGGTAAGATCCTTTTGAACGGATCAACGGCACAATCCATAATCGGAACAGCCGGAGCCACCGTACCGATGTATGACCTTACAGTAAACAACGCTGCCGGAGCTACATTCACTGCCGGAGCCTGGACCATTGCCGATGCCCTTACAGCCCAATCGGGTGTCATTAAAAACAGCGCCGACAGCGTTAAATTGCTTTCCAACAGTGCGACAACGGCATATACGGCCAACGGAGCCGGATCCTACAGCGGTACATTCATTATACAACGTTATATCGCAGGGCGGACAGCCAACTGGCAGGACTTATCCTGCCCGGTTACCGGCACCACACTTCTTGATTGGAACAAAGAAATGTTCATGAGTGGTGTGGGAGGCCCCAATGGAAATGCTGGAGGATTTATTTCTGTAAAAAACTGGAGCGAAGCCACCAAAGCCTATGTCAATGTAACGAGTGAAATTCCACTGGTACCTATGGTTTGCTATACGACATGGGCTGCCGACGACCCATCAAACTGGGTTGCCAAAGCCATTGACTCGCACGGTACTCCGGTTTCAGGAAATCAGGTGGCTAGTCTTACTTATACTGCCGGTTCAGACGCCGGTGACAACAGAATCGGAAATCCTTATCCATCTCCGATAACCTGGAATGGCGCTTTGGGAACAAACTTGCTCCAGTCTACAATTTACGTGATGGTGGATGGAAATTACGCCGGATTTGGCAACGGAACTGTTCTTCCTGCTTCACAAGGCTTCTGTCTTTATGCCAAGTCAGGAGGCGGATCGGTTACCTTTACTGAAGCTTGCAAAAGCGCAACCTCATCCAGTGTCTTCGCTGGTCACCGTAAAGTGTCATTCGACTTGAGTTTCAAAGTTTCCAGCCCTTCATTGACTGATTATTACCAGCAAAATTACATTGACTTCAATGACAATGCAGGTCTTGGTTTTGATCCTGAACTGGAGCACCTGTATATCAAGAGTCCGGAAACAAAGGCTCCATCGCTTTGCATGGTGACAACCGATGGAAACCGCCTCACTCGCAACGCCTTCTCGGCAAGTACCAATGAAACTGTCGTGGTTCCTATGAAAATGACTGTTGGTATAGACGGTACATATACACTTGAAACCTCAGGCGCCGCCAATATGACCGAATACTCATGTGCGCTGATGGAAGATTTACAGTCACATAAAGTGATCGATCTGAAACAGCAGCCAAATTACACTTTTGATGCAAAGACCACAGACAATCCGGATCGTTTCATGCTCCATTTGACCCGCAGAAGCACCAGTTGTGAAGAAGTTTTGACTTCTGTAAAACCTGCAGATGCCTTCTTTACCAACAATCAGATTCGTATTTACAGCAACGACGGAGCCGCCTATATCAAATTTGATTTGGACCAAACGACAAAGGCCCTTGTTTCGGTATATGATCTTCAGGGACGAAGCATTATGAATGAGGTGGAAGTTGATGCTTTCAAAGAAACCGTGAATTTCAACCTGGCTGACAACGCAGCCGGCCTTTACCTTGTGAAGGTGAATCTGGGAGGAAATCATATTGTCAGCAAAAAGATTCTGTTGAACCATTAATCTGATTCATCTGCCCCTGATATTGTCAAAAAAATCAGGGGATGCCTTAAGAACCAAACCCAAATAAAAAAGAGCCAACAAATGTTTTTGTTGGCTCTTTTTTTTTGGCAAACGGTTCCCTGTTATCCCCCGCTTCAGCTGAAAAACAGCCCATAGCAATTGACATTATACTTTTTTCCCTTTTGCCAGGAATTAAATTTCCGCTATCTTTCCAAAGCGATTCTCTGTTCAAATCTGATGGCATAGTCAATAATAAACAGCAAGTATGCTTTTTAACTCAATAAACTATGCCCTATTTTTACCACTCGTTTTCATTCTCTATTGGTTTTTTGCAAATAAAAATCTAGGGCTTCAGAATCTGCTCCTTCTGGTTTCAAGTTATTGCTTTTATGCATTCTGGGATTGGAGGTTTTTATTCCTGCTCATTTTCTCCACATTATTAGACTATTATTCGGGCATAAAAATGTCCGAAACCAAATCCAGGACCACAAAAAGAGTTTGGTTTTGGTTAAGTGTCTTAATCAATCTTGGTTTTTTAGGCATTTTCAAGTATTATAATTTTTTCGCAACCTCATTTGCGGAAGCCATCAGCCATTTTGGTTTAAAATTAAATCCCTGGTCGCTCAAGGTGATTCTACCTGTGGGGATATCCTTTTACACTTTCCATGGCCTCTCCTATGTCATAGACATTTATCAGGACAGAATAAAAGCAGAAAGGAACTTTACAGATTATGCCGTTTTCGTCAGTTTCTTTCCGCTGTTGGTAGCGGGCCCAATTGAACGGGCAACTCACCTGCTTCCCCAGATCAAAGTAAAACGAAATTTTGATTACATCAAGGCTGTTGATGGGTTGAGACAAATCTTGTGGGGTCTTTTAAAGAAGGTAGTTGTTGCAGACCAATGTGCAGAATATGCAAACCAGATCTTTAATAACTCGGATAAGTATTCCGGCAGAATTCTTATTCTCGGGGCCATTCTTTTCGCATTCCAGATCTATGCTGATTTTTCGGGCTACTCGGATATCGCCATCGGAACTGCCAAACTTTTTGGCATTGACCTGTTAAGGAATTTTGCCTTTCCCTATTTTTCGCGCGATATAGCCGAGTTCTGGAGGCGATGGCACATATCCCTTTCATCCTGGTTCAGGGACTATTTGTATATTCCCTTAGGAGGAAGCAAAGGAGGAAACTGGAAGAAAATCAGAAACATTTTTGTTATTTTCATTGTCAGCGGATTTTGGCATGGTGCGAATTGGACATTCATCATTTGGGGCTTGTTGAATGCACTCTATATTCTGCCTTCCGTTATCTTCAATACCAACAGAAACAATCTTGAAATCGTTGCAAAAGGCCGGATTTTACCCAACTTGAGGGAGTTGATGTCCATTGCAATTACATTTTGCCTGACTACATTGGCCTGGATATTCTTCAGAGCGCAGGATTTGGGACAAGCCGTCAGATACATTTCAAGAATGGTATTTTTTACCCGTTTCCCTAGAACAACCGGTCTGGCGACCAGTCCCAACAATGTGATACTGATCGTTCTCATTTTTGTTTTAATTGAATGGTCAGGGAGGGAAAACAAATACGCGATAGAAAAACTGGCAATTACATATCCCAGGTATGTAAGGTATGCTTTCTATTTCACGTTGATCGTCGCCATATTTATTTATTCAGGCAAGGAACAGCAATTTATATATTTTCAATTTTGATATGAAACAATTCATTATCAATTTATTTTTGTTTGGCCTGTTGTTTTTTCTCTTTGATAAGGGGTTTATTCTTGTGCGGAATTATTCAGCTACGACGGAAGTTGACAAACGTCTGGAGTTCTTAATTAAGGGGAAAATCAACAAGGATATCATTATCCTGGGTTCCTCACGCGGAGCCAGAAATATTATTGCCAATCAGATAGAAAAGGCAACCGGACTCTCTGCTTACAATTTAGCCTACCCCGGTTCAACAATAGATTTTCATGAATTCATATTGAAAACTCTGATTAAATTCAACAAATGTCCATCCACAATTATCTAGACTATAGATGACAATTCAGAATTTCTTTGTTCTGCCGCCAAAAACACCACTTACCGTTTGGACAGGCTGTATCCTCTTGTGCAATATGCGTATGTGAGAGATGAATTGATAAACAGGAATGAACAAAACAGGGTTCTATCCCATATATTTATTCTATCTCAGCTCAACAAAAGCAATTTTGAATTTGGCGTTAAAAAATTCGATGCTGTAGACACCCTGTTACCGGATGGTTCCATGCCAATTTCATTCCAGAAAGAAGGTGTTACCTGGAAGTACCAAACCAACGAAACCAATTACCCGCTTGAAAAAGAGGACAAAGTATACATCAACGCATTCAATAATTTCCTGGGACTTTGCAACAAATATCACATCCATTTGATTCTTGCTTTTCCACCCAATTTCCACCCGATAGACAAGGTATTTGAAAAACGGGTAGAAGAATTGACAATGGGAAGAGCAAAATTATTTGTTTATGATACCACAGACAGTTTGTATCAAAACAAACAAATGTTTTATGATTTAACACATTTAAATAGTAAAGGAGCGAGGATTTTCACGAACGACATCATTCGTTTTCTGATCAAAGACAGCGATTGCACCCGGTCACGGAGCTCGTCATAAGGTTCAATTTCAGTCCAGTTAAGGACTTAAAATCTGAACAAAAACCCGCTGGGTTAAAACTTCTTTGCTTTATTCAATGATGCAGGAGTTGAAAACAGGCTGCATCGATTCAGAGCAAATGACTATCCGGCAAATATGATTTATTTTTTACCGGAGGAGCCTTTTTCGCCGTAGCTGCCGCCATAGCTGCCGTAACCACCGCCATAGCTGCCATAATTGCCATAACCATAACCGCTGCCGTAGCCATAACGGTTATAATAATATTTCGATTTCCGGCGTTTCACCTCGTTCAGAATAAATCCAAAGTGAACCAGTTTGTTCATCCCGACAATCTCATTTGCGTTTGTGAGTGACTCCTTGAACGGAAACCTTGTATTGATAACGAACAAACTCACATCCGACATCTTCATCAAAACGATTGCATCGGAAATAAGTCCCACAGGAGGGGTATCGATAATGACATATTCATAATGTTCCCTGCCATAGGCCAATACATCAGCCAATTCCTTGCTTAGAATAATTTCAGAAGGATTTGGCGGCAGGGGTCCGGAAAGAATAACATCCAGGTTTTCAATCTGGGTATGTTTAACGCATTCTTCAATTGTATTTTTTCCAATTACAATGGTACTTATGCCCACATCTGCAATCAGATTCAGCCCTTTCTGTACCCTTGGCTTATGCAGATCCAGCTCAAGAATAAGAATTTTTTTCCCGGCCTTGGCGAGTATACCCGCCAGGTTGAGAGAACAAAATGTCTTTCCTTCGCCAGGGCTATTGGAAGTGATCACGATGATCTTACAAAAATTACTGGTAACCATGAACTGCAAATTCGTACGAATGGTCCGAAACGACTCAGCAATCGGCGACTTGGGTTCTGTTTCGGCAGCAATGATCAGGTCATTCTGCATCTTGGCAAAAATAACTTCTCCAACAACCGGAAGCGAACTCTTGGATTTCAGGTCATCAACACTGTCAATTCTTGCAAAGAAAACAGATCGGATCAGAATAAAGATGATGCCAATCAAAAATCCGATCATCGTGTAATTCACCAGTATCTTTTTTCTGTCTGGTTTAACCAGGCCCAAAGACCGGGCTGTTTCTATAACTTTGGTTTCGGGAAGAATCGAGGCCCTTGCGATAATTGTATTCGACCGTCTTTCAAGCAAAAAGAGATACATTTTTTCATTGACTTCCAGTTTGCGCTGAATATTCAGGACACCTTTTTGTTTGTAAGGCAATGTTTTGATGTCGGAAATATACGTTTCCATTTCCTTTTTGTAGTCGTCGATCTTTCGTTGCAAGGCGACCCGCATGTTTCCGATATAGACAAGAAGATTTTTTTTCACCTTATTGATGGCCTTGTCCATATCCTTAAGCGGAGCACTGCCTTCCTGATTGGTCAGCAGCAAGGTGCCCCGGCTCAATTGCAGTGTATAAAGCTCTGTTGCAGTCTTTGGCAAAAACTCATCAATACCGCTTACATAAATCGAAGGGGGCAGAAATTCAGGATCCTTGTTGGTTATGATGTATCCTTCCAGATCGTTGAGGGCACTTAACTTAAGATTCATTTCAGAACTCCGCTGATCAAAGGCGTCCAGTTTTTCGTAATATTGCTCTCCCTCTTTTTCCAGGTCCAGAATCCGGTTCTTCTCTTTGAATCCCTGCATCGTATCTTCAATATTATTCAACACGGCAGTCAGATCACCCATTTGTTTATCAATAAACTTCAGAGTGTTGCTGTTGATTTCATATTTTGATTTCAGGGTGTTTTCCAGATAGACTTCGGCAAGAGTGTCCAGAAATACAATAGCGCGACGGGGCAGCACATCTTCCATGGTCGCCTCCAGGATATTGGTAAATTCAGGATTCGTGACAACCAAAGCCGTACGGAATTGCTGAACAAGTTCGCTCTGTTCATGCAATTGAATCAAATATTCAATTTCTTTTAGGTTGGCAACAGAGGCAGGATTTATTATTTGTGTTTTTGCAACAAAAAGGCGGAAATCCGTATCCGTGAATTCGGTATTGAAGAATCCGACTTTCCTGATTTCAGCCTTATCCTTGACATAAACAATTTCAAACCTGTTGATGTCCAGAATTTTGAATTTAATTTTCTGCTCATACAAATTCTCATTGACTTTATAAACCTTTACCTTAAATGGCAAACCGTCAAAAAGCTCTACCGTGCGGATACGCCCGACAATATAATAGGAAACATCAAAATCAAGGCGTTCAAGAACTTTTTGGATCAAATCATAGGAAGTCAGAACCCTGCTTTCATTTGAATTATCAATAAAGCTTGGTCCCGATCCGCCGTAAAAATTTTCTGAAATAAGACTGGAAGGATTGATGTCCTTGCTGGTGTTGTGCAACAAAATCTGGGATTTGGCTGCATAAACATCGGTCAGTTTGTAGGTATAGAGGATACCTGCCAAAGCAAAAATAAGCACTGTTGCAATCGGAATGTACCAGTTTTTGGAAACGACCCGCCAAATGAATTTGAGGTCTTCCACTTCAATGATGGATGAATTCTTCTTGTCTGCGCTCAATGTTCAGGATTTTGTTTGCAATGTCTGCAAATGTATAAATTCATTCGATTGCGGTTCAGCTTTATCGTCTTTTTCAGCAAAATAATCCCATTTTGTAACTATAAATACGGTGAAATCGTATAATAGAACCAGAAAGCTACATTTCACATTGAATTTCCGCATACAGAAAGCAGCCAAAAAGGCCCTTAAAGGAAGCCTTCTAAAACGAACATATTTTTGATGTTTCATCATCTTTTTTGTACTTTTGAAAAAAATCAAGTACCATGACGCCATTCGCAAAAAGAGTTAGCCTGATGTGTGCTTTTACGGCGCTGATCCTGTTCTCGAAAGATATGATCGCGCAGCCTCCTCCGGGTGGTGGCGGTGGTCCTGGTCCGGGTTGCTGGCCTCCACCCTGCGTTCCCATCGATGGGGGTGTCGGATTTCTGATTCTAGCCGGATTGGCTCTGGGCGGATGGAAAATTTATACTTCCTACCGGAAAAATCTGGCCTAAAAACGGATGAAATTCAATTTCTTTAGAAATCCTCTTGTCCGTTTTCTGGTTCTTTTTATTATCCTGTACACTTCCTGGTATGTGCTTTACGAGTGGGTGCTAAACCCGGATGGCAAACTGGAGAGATTGGTTATTAACAGTCTGGTTTACTCCTCTGAACATCTTTTAAAATTACTGGGGTTTAATACTTTTACAACCCATTCCGAAACAATACGAACCGTTGGAATAGATGGAACTCACGGCCTTTGGATTGGAGATCCTTGCGACGGAATTACCTTATTTGCCCTTTCTGCCTCTTTCATCCTCTCCTTCCCAGGCCCCGCCAAACACAAAGCCTGGTTTATACCTGCCAGCATTGTCGGAATCTTTCTGACCAACATTTTCCGCATTACCGCTCTTTGTATCATTGTTCTGAAGAAACCACAATGGCTCGGTATCAACCACGATTATATTTTCAAAATTCTTGTTTATGGATTCATCTTCTGGACCTGGATGATTTGGGTAAACCGCTTTTCAGGAATAAGCAGCCTATTCAATAAAGAGAAATGAGTTTAAAAAAAACAGTCACCTTGATTGTCCTGATCGCAGTTTTTCTCTGCTGTGGTTTTTTTCGTGATTATGTTTTTCTCAATTTCAATGAACAGTTGCGGGTCAGCTATTACCACGACCACGACTCCACACTTTCATCTGGATTAAAATTCATTGAATCCTTTTCCTATAGCCAGCTTTATTATATCAAATGGGGGCTCACCTTTTTCTTTTCTTTTTTGTTCATGGTGCTCACCTGGGCTTTTGTAAAAATGTTTTTTCCGGAAAAAAAATATCTGAAATGGACCATCCTTGTTTATCTTTCGCTGATTGCTATTTCCGCCCTCTTTTGGACAGGAGGATACCTTTTTCATCACTCTGAAAAAGGGTATATCATTTCTCGCTTTTTGATGGGAATGGCGCAGGGGCCTATTGTGTTGATGGCATTGATTCCATCATTCAGGCTTATGAAAGCGTACACAGAAAGACCAGCGGCAAAAGAATGAAAATACAATTCTCCTTCCAGCCAATCACCCAGCAGCACTAAGCTCCAGGCCGAGGGCAGCAGATTCATTTTCTGACAAACAGAAACCCGCTCTAGTTTTTTAATCCTTTTAATTTATCCAGATTCAAAATGGAGATATCTCCTTTTTGGATTTCGATCAGCTTTTCTTCCTTAAAATCTCCAAGGGTCCGGATAACCGATTCTGTTGCCGTGCCCACAATTCCTGCCAGATCCTCGCGGGAAATGGGAATGGGCGTTTTCAAGGCATCGCTTGTCTGGTAACGGTCATGCAGTTGAACGAGTGCTTCAGCCACCCTTTTTCTGACCGAATTATAAGCCAGCCTGATCAGCCTGTCTTCGCTTTCTGAAAGATTGTTTGAAAGCAACTGGATGAATTTTCGGGAAACTTCTTTGTTGTTGTAGACAAGTGTAAAGAAGTCCTGCTTGGGGATCACATAAATTTCGGCATCTTCAAGAACCTCGGCTGATTCGCTGTAAGCAATATCTTCCAGCAGAGAAACGTAGCCCAGAAAATCCCCTTCTTTGTGAATCCCGGTAATGAGCTCCTTGCCTGCCTCGTTGGTCTTAAAGGTTTTTATTTTACCCTTATTGATCAGGTAAAGCGCGTTTGGATAATGCCTTTCCGAAAAAATCGTTTCCTTTCTTTTGTGTGTTCTCAGGCTTCGCTCATTTGTAAAAGATGTTATTTCCTGGCTTGCCTTGACGTCATCAATAAATTCATCAAATCCTTTTGCCGTCTTTTCAAATTCCTTTTTAAAGAGACTGGCCTTTTTTAATCTCATCTCAACGACATCCAAAAGTTCCACATCATCAAACGGCTTGGTGAGGTAATCGTCGGCACCAAGCGTCATTCCTTTTCTGAAATCCGCTTTTTCCGCTTTGGCAGTAAGAAATACAAATGGAATACCGGCCGTTTCGTTGCTTTTTCCAAGGATATGCAAAACTCCATACCCATCCAGCTCCGGCATGGTGATATCGCAAATGATCAGATCGGGCTTTTCCTTTTTTGCCATTTCAACACCAATCTTTCCATTCACCGCAGTGAACACTTTGTAGTCTGACAATTCCAGAATTTCCTGGATATTATCCCGCATGGCTGCATTGTCCTCGATCAATAAAATGGTCCTGCTCATATGAATGAAATTTTGTTTTTGGATTACCTTTTGCTTTACTTTTTGTCTGTAATTCGGGAAGGCCGTATTCTTCTTTGCCTTCAATCTATATGTTTAAACAGGAGCTTAAATGTTGTCCCCTGATTCAATTCGCTTTCAAAAGAAATTTCCCCACCCATCAGCTCCACATATTTCAGTACAATATTTAAGCCCAGACCCGTTCCTTGAATGCTGGCGGCATTCTCGCCCCGAAAAAACCGTTCAAACAAATGCTTCTGGTCCTCCTGAGACATCCCGATTCCGCTGTCTTTTACGGAAAGATGAAGTTCGCTGTTGCGAAGAACCGATCGCATGATGATCTTCCCGCCTTCTTCCGAAAACTTGATCGCATTGGAAAGAAGATTCACAAGTACGTTTTTGAGCAACTGATTATCCAGAAATGTTTCTCCCGGACCTTCATGTTCGTACTCTATTTCCTGACCCGGCTTAACATGCATTTGCATTTCATCGGCTATGGTTTTGCAAAAAGGAGCCAATTGAAATATAACCGGAGAATTCCTCATTTTCCCTTCTTCGAGCTTACTCAAAGAAAGAAAATCATTCAGAATTTCACGCATATCGGTAACAGTGGATTTGATTCGCTCAATGTGTTTGATCCGTTTGTCCTGATCCTCCGGTTTGCTGTATTTTGCGATCAGCGAAACCGAAGAAAGGATCGTTGCCAGTGGAGTACGAAACTCATGGGAAGCCGTGGAGACAAACCGCGATTTGAGTTCACCCATTTCCTTCTCGGTCTGAAGTGCCGTTGTCAATTCTTCTTCGGCCTTTGCCAGGCTTTTATTGGAATATTCCAGTTCTTTTATCGCTCCGGCCAGCATTTGTGTGCGGTCTTCAACACGCTGCTCCAGGTCGGTATTGAGCTGTTGCAATTCCAATTCAATCTTTTTGCGTTCGGTAATATCTGTAATCAAGGCCATGATGACCATTTCTTCACCCGAATTGAAATAATTCAGGCTGATCTCAATGGGGAAAGTGCTTCCTTCTTTCCGGCATCCCACCAGGTCCATACCGGCACCCATCGACCGTTTCTTGGGATGTTTGGTATATCCTTCCCGATGTCCCACATGTTGCTGGCGGAGAGCTTCGGGAAGCAGAATTTCGATTGGTTTTCCGATCAGTTCGTCCCGTTGGAAACCAAACATTTCTTCCATCCGGTGGTTCGCCATCAGCAAAGTTCCTTTCTTATCTACCAGAATCAAACCTTCACCGGCAGAATCAAATAAGATTCTGAAAATATCATGACTCTCAAGCGCTTTTATCATTTCAAAGATGATTTCAAGGGTGTTTTCGTCTGCAATTTACTGCAAAATGCTTGAATCCGGCAGTTTTTCTTCCTTCTTGTTCTTCATTTCACTGATTGAAATGTTAAAGACCTGACTTTAATCATATTGGTCAATGACATGAACTTTTTGAGTCCATGACCAGAGTCATTTAACAAGGTGGTGAATAAGCAGACTTTTACTGAAATGAAAAGCATGACCTCTCCAGTATCCGAAACCCAGAGTTTCACTTTGCAATTTATGGGCGCTGCCGGTGTTGTTACCGGATCCAAACATCTTTTGCGGACACCAGAAATAACCGTTCTGATAGATTGCGGGCTTTTTCAGGGCCTGAAAAACCTAAGGCAGTTAAACAGACAGACGCTGCCGGTTGAAGCAGCTTCCATTCAGGTCGTTATAATCACCCATGCCCATCTCGATCACACGGGTTATCTTCCTGTTCTTGTCAGAAATGGCTTTAAAGGAAAAATATATCTGACAGGTCCAACATCCGCTTTGACTGAAATAATCCTGCTTGACAGCGCCAAACTTCAGGAGGAAGACGCTGATCATGCCATCCATGCGGGATACAGCAAGCATAGCCCTGCACTTCCCTTGTATACACAGGAAGACGCCAGGGAAACTTTTAAACATTTGCAAATATGCGCCCACAACGAATGGATTGAATTGTCGAAACACATCCGCTTTCGTTTTAAGAAGAACGGCCACATTCTGGGTTCCTGCTTTGTGGAAATGGATTGTTTTGAAAAACGGATTGTTTTCTCGGGTGATCTTGGAAAACAGGAATCCTATTCCCTGGCTCCGCCGCTGATTCCGGAAAAGGCGGACATTCTTGTTATCGAATCTACTTATGGCGATCGTCTTCATCCTGCCACATCGTCTGAAAAAGAACTTTCGGACATTATCCATGATGTCATTCACAAAAAAGGAACACTACTCATTCCAAGTTTTGCTGTGGGAAGGGCACAGGATCTCATGCTTTTGATCAACCTGATGAAAAAGAAAAATTTCATTCCGGACATTCCTGTTTACCTGGACAGCCCCATGGGTAAAAATGCGACAGAAGTGTACAGAGATTTTCCTGATTGGCATAAACTGCCTCCCGAACAATGTGCAGATATGTGGAACAACATTATCTGGGTGAGTGACCTCAAGGAAACTTACAAAGTTATAGACAAGCCCGGACCCAAGATTGTAATTGCAGCCAGCGGCATGCTCACTGGCGGGCGGGTCTTGCACTATTTAAAAAATTACCTGGGCCAACATCAGAACACTATTCTTTTAACGGGTTATCAGGCAGCCGGAACCCGCGGAAGAGCCCTGCGGTCGAAGGTTCACGAGATAAAAATATTTGGATCCTACTACCCTGTGAAGGCTGAAGTAAAAGAAATGGCTACCCTTTCTGCCCATGCCGATCAGCGGGAACTGATCAACTGGATGAAAGCCATTCCCAATAAGCCGGAACGGATTTTTATTGTACATGGCGAGCCCAGTGCATCGTATGCCCTGGAGCTGAAGATTCATGATGAATTGGGATGGAACGCAGTCACTCCAATAATGAATGAAACATTTGAACTGGCAGGCAAACAGAATATCCGTGGGGCCGATGCAACTGCTCCAGCGCTTCCCGAAAATGTCACTAAATAACAAACAAGACTTATGCCTGAAACAAACAACACAACAAAAATTTTGCTTGCCATAATTGCAGGCGCAGCCGCGGGCATTGCTATCGGCGTATTGCTCGCTCCCGACAAAGGGTCTGAGACGAGGAAAAAGATCAAGGAAAAAGCGGAAGATCTGGTCCAAAGAATCAAGGATGAAATGGCGGGCAATGGCTCTGCTGATTCTTCAACGAATGCCTGAATTCAACTCTTCATCTTCTCTCAAATCAGAACAACAATTGCATTTAACATTCCGACACACCACGGCTCCACTCCCTATCCACGAAAAAGGAGAAGCCGATTGAACTCATCTCAAAAAATTTGAAAAATGGAACAGGAAAAAACCGAATTGGAAGACCTTTCTGAAAAGGCAACAATCTACTTAAACACCCGTCTGGAGCTGGGCCAATTGAAAGCAATGGAATACGGAGCCCTCACTTTTGCGGCAGTATTGGGAAAAATGGTCATTCTGATGGTTTTCTTTTGCTGTCTGATTTTCTCGAGCCTTGCCCTGGCCATCTATTTGTCCGTATGCACCCGAAACCCCTGGCTTGGCAGCCTTCTGGTGGCTGGTTTCTACCTGATTGTCTTTGTTTTAGTGTATGTAAACCGCAGAAGAATACTCCACCTACCCTTTGCAAATATGTTTATCAGGCAAATAACCGGCAGCCATGAAAAATAACCCAAAAACACTCCAGGAACTCCGGGCTCAGATCATTGAGGCAGAATCCCGGAAAAACGAGCAGGAATCAGCACTCCGGACCTCGGTACACCAGTTCGCGGCAAGCCTGAAACCAGAGAAAATATTGCTTTATATGGCTGGCAAACTTGTGGCCAAATGGCTTGGAAAGCAAAAGGAAAAGGAAGAAAAAGAAACCGAACTGAAAGGTTCTGTACTTGATATTGCAAAACGTTTTGCTTCGGAGGCCATTGCAAAAGGTATTGACTTGCTTGCAGGTAAATTATTTCCCTGAAAAGCTGATTTATTGCTATTGTTTCGAACGCTTCTTCAAACAAATAAAGGTCAAAAATAATTTCAATGACTTGGGATTTGAATTGAATCAGGTGCTCAGGTGTTAAGTGCTACTAGTCTTCAATGATAACCTTCATTTCAAGCAGTCAAAGGTTTTGAAAAATTACCTGGCCGGTTATTCAATAACAAAGGAGTGCAATACATCGGAAAAATAAGCTATGGGGTGTATCTGTATCACAAACCGGTGCCTTCTTTGGTTACGCCTCAAATTGGAAAATTATTGCACCTTCATTTAAATCCGGCCATGTCATGTGCAATCTCTATTCTGGCAACCGTGTTTATAGCACACTTGTCTTATGTCTTAATCGAAAAAAGTTTTTTGAAACTGAAAGAAAAATTTGAGGATTAGCCCCCTTTTACCAGGGAATGGATGGTCGAGCTCAAATCGTTTTACTAAACTGAACTACCTCGGGCTGCTTCACTCTCATCCTGGCATCGAAAGTCATGCAAATATTCCGGATAAATGGAAGGCCTTTAGGTGTGACCGAAAGCCCAAATTCATCCATATTCACAAGGCCATCTGCTTCCAGTTCTTCGAGCAACAGCCTGGTTTGCTCAAGAGCAATGCATTGCCCGGTTTCCGATCTCCACGATGTTTCTCCGTAACACATGATGTTCAGAATATGTCTTCGCAGAATCTGGTCCTCATGTGTAAGCAAGTGTCCTCTGAAGAATGGAAGCTTGTTTTCATTTACACGTTTATAGTAATCTTCCACTTTTTTTTCATTCTGAATAAATGCTGTCCAGGAATCACTGATTGACGAAACCCCGAGACCGATAAGGAGGCTTGTCGCAAAAGGCGTGTACCCCATAAAATTCCGGTGAAGACGTTTCGCCTTCTGAGCCAGATAGAGTTCGTCTGTTTCCAAGGCAAAATGGTCCATTCCAATTTCCTTATACCCATTCTCTTCCAGCATTTTTCTTCCTGTTTCATACAGTTCCAGTTTTTCACTATCGGCGGGCAGATCGGCTTCCGTGAATTTTCGCTGTCCCGGCTTGATCCAGGGAATGTGCGCGTAACTATAAAAAGCAATCCGGTCGGGACGCAGCAGGATAACCTTTTCAATTGTAGAGACAATACTGGCCTTGGTCTGTTTGGGAAGTCCGTAAATGAGGTCAAAATTGATTGATTCAAAGCCTTCTCTCCGGCTGGCTTCAGTGAGCTGTTTCACTGAGTCAAAAGACTGGACCCGATTTACAATTTCCTGAACAACGGGATCAAAATCCTGAACTCCGATGCTTATGCGCTTAAATCCCAATTTGGCCAAAACCTCCAGATGTTCTATGGTGGTGTTGTTCGGATGCGCTTCAAAGCTGAATTGTGCGTCCGGGCAAACCAAGGCAGAAGAGGTTATACCTTCAATCAGGGCATTCAGGTTTAAGGGGCTGAAAAAAGTGGGTGTACCACCACCCAGATGCAATTCCCGGATACGGGGTGTGGTTTCAAACAGACTTAAATAAAGAGCCCATTCTTTCAGCACTGCGGCAATGTAGATCCGCTCAACACCATGATTTACCGTAATGCGTGTATTGCAGCCGCAATATGTACACAGACTCTCACAAAAAGGCAGATGGATATAAACACTGATGCCCTCAGCGGCGTTTGTCCGGAGAAAAGTATTTTTCACTTCCTTCTCCCAGTCTTCAACAGTTGGGGTTTCAGTCCAAAAGGGGACAGTTGGATAACTGGTATATCTGGGCCCAGGAACATTGTATTTTGCAAAAAGAGAGGATGAGGACATGATTCATGATTTTAGGTAATCTGACCCGATTGCAGATCAGGCTCTGTTTGGATATTCATTGTCTTCGGCACACCATTCCGCATACGAGCTAGGTGTTTCACGAAGCAGCAAACGAATCAATTTTACTTTGTTGGGCAAAGATTCCCGGAGTTTTTCAGAAAAATCAAGCAACAGGTTTTCGCAGGTAGGCTGATAGGAAACCATAACCAGCTTTCCAAAGAATAAAGACTGATCCTTCAGGTGTAAAGGTGCATCTTCTTCGTTAAGAACAAGTGCATGATCCAGCCAATTGACGATTCTTCCATTCACTATATTCTTCAATTCTCCAAAATCCATCACCATCCCCTGCTCCGAACTTCCCTCTTCCGTGTTCAAAGAGCCCAAAACAGTGACCGACAGATGATAGGAATGCCCGTGAATGTTCTTGCAAGGCCCTTCATGATTTTTGAGGGCATGGGCCATTTCAAAACCAAATTCTTTTGTGATACGGATACGCTTCATGTCAATAAATTTCTTTCAAAGGTCATAGGGTATACCCTACATATTTTTAAGGTCATCTCGTATGCATCCCAATAGCTGTTCTTTTTGTGATTGCTGAAGAACATTCAGCTTCACACACTTTCAATCAATAGCGGAGAATCTTTTTTTACCTGACTGATCCCCCCCCGTACATTCAGGATGTGGCTGAATCCATTTGCTTTCAAAATTGAAGCGGCAATCATTGACCGATATCCTCCGGCGCAATAAACCATGTATTTTTGTTTGGGATCCAGAGTGTTCAATCTCCCAACCAGCGAATTCAAAGGAATGTTTAAACTGTCCTTCATGCGGCCGCCAGAAACTTCTGCCGCAGTGCGGACATCGAGTGGAGTATATCCGGACTTCAGATAATACTCCAGCTGGTGCTCTGAAATTGTCTGCACGTGATCAACTGGAAAATGCGCGTTGATCCAACCGATCAGGTCACCTTTCAGGTAGCCATGAACCTTGTCAAAACCAATTCTCGCCAACCGGGTAACCGCTTCTTCCTTTTGCTGATCATGCACCACCAAAACAATTGACTTGTCTGAAGGAATCATATTTCCCGCCCACACGGCAAAAGCACCATCAAGTCCGATATTCACTGACCCCTTGATAAAGCCAATGCCAAACTCGGTTGAATTCCTGACATCGAGAACGACTGAGCCTTTTTCAATTTCCAAATGAAAAGCCGCGGCACTCAAAGGCCTTGTTCCTTTCCGGATTACCTCTTCAAGAGCTTCATAACCATCCCTGTTCGCTGTGACATCGTGAACAAAATAAGGAGGAACCTCAGGAAGATCTCCTGTAACCTGCTCTATGAATTGCAATTTGTCCATTGTTTGCAACGCATAATTTTTACGCTTTTGCGCTCCGATTGTGGACCAGGTTTCTTTTCCCAAATTCTTTCCGCAGGCAGAACCGGCTCCATGCCCGGGGTAAATAATGACATCGTCAGGCAAAGTCTTGATCTTTAGATTGAGCGAATCGTAGAGCAGGGAAGCTAATTCTTCCTTGCCCAGATTTCCGCTTCCCAGATCCGGTCTTCCGACATCGCCCACAAAAAGCGTATCGCCTGTAAAAATAGCATGAGGTGTATTTGTTTCATCATACACAAGATAACAACAGGACTCCACTGTGTGTCCGGGGGTATGAACCAATTTAATTTTCAATTCCCCCAGATAGATGCTATCTCCATCTTTGGCTACCATTGCTTTATAGCCCGGAGTGGCTCCCGGACCAAAAAGAATTACGGCTCCCGTTGTTCGTGCAAGTTCAAGATGTCCGGAAACAAAATCGGCATGAAAGTGGGTTTCCAGAACATATTGAATCTTGGCATTTCTTTGCTTTGCCAATTGCAAATAGATGTCCACGTCCCGGATCGGATCAACCACCGCAGCACAGCCCTTGGACTCAATATAATACGAGGCCTGCGAAAGACATGAAGTATAGATTTGTTTGATGTACATTTATTTGAAGGTCATTTGTTTAAATCCGTGTACATCATCAATAAATCTGTCAATCATACCGTTTTTCACATGTGGCATAACAACTATTTTCCACCACGAGGGAGACTCATCATGCGTATCAGGAACAAGAAAGTAGTTGCGCGCGACTTTTTCGGGGATTTCAGATGCCGGAATTGAGATTATATTGACATACGGATTATTGAAATAAGAAATTCCGGCATGTTTCAACCGGTTGCATACCGATTCTGTTTTTGCCATCAGCATATCCATTTTAGCCCTCCACCCTTTTGATCCATAAGTCATTAAAATCATCCAAACAGCCACCGCATTCGCGCCCGACCGGCTTCCACACAGGGTGTAGTCTTTTCCCGGTACATAGGAAGCTTCTTCTGTGCGAACAAATTGCATCCAACCCTTCCGTATCAAAAATATACCTGTTCCGTAAGGCGCCTGAAGCAATTTGTGCGCATCCAGGGCGATGGAGGTGATGTGTTTGTTTTGAAAACTGTATGCGCTTTTCCCTTTACTAAAGGGATAAATAAAACCTCCGAAGGCAGCATCCACATGCATTCTGAAAGGAACACCTTCCTCTTCGAGAACAGCAGTTATGAGGTCAATATCATCCACCGACCCAAACATGGTGGTGCCCATATTCATGATCACTATAAAATACCGCAAACCTTCAGCAATGGCACTCTGCAAGGCCTTCCGGAAAGCATCTGAATGAATTTCGCGGGTCCCTTCTTTCACATCAAGGGGCACAGAAAACAAACCGAGCAGATTGGCACCTTTTGCAATCGAATAATGGCTGTCCTTAGAATACACCACGGCAATCTCTTTATCGTTCGCCTCAAAAGCCTCTCTGTAATAATTCCGGTAGATCCACATGGCCTCTATATTGGCTTCCGTGCCACCACTCGCAATATATCCATCCTGCTTACCCTTTTCTCCCTCAAAAATTTCCTCCGCACATAAACGAATAACCTCAATTTCCAATCGCTGGGTTCCTTTAAATGCCTGTTCGCTTTGGTCCTCTCCCAGAGTATGACAGCCAATGTGATTCGGGTTGGCAAGAAAAGCAGAAAGAAAAGCCGCTTGTTCCAGAAACGGGGCATCCTCATAAAACTCGACTTCATCCAAATATGTGGCCGGAAAGCCCAGAACGTCTTCGTTCCGATAGTTTCGGTTTTCTGCCAGGGCTTGAAAAACCCGTTTCTTTATCTCCTCCGATGAACGTCTTTCCCAATTCATTTCAGGCAGCCTCTTTGTGATGATGGCCATCTTTGCTCTCGCCTGTCATTTTCGTTTTTTCAATTTCAGAGCGCGAATTGAGAATTCCGAAAACAGTACAACCCACAAGCACCAGAAGGAAATTAAGCAGGCTTTTGGGCCCCATATCGGGTTGATTCAGGTAGGCCAGACGAAAGGGGAATAAAATCGTTAAAACAAGTACGGCTATTGCAATTATTTTTCTGGTGCTCATGGGCTTGGTTTTTGATGAATATTAAGGAAATCAAAAATAGTTGGTGGCTCAAAATCAGAATATGACTTTTGTCATGTCAATAAATGACATTGGACCTGTCAAACCTAAAACCTTGATTCTAAATGCCTCGGGGCAAGCTGAATCTGTGACTGGTATCAGGCATTCGTCAGAACCTTGTCTGGAAGTGCCAGAACGGGTATAGATGCATGAAGCATCAGTTTTGCGGAATGGGTTTTATAAAACAAGCGTTCCATAATGCTGTGTTGATGAGGAACAATAACCAGCAAATCAGCCGGATGTTTATTCAAATAACGCTCCACACCGGTTTCCACATTGCCTTCCTCTTCGAATTCAAACTGAAAATCCACACCTTCCAGATAAGTTTCAAGACGAATTCCCTCCATGGCTTTTTTTCGCTGGGGCAACTCTCCGGGTTTGATCACATTCAACAAAGAAACATCCGCCCTGAAGTGTTTGCATAAAACAGTCAATGTTTTAAATATTTCGGGGTGATTGACTTTCTGAAAGTCGGAAGTCAGCAAAATGTGACCGGGTATTTTGAAAGTTGCGTCTCCCGGGATTGCAAGAACGGGTACAGGGCTTTTTTTCATGACGGCAGTGGCTGTACTTCCAAGCAGAAAACTCAGTTTCCTGCCGGCGCCCTTCATTCCGATAACGACCAGATCAATGCCCGAACTGGCCACCTTCTCCAGTATTTCATCATCAGCGAAACCCGAAACAGACACCTGATGCGCCTTTACTCCATACTTGATTTCAAGTTGCTTCGCAAGACCGGAAAGGAGATCCCGGTTTTCCTCCTCAATCCTTACAAAGTCAACCGGGTAAGGCACCTCCGAAACCGCGATGGGTAAGCGAAACACATACATAAGAGTCAATTCGGCTCCGAATTGTTTGGCCAGTTGTGCTGCGTAGAAAGCTGCATTTGCAGCCTCTTCCGAAAAATCGACAGGAATTAAGATGTTTTTCATAGAATGATTATCAATGTTCGGTTGGGGTAAATCAAACGTGCGGTTATCAGAAGCAGTTTGCACAAGTGCGTTTCAAGGTGAAATCTTTTCTCCTTTGGCTGACCGCCGGGATGCACGGGCCACTTTTGGCATCAGCAATATATCTTCAAGATAAAACTGCCTGTACAGGTGTTGTTCGAGCGTATGCAACTCCGACAAGGTCACTTTCATTCCCTCGCTGGCCTGAGATTCCGCTTTAAATCCATGACTCAAAATCGAGAGATCGGCCAGAAAAGTTCTCATCTGCATGTGTTTGGTGTGGATGTCGTTCAACTCAAATTCAAAGGCCGACAAAACGTCTGCACTGTTTATCTTTTCTTCCAAAATATTCTCTATGAAGGGAAACAAAATGCGTGTATTTTTTCTGATTTGATTTTGAACCAGCACAACCAATTTATTGTATTCCTTTTCCACTGCGTACAATGCCGGATAAATGTCTGCATTCACTTTAACAGCGGATGACACGTGAATATTCACCCGCTCTATCAAATGCTGCACGGCAGGGTAATGCTTTTCGGTCAAAAAAAACATAAGCTCAGAGGGTTGCATTTTTCTGAAATTCAAAGCTGAATGTTTCATAGTATTTTTATATAAAACAAAAATAATACCAGACGAAGCCCTTAAAAATGATGTCTGACAGACAATGAAGTGACAAATATCAATGAGCGGTAAAAAACGAGCTATGGCTGCCAAAGTACGGCATTACTTTGCGTGGCAACAGATGTGTTGCGACCATTGAGCGGAAGATAATTCAGGGCTGAGATAAGGTATACCCAGGTTTAGGCCTCTCAACACGAGAAGAAGAGCCATTCCAATCACAAATACAGGCATAACCTGACGGATTTTTTTTCTATGTCCTGAGCTAAGCTTATTGCCAGCCAGAGAGAGAACGGCCATTGCAGGCAATGTGCCCAGTCCAAAAAAAAGCATAAATAATCCACCTTTCAAAACCCCTCCGGCAACAACAGCTCCTGCTAAAGCCGTATAAACAAAACCGCAGGGAAGCAGTCCATTCAGGGCCCCAATCAGAAGGAGGGAAACGTATCCGGTCCGCCTGAACAATTTACCGATGCAGGCTTTTCCGGATGAAATAAATGAAAACAAACCGGTATTGAAACGAAAGCGGGCCTTCACTTTTCCGGGCAGAATAACCGAAACCAACAAAAGCAAACCAACAGTCACACTCAGAGAACGCTGGTATCCTCCAATAACAAAAGAAGTGCCGACCATTCCGAACAAACAGCCCATCAGGAAATACACAAGAACACGCCCTGCATTGTAGGTCAGAATTCCGCTCAGTTCAGCGACTCTGTTTTTTCTGTCCAAAGGCAGAGCAAGGGCTATAGGGCCGCACATGGCAACGCAATGAAAGCTGCCTAAAAATCCCAATGTAAGAGCGGCAACCTGGAACAGCATGTCAATTCAATTGCAAGGATTGTTCATAATAGTATTTTTTTCCGTCTGCTTCTATCTCGCACAAGAGCTTATATAAACCTCTTTTGTAGTTTCTGAGCTGAAATCGCTGCGTTCCGGTGTTATCCGGGGCGGCATTGAATTTCTCATCTTTTTTGGAATCCGATGGCCTGTAAAAAAAGATCTCTCCGCTGACAGCCTTTCCTGTTAGCGCTAACGGGTAATGAAGAGTCACCGAGCCCGCGCTGGTTTCCGAACTGAAAGCGCCTTTCAGCTCCAATGTATTTTTCATTCCATTAATTTTGTCCTGAAAAAGGAGTTCCTTTTCATAGTAGTCAACCGAAACAAGGTCGACTTTTTGATGCATCGCCATAAAAACCATAACCAGCATCATGACGACAAAACCGCAATACAAGAGTGTGATCCGGATACCCCAATTCATTGGCGAAGATTTTAAGTAAAATGATCGTTTTTCTTATCTGGCAACAGGACCCAGAAAGCTGGCTTCGACTGTTTTGATTTTCCTGTTTCCCGAATATATGCCTATTTCCAAAGTTGTCTTTCGCTTTTTTATGGCCGATCGATCCAGCACCACGAAAAACATTCCCTGAACAATGCCTTCTTTAACGACCAGAATATCTTTTCCGATCATCAGAATTTTGCCATTGCCAGGCTCCATTTTCAATTGAACAGGAATATCCCTGTGTGTTTTGTTGGCCAATTGAATGGAATAGAGGTTACTGATTTTACCAATAGCTATTTCCTGATACAACAGCCCTCGCGCCCTGTTCACTGTTGTATCAATATCGCTCCGGCCGGCAAGCAGAAAAACCTCAAGAACAACCAAAACAACGAGTACGGCAGAATAGGCGATCATTCGCGCTGTAATCCGCAGTTTCTGTTTGTTTGCAATCCCATTTTCAGAGTCATACCTGATCAGCCCTTTTTGCAGGCCCACCTTCTCCATCATATAATCGCAGGCATCAATACAGGCCGTACAACTGGTACACTCCAGCTGCGTGCCATTTCTTATATCTATACCCATCGGGCATACCTTGACGCATTGCTCACAATCAATGCAATCTCCAATAACCCTCTTTTCATTCTTTTTTATGTGGCCGCGCTTCTCTCCCCGCAGATAATCGTAAACAACCAGAATTGAATTTCGGTCAAGCAAGACACCTTGCAACCGGCCATAGGGACAAACAACCAGACAAATCTGCTCCCGAAAGCGGGAATATACTCCATAAAACACCGCTGTTACAGACAATGTGGTCACCCAGCCCACGACATGAGCGGAGAACGGCTCACGGACGATCCGCAGCAATTCATCTGTCCCAATGATGTATGCAATGAAAGTGCAGGATATAATGAAAGAGACAAAAAAGAAAAGCAAGCCTTTGATTGTTTTCTTTTTCATTTTCTCGCTCGTCCAGGGAGCTTTGTTCAACGCACGCTGATGATTGGCGTCTCCTTCGACCCAATATTCAATGCGTCTGAAAATCATTTCCATGAAAATGGTTTGCGGGCATGCCCAACCGCAAAACACCCGACCAAACACAATTGTAAAAAGCGCTATGAACAGCACAAAAATGACCATTCCGAGGCCAAAAAGGAAAAAGTCCTGGGGCCAAAATATCGAGCCGAAAAGAATGAATTTCCCCTGAATGACATTCAACATGAATACAGGATCTCCATTCAGCCTCATGAATGGGAGGCCAAAAAACAAGACAAGAGAGAGGAAACTGGTGACTGTCCGCAGATTATACAAAGGCCCTTTTGGCTTTTGTGCATATATCCATCTCCGTTTTCCCTGCTCATCTATCGTCCCAATATGATCCCGGAAGGATTCTGCCGCCTGATTTTCCATATGGTTTTTTCCTTACTTCTGTTTCATCCCCTCTCCGACTAAAGAGTCCGTTTTCAAAGGCGTTGCATGGGTTGAATCAGATGAAGAGGTCTGATCCGCATATAAAATCCCTTGTTTTTCTTTGGCGTTGGGAGGATTGGTGCCATGTATTCCTTTAATGAAAGAGGCGATAGCCTGAATCCGTGAAGCCGAAAAATCGTCTTTCCAGGATTTCATGCCTTTTTCCTGATATCCGTATTTGATTGTTTTGAAAATATCGTTCATGGATCCGCCATGCAGCCAATAGTCATCCGTAAGATTTGGCCCGACGATCCCCTGTCCCGATTTACCATGACAAGCCGAACAATTATCCAAAAACAACTGCTTTCCGAGAGTGAGGCTTGCCTCGTCCTTCAATTGCACCACATGCGTTTCATCCACCATACTGAGCGATTTCTTTCTGTAATCCGCAAGGGCAGCATCGGCTTGCTTTAATTCTGTATTGTATTCTTCCAGTTGCAGGCTCCCTGTTTTGGTGACATGAAAATGAACCAGGTAAATACAGGCCCATAAAATAGTGATATAGAAGCCATACTTCCACCAGGGAGGAAGATCGTTATCCAGTTCACGTATGCCGTCGTAATTGTGATCAAGCATGATTTCCTCCTCCTTCTCAACAGAAACAGAAGCGTTGATCCGCTCCAGCAGTGAAGGCTCTTCACCTTGAATGTGATCAGCGGCTGGCATTTGATTTTTTTTCTCCTCAACACCCAAAAGATTCTGAACAATGATGAGCAGGATGGTGAGCACAATGATTTCAAAAGCAATAACCAAAATCATCAGCCAGAACAGCGTGGGATCCAAGCCTTCGTAAAAGGTGTTCTTACTTGCACCACTGACAAGATCAGCCGCCCGGGCGGAATAGGGATACATGGCAATAAGGACCACAATCGCTCCGAAGGTCTTACCCAGATTCTCAGGCTTTCCGCTCACCCCCCGGGCGACATTTTTAACCACATCGGCCATCACAGCAATCATGATCAGCAGCAGAATTACAATCAAAAGCAAAATATCGAAAAGCGGGTTCGACAAAATCGAATCCATGGGTACACTCTTTTCTGATGTCTGGGCCAGGACAGGCACAACAGAAAACAACATAATCACGATAGCGGAAAACCATTTCATTGTGGTTCTGCTTTTCCTTTTCAAGGGTTCTAGATGGTAAGCCATAAGCATTTTTTTAATTCCTGTGATCGGGTTTATCGGGTTGAAGAGGGAGTTGCTCAAGTTCTGCGATGTGCTTTTTGTTTACTTTAACTGCCCAAATCAGCAGGACAAGAAAGAAAACAAAGAAAATGAGCAGCGAGATCATTGGAAAAATTCCAACTCCGGCAATGCCTTTGAGATAGTTAATGAATTTCATTTGTCACTGTTTAAAAAAAATGAATATGTGCCGAAGGCTCTGGTGTTTCAATCTGTTGTCAAAAATTGAGTTAACAATCAGGGCTTGACTCCATCCGTCGATGTCTTTATTTTGATATCCGTACCCAGTCTTTGCAGATAAGCGATAAGAGCAACGATTTCTTTTCCGGCCGGAGTTTCGATCTTGTCCTGTTTCAGGTTAGCGGCAATCCCTACACTTTGTTTCACCAAATCCACATTGGCTATTTTATCATATCCTTTCGGATAGGGTACGCCAAGGGTAATCATTGCACGGATTTTACCTGCAGTTGAAGCCGTATCCAGATCGTTGTCCAACAACCAGGGGTAATTGGGCATACTGGAATGTTCCGACATCGAAGTGGGTTCAAGCATGTGGTTGTAATGCCAGGCATTGGGATACTTTCCTCCTATCCGGGCCAAATCAGGGCCGGTACGCTTGGATCCCCACTGAAAAGGATGATCATACACAAATTCTCCGGCTTTTGAGTATTCGCCATAACGGGCCGTTTCATGTCTCAGGGGTCTGATCATCTGAGAGTGGCAGTTGTAACACCCTTCGCGGATATAAATGTCTCTGCCCTGAAGCTCCAGCGCGGTGTAAGGCTTTACACTTGCGATAGTCGGCACATTCGACTGTATCAGGAATGTGGGCACCATTTCGATGACACCGCCGATGATAACAACGACAAGACTGAGGAGCAGCAATTGAACCGGGCGGCGCTCAACCCAACGATGCCAGTGGTCTCCGGCGTGCGCTTTGTAATTCTTTGTCAACGGTGCTGCTTCCGCCTCTTCGTTAGCCAGGAAAGAACCGGCTTTCACTGTTTTATAAAGATTAAAGGCCATCATGATTGCGCCAACCAGATAAAACAAGCCGCCCACAGAACGCATCATCTGAAGCGGACGGATATGCTCAACCGTATTCAAAAACTGGTATTGCAACTGCCCCTCTTCCGTAAATTTACTCCACATCTGACTTTGAGTAAATCCCGCCCAGTACATGGGTACCGCGTAAAAAACAATCCCAAGGGTACCGATCCAAAAATGCCAATTGGCCATTTTCTTTGAATAGATTTCTGTTCTGAACATTTTGGGTATCAGCCAGTAGAGTATGCCAAATGTCAGAAAGCCGTTCCAGCCGAGGGCGCCGATGTGCACATGGGCAATTGTCCAGTCGGTAAAATGACTGATCGCATTCACACTTTTCAACGAAAGCATTGGACCTTCAAAGGTGGCCATGCCGTAGCAGGTAACGGCAACGACCATAAATTTCAGCACCACATCTTCACGCACCTTATCCCAGGCACCCCGAAGCGTGAGGAGTCCATTGATCATGCCTCCCCAGGAAGGAGCGATAAGCATGATTGAAAATGCCACTCCGAGAGATTGCGCCCAATCCGGAAGAGCGGTGTACAGCAGGTGATGCGGGCCGGCCCAGATGTACAGAAAAATAAGTGCCCAGAAATGGATGATGGATAAACGATACGAATAAACAGGCCGGTTCGCCACTTTCGGGATGAAATAATACATCAGACCCAGATAAGGAGTTGTTAAAAAGAAAGCAACCGCATTGTGCCCGTACCACCATTGTACCAAGGCATCCTGAACACCGGCGTACCAGCTGTAACTTTTCATGAAAGAAACCGGTATTTCAAACGAATTGACAATATGCAACATGGCCACGGTAATGAATGTGGCTATGTAAAACCAAATGGCCACATACAAATGACGTTCTCTCCGGCGGATGATCGTTCCAAACATGTTCCAACCGAAGACAACCCAAATCAACGCGATAGCTATGTCTATCGGCCATTCCAGCTCCGCATATTCCTTTCCTGTTGTGAATCCAAGAGGCAGGGTCAGAACAGCAGAAACAATGATTAGCTGCCACCCCCAGAAATGAATCCAGCTCAGCCTGTCGCTAAACATCCTCGCTTTGCAAAGCCGCTGAAGGGAATAATACACACCCATGAATATCCCGTTGCCCACAAAAGCAAAAACAACCGCATTCGTGTGCAATGGCCGGATCCGCCCGAATGTGGTGATCGGAACCCCCATATTCAAAGCCGGAAAAACAAGTTCCAGAGCAGCCCAAAGGCCAACGAGCATACCAATCAGTCCCCAAATGACCGTCGCAAATGCAAAATACTTGACGATTTTGTTATCGTATGAAAATTTTTCCACTTCCATAAATGTTCTTTAATTTGACTTGGTTGAATGAATCTGAGCATCTGGTTTAGCCATTCCGGCAGCTTCCTTTTTTGACGACGAAGCAAGGGTTTCATCAAACAGCATTCGCACAGACGGCGTGTAATCGTCATCGTACTGGCCTGTCTTTACAGACCAGATGAACGCTATCAGAAAAGCTCCGGCAACAAGTAAACTTGCTCCCAAAAGAATAAATAGTGCACTCATAGAAGCTTTGATTAGAATGGCATAAAAGTAGATCAGCGCATGTCGTGTCCGAATGACATTTGCTTGCCATTTGCATGACTTTTGTCAGGTGTGAAATGTCTGACCGGAGTTTTTTATCGTTGAAAAAAAAATCCAATGCGCTGAAAATATATTTGGATACAGGCTCAAGAGGATATTTCACCTCAGTTTAAAACCGATATGGTAGGCAGCGATTTTGCAGGCCAGGGCCGTGAATACCAAAATCGAAACCGAGCTCAAAGGCATGAGGACAGCTGCAGTAACCGGTGACAGATTCCCCTGCATGGCGAAACCCAAACCGACAACATTATAGAGCAATGAAATGGCAAAGCTTGCCAGGATGAT
Source organism: Bacteroidota bacterium (assembly GCA_003151415.1). Lineage (GTDB taxonomy): Bacteria > Bacteroidota > Bacteroidia > Palsa-965 > Palsa-965 > Palsa-965. The sequence goes on from PLXK01000190.1 coordinate 28,054, forward strand.
CTTTTTTGCTGTTTTTGCAAAAGAAAGAAAGTGCGGTAATTTCTCAAAATCACCGGCTGACAGAATCGCGTCACAGGCGGGAGAAAAATTATTGACGTCTTCTGACAAGGCAATTCCGACATCACTTTGCATCAATGCTCCCGAGTCATTGAGTCCGTCGCCAATCATGACAACACGGTGACCTTTTTTCTGCAAATTCAGGATATAGTTTAACTTATCCTCAGGACTTTGATCAAAACACAAATGTCCGGTTATTCCGAAGACCTTTGCAAGATCGTTTTTTTCAGCATCGTTGTCTCCTGAAAGAAGGGCCAGCTTGTATTTTTTCCCGAGTTCAGAAATCACCGCCCCCATTCCCTTCCGGTAATTGTTCTTCAGACTGAAACGGCCGTATATCTGATTCGCGATCTTTACATAAACAGTGCTAAAGCCCGCATTTTCTCCCGGACTGATTCCCAGAAACTGAGCAGATCCCATTTGCACATGCACATTTTGAATATCTCCTTCAGCCCCTCTGCCTTCATACTCCCGGTAATTATCCACTTTTAATGCAGGGGCCGATGGCAACTCCTGGGCAATGGCTCTGCTCAAAGCATGATTGCTCTGGCGTGCGAGTGACCGGATTTGTTGTTTGCCCAGAAAATCCAACTCCTGGCCGGTGTAAATTATTTTGGCAGATTTCGCCTGTGAGATCGTTCCTGTTTTATCAAATATGATCATGTCGGAGGCTGCCAGGGCCTCGATTGCAGAAGCATTTTTCAAATACAACCCGTTCCTTCCAAGAACACGCATAATGTGCCCGTTTGTAAAGGTTGCTGAAAGAAGTATGGCGCATGGGCAAGCCACGATCAGGATAGAAGTTACAGCCGGCAATAGCTTTGATGAATCCTGATAGAACCAATAGCATCCGGTAATGAGAGCAAGGCTGAGAAGACCCCATGTGAAATATTTGCTCAGATTATCGATAAAGACTGCCCGCTTCTCTTTTTTCTCTTTAAAAACACTGTTATTCCACAACCGGGTCAGGTAACTTTGAGACACGTCCTTGACAACTTCCAATTCTATTTCGCCTCCCCTTTGCTTGCCTCCGGCATACAAGATTTCACCGGTTGCTTTTTCCACCGGGTTTGATTCTCCTGTGACAAAGCTGTAATCGATCAGCGCCTTCCCGTAAAAAAGCATTCCATCGACAGGGATCAATTCATTGCTGCGAATCAGAATCCTGTCTCCGGCTTTGATCTGTGAAACAGGAACATAAACTTCTTCTCCATTTCTTTTACAGCAAACAGAAACAGGAAAATAGGATTTAAAATCCCGGTCGAAGGAAAGAGACTGGTGGGTATAATCCTGAAAGGCCCGGCCGGCCAACATAAAAAAAACGATGCCCGACATCGAATCAAGATAACCAGCCCCGGTATGCGTCACGATTTCATATATGCTCCGAAAAAAAGTAATGCCAATTGCCAGGACAATCGGAGCATCGATATTAAGAAGGCGTTGTTTCAATCCATGCCATGCCGACAAATAAAATTCGGATGCACTGTAAAAAAAGACAGGAAGGGAAAGAGCGAGAATTAACCATGAAAAGAGGCTGTGCAGATTCGGGTCTGAAACACCGTTGCCTGACAAATATTCGGGAAGGCTGAGCATCATAATATTGCCAAAGCAGAAGCCCGCCACGCCGAGTCGTATCAGGCGCCTTCGGTCAATGATTTTTATGCTTCTTTCGTCCAGATCCTTCAGGCTGATGTGAGGTTCATAACCGATATGCGTCAGCAATTCAGCCAATTTCCTTAATGAGATAAGATCCTCCGAATAAAGAACATCGACCGTTCTCTGGGGAAAATCAACCCGCGAAGAAACAATACCGGGACTTAATGAACGCAGATTCTCCAACAGCCAGATGCAGGAGCTGCAATGCATCTGGGGAAGATAAAAAGTAAGTCTGACCTGTTTTCCATCTGTAAAGGAGATGAGCTTTTGCTTTACATGCTCATCGTCCAGAAAAGCAAATTTGTCTGCCCTGATTTCAGGTCTCTGGTTCAGCCCCGGCGTTTGATTGAGGACGTAATAATCGCACAGCCCGTTTTTATTGATCAGATTATAAACCATTTGGCAACCCTGGCAGCAGAAAACATGCGTGCCCTCCCGAACCGGATTTTCGAAATCCGTTTCACCACAATGACAACAAATAAGATCTGTTTCAGTTTTTGCTTCCAGAATCATCCGTCTTGTTCTTTTTATTCTTCTGGTCCTTCTTCTTAAAGTATTTTCTCAGAAAATAATTGTGCTTCAATGCTTCCATGCTGGAATCGAAATTCGCGGCCCCCCTTTTAAAATCGATCACCGATTCATCAATGTGACGAACAAGCAGGGTATCCTCCAGCATGGCACCGATACTTCCTTCTCCGTGCGCGAGTTTATCCGACATGGCACCCAAGTCCTCGGCTATTTTTTCCGCTTTCCGGCTGCTCAGGCGGATATCCATTGCAGCTTTGTTCAAATTGAGATACAAAGAAGAATCCCTGATCAGGGAACCCAGAGTACCTTTTCCCTTGTTTACATTCACAATCATTTCGGAAAGGCCATTCGAAATTTTTCTGGCGTTGCCTCCCGATGATCTGATATCCAACACGGTTTGTTTCACATTCTCAGCAACGGCTGTATCCATCAGCAGGCTCCACAATGTATTCTTGGCACTGAACCGGCTGGTGATCACCTTGACATCATCAGTTATCAATTCGAGGTTGTCATTTGTTTTGTTCAATGTCCGGAGGGCATTGTCCAGTTCAATATTGGGCAGCACCAGCAAAAATTGCCCTTCTTTCAGGGGCAATCCGGACTTCTTTCCCGGGGCTATATTTACAATTTTATTTCCCATCAGGCCATCGGTGCCAATGGAAGCAATTGATGTAGATGTTATGTGGCCAAAAGATGATTTTTCGATATTCAGCTCAGCTTGAATTGCAGTATCCGAAATGATTGTCACCTTTGAAACAGTGCCTATTTCAATACCTCCGAACCGGACATTGTTTCCTGACATGAGCCCGTTGACATTCTTAAAAACGGCATTGATTGTCACCGTTGAGTTAAACATACTCCTTTTGCCCCCAATTTTATAAAGAGCAATGGCAAACAGAAGCGTAGTGACCACTACAAAAATCCCTAATTTCAGCCGGTTGTTGGTTTTCGTTTCCATGCTAGTCGAAGAATTGCTTAATGTTTTTATCCTGACTCTTTTTTAAATCATCATACGTACCTTCGGCATAATTTTTTCCTTCTATGAGGACCACCACCCGATTGGCCGTCATCCGAACACAGTTCATATCATGCGAAATAATGATTGACGATGTGCGGAACTTTTCCTGGACCTCAAGCATGAGGTGATTAATCTCCCTTCCGGTTACAGGATCCAGACCTGTGGTCGGTTCATCATAGAGCATCACTTCGGGGTTCAGGATCAGAGTCCGGGCGATTCCGATGCGTTTCCTCATTCCACCGGAAAGCTCTGCGGGTGACATTTTCTGAGTTCCTTTCAGGCCGACACTTAAAAGAGCATCATCGACCATTTTCGCGATATCATATTTTACATTTCTTTTCAGATGTCTTCGCAGAGGAAATTCCAGGTTCTCCTGAACCGTCATGGAATCGTACAAGGCACTGCTTTGGAACAAAAAACCAATTTTAGCACGCATGTTGTCCAGCTCCTCCTGTTTCAAATCAAGCATATTTGTTCCTAAAACATGGATCGTTCCAGCATGCGGATCAAGCAACCTGACAATGCATTTGATGAGAACGGATTTGCCCGTTCCAGACCTCCCCAGAACAACCACATTCTCGCCCTTGTTGACCACAAGGTTAAAGCCGGCCAGGACATGATTCTCACCAAAGGATTTTTCCAGATTCCTTATTTCGATGACAGTCTCATTTCTATTTTCGGCCATGGGGTTCATAAAAGATGCAGAATATCTGAAATTTGCGCAGCAAGAAGATCCACAATAAAAACAATGAAGGATGAAATGACAACAGCAGCATTGGCGGATCGTCCTACCCCTTCGGTTCCATTGCTTGTGGTGTATCCTTTAAAAGAACCGACCAGCCCGATCACAAAACCAAAAAAAATCGATTTAATAATTGAAGGCAGCACGTCACCAAAAGTCAGCTTATTGAAAACCTGAGTGGTATAAAGATCGAACGTTGTTACTCCGCGGATATTTACGCCTAGAAACCCACCATACAGAGCTATCATATCACCGAAAATAACAAGCAGGGGCAGCATGATCGTTGTGGAAAGCACCCGTGTCGCCACCAGGTATTTGAAAGGATTGGTGCCGGAAACTTCCATCGCATCGATCTGTTCTGTAACCTTCATGGAACCAATTTCAGCCCCTATGCTCGATCCTATTTTACCGGCACAAATCAGAGCGGTAATGACCGGTGTAATTTCCCGCACAAGAGAAACAGAAACAATGGAAGGCAACCAGGATTCTGCGCCGAAAACTTCCAAAGCCGGGTGAGACTGGATTGTAATAACCAGTCCCATAATGAATGCCGTAAAAGAAACCAGGGGAATCGAACGATAGCCTATTTCATAGGATTGCCGCAACAGCTCCTGAAACTCATAAGGCGGCCTGAACCCTTCGCGAAAAAAACGAATCGCAAACTGAGAAAGCTCCCCCGCTTCTATAAAAAAAGTCTTTATCGGCTTGCTGATGCCTTCTCCAAGTGTCATTAATCTGAAATATTGAATTACATGTTCAAATCAGGGACATTACAAGTCCAATGCCGCATTTTTCAAAAGATCGATCTGCATGTGTGCCGTATTGGGGTTTGCCGTACTGCCATTGAGACAAACCAGATAAAACCCAAGGACTGACAACTTCCAGTCATAAGTGACCCCTTCATAGGAGCATTTATAGATCTGTTTGAAATTCTTCCGAACCGACAGGCCCGCATGCAGGCAAATTTCCATGGCCCGTTTTACTGCTTCATGAAGCTCTTCAGCATTTTCGAACTGCATTTTATTTGCTGCATCCGATGCGTAATAAACAAGATTCAGCTCCCTTGTCATCTCGCTGAGCAGGTCTTCGCTTTGCTCCTGATAGATTTGCACACTTAGCATACCGTTTGTTTTTTAATTTGTTTCATGAATCCGGTAAATCCGGTTTCATTCAGTAAGATGACTGAATACAGGGTCGCCCTGAATATCTTTCAATTGACTGATGATCTCAGAAATCAACATCCGCTCTTCCTCCGTCACAGGTGGAAAAGCCTCTGCCACTTTGCCAATGACCGAAATGAAATGGCTCTTCAGTTTTTCACTCAGATACTGGCTGTTCAGTTTCATTTCATGCAAAGCCCAATCGAATGCCGTTTTTGAATCCATTCCTTCCTTTTGGAGGATATGAAAAACAATCTCCGTTGGATCGATCAATGATTCATGCCCCCTGAATTCAGAAAGCAGAATCCGGTGAAGCTGATCTTTTTCTTCTTTCTGAATTTTACCATTCACCTTGGCTATAGCATAACACAATTCACCGAGTGCATAGTAGAGTTGTTCTATTTGGTCCATCTGTCAGTTTCCTTAGTTTGTTATAGCAAAGGTATTTGGCTGTGACCCCGAGAAAATGACATTTAACGGTGCGACACATGACCCTTATCATATTGCCCCGAACCGGAAAGGAGCAGGATATCGTATTGAAACCTGAAAAGGGGAGGATTGTTCTTTCAGAGGCGAGTGCAGGATTCGGAATCGATAAATCTCAGCATTTCCGATCAGACAGGCGCTGGTTAACTACCTTTATCTGATGAAAAATTTATCATTTTGGCTGATGGCACTCCTTTATGCAATCGCGGGCGCGATCCATTTTATTCAACCTGTGTTCTATCTTCAGCTGATGCCTGCCTGGATGCCAACGCCCAGGTTTCTTGTTTATTCAAGCGGCTTGTGTGAAATGCTTTTGGCGGTTCTATTAATACCCCGGCAGACCCGGAATTTCTCCATCCGGCTGATTATCTGCATGCTTCTGGTTTTCCTTTTCGCCATTCATATACCCCAGGCATTTCGTTTTTACCAAAGCCATGACAAATATCTTCTTGCGAGTCTGGTCCGATTGCCCATCCAGTTTTTGCTCATGGCCTGGGCCCGGTCACTCATCATTAAGCCGGTTTAAATTTCCTCATATTAAAAGCGAATCCCCATCAACAAGACATCATCCGTCTGGTCCATCCCTCCCTGCCAGGCCAGCATGCGTTTTTCCACCAAAGAGCATTGTTCATGCATGGGCATATTGTGGATTTCCTGCAGCATGTCTCTGAACTGTCCAACCATGAATTTTTTTCCGTCGCGGCCTCCAAACTGATCCTGATAACCGTCAGAAAAAAGGTAAATGGTATCACCGCTGTTTACATTGAGGCGGTGTTCTGTAAAAAGTTTCTCTGAATCGTATTGAAAACTGCCAATCGGAAATTTGTTTCCTTTGATTTCCAGCAATTCACCTTTCTTGAACAAATACAGCGGCCTTTTCGCCCCGGCGAAGGTGAGCTCTCTTTTTGAAATGCGGTAACGGCAGATGGATACATCCATTCCGTCGTTGGTAATTGCACCTCCATGATGCTTCATCGTTTCCAGCAGTTTCCGGTCCAGCTGATTCAGAATTTTGGCCGGGTCGGTCACACCCGAAAAGTTAACCACCTGGTGGAGGATGGAGTTTCCGATAACCGTCATCAGCGCACCAGGAACGCCATGACCGGTGCAATCGATGGCAGCCATGATGATTTCATCTCCTTTTTTAGCGAACCAGTAGAAATCGCCGCATACAATATCTTTGGGCTTGTAGTAGATAAAGGCATCACCGAACACTTTGTGTATAATCTGCTCATCGGGCAAAATGGCCTCCTGGATTCTTTTTGCATAATGAATGCTGTCCCGGATTTCGCGGTAGGCCAGTTCCAGTTTTTGATTCTTTTCCCAGACCTCCTGAGTGCGTTCCCGCACCTTTTCCTCCATTTCGTCGGAATACAAACGCAAGCTGTCGCGCATTTGAATCAGCGCGTTGCCCAACATATCATTTTCTCCCAGGCGTTCGTATCCCACAGACAGATTCCCCTTCCCAATTTCACTTGCAAAAATGGACGTTTTGGTAAAACTTTCCGAAAGCCGGTTAACCGATTCACCCATTTCTCCGATGACGTTTCTGGTCACAGTAATTTTATTCTCCGGCAATTCCCCTTTCCCCAATTGCAGAATGATTTCACGCATCATCTGAACCGGTTTACGAATTGCGCCGGAGATATATGTTGCGGCCATCAGTATGGCAAGAAACAATCCGATGGAAACAGAAAGAGAGATCACCAGGAGCTTGTTGAAAGAAGCGATAAGCTCGTTCCGGATCTGGGAAGCTTCTTCGCGGTTCCTGCTTATTGTTGCTTTCAAAGAATGCATGATGCCATCGGTGCGCGGCAAAACTTCAGATTCAACAAGGTCTTCGGCCGAAAATTTCTTTTTTGCATTCTCATAGTCGTCGAAAGTAACCAACCCGTTCATGATCTTTTTTTCTATCAGAAGCAGGTCCTCAAATTCTTCAAAAATCGCCTCCATGCTGTCTTTGTCGGCTTTTTTATTCAGCAAAACAAGGTAATTGTTGAGTTCTTTTTTCAGAGAAGGGTATTTCGTGCGATGCAGCTCGCGCAGATTGTATTTATCCTCTTTGCTGTTTTGCAGATAAACCCAGTTTGTGGAATACATCTTGGATTCCGTCACAAGAAGATTGAACTCTTCCATTTTCTCCATATACGGATTGACAACTTCGGTCATCCTCCCTATGGTCGCATTACTTTCGCGGAGAAGAAAGTAACTCACTGCTACATTCAGGGATATGATAACAATAACGAAGAAGAAGCCAATCGTTACTTTTCTGAAACCAGTACTGGCAAAATTCAAATTCATAGAGAAAGAGTGCGATTAGCTGGAACTAAATGTACAAAAATAAATGGGATCGATCAGATAAAGCTGCAATTGGCCGACATCTCTTCGCAGAACAGAGGCAGTAAAAAAACAAAAGCTTTGCCGGCTTTGTGATATTTTGCTATTTTTGAATTTAAGGCGGCCTTTTTGAGGCATATCCTATACAGACTCCGGACTCAAGTATGATTTCACCATTCCGATTCAAATTCTTCTTTGCGCTTTTAATCGTATGGGGCATTCAGAATGCTAAAGCCCAGCAGGATTCGACCCGCTCCAAGCCCGGCAAAGACAGCATTGATTATTACGACCTGAATCTCGAACAGCTCATGAAGATCAAAGGGCATGATCTGCCTACCGAGCTCGAATCGCTGATTAACTCGCTGATCTCCGTTGCCTCTAAAAAACCGCTCAGCACCCGTGAATCTCCCAGTATTGTCACACTGGTTACAGCCGAGGAAATCAAAAACTCAGGAGCCCGCGATCTGGTTGATGTTTTGCGTCTTGTACCCGGAATAGATTTTGGTGTGGATGTGGAGGGTGTGGTTGGAATTGCCATAAGGGGAAACTGGGCTCATGAAGGCAAGGTCCTTCTGCTCATCGACGGACAGGAAATGAATGAAATGCTTTATGCCAGCACTCAGTTTGGCAACCATTATCCGATTGATCAGATCAAACGCATAGAAATTATCAGGGGTCCCGGTTCCGCTATTTACGGAGGATATGCCGAATACGGCGTCATCAATATCATTACGCAAAGCGGGGCCGATATTAACGGTATTTCCGTGGCAGGCACTTACGGAGCCATGAAGGATGGGATGGCTCGGCAAAACATCAGCATTGCTGCGGGGAAAAAAATAAATGATTTTGAATTCAGCATTGCAGGCCTTGTCGGACAGGGCAACAGAAGCGATCAGGTGTATTCTGATTTTACAGGCCGCACATTTAATATGGCCGGATCAAGCAGTCTGAATCCGAACAATGTGAATATCGGGCTGTCCTGGAAAGGATTGAGTTTCAGGGGAATTTATGACAGCTACCAAACCAGCGTCGGAGATGGATACGACAAGATTCCACCCAAACCCTACAGCCAGGATTTCAATTCCATGTTTGCGGAACTGAAATATGTCTGGCAGATCAATAAAAAAATCACCATCACTCCAAGGGTCAATTATAAACGACAGCAACCCTGGCTCACACCACAATCTGACTCGGTTGCGGCTTTTAACATCCTGGCCGAACGCATTTCCGCAAACCTGAGTTTGTCTTATAACATTACCCGAAACATCAATCTGGTTACCGGAGTCGAAGTGTTTCACGACGCCTCAACAGAGCTCGATACGGGACACTTTGTCGACGGAAGCAAAATGGTGAATTACATGAATTATTCGGGCTTCCTTCAGGGACTTGTCAAGCACCGCATTGTCAATGTTATTTTTGGGGCCCGCTATGATAAAAACAGCCAGTACGGCGACGCCCTGGTGCCCCGCGTTGGCCTGACGAAAAAGATCAACCGCACAAATTTCAAATTATTGTACAGTCAGAGTTTCCGTTCGCCGGCCATTGAAAACATCAATCAGGCGCTCACTCCACAAGGTATCCGGCCCGAAAGAACCGAAGTCATTGAACTTGAAGGCGGCTATCAGCTCACCCGAAAATCACTTTTTACCATAAACATATACAACATCAGCACCTTGAATCCAATCGTTTATTATGTCGTTGGATTGAACACCGATGCCTATGTCAATTTCGGCCATTCCGGGACAAGGGGCATTGAAACCGAATACAGAACCAGACAACGCTGGGGCTATATCACAGCCAACTATGCCTTTTATACTGCACAGGGAAGTACCGAAGTTCCCAATTATCAGGTTCCCGGAAACAGCAATCAGCTTCTGGCTTTTCCTTCTCATAAAATCAATTTCAATGCTAGCATCAACCTGAATAAACATTTCAGCATCAATCCATCCGTGCTCTTCCGCAGTGCTAGCTACGGTTATGTGACAAACACCAACCCCGATTCTGCTGCATTGGGTATTCCCCTGCTTCATAAGTTCGAGGCACAAGTTTTTGTCAATCTGTTCCTGAATTGCAATAACATCTTTGTCAAAGGCCTGAGCGCAGGCATCGGAGTTTATGACATATTCGATCAGCAAACTCTTTTTATTGAACCCTACAATGGCCCGCATGCACCTTTGCCAGGCACTTCCCGCGAACTGGTTGTTCGTCTCCGCTATGACCTTACTAAAGAAAAAAAGGAATGAGCAGGAAGCCGAAACACATCAAAAATGCGCTGCTCTTCACCTTTCTGTTGCTGAGCGGGCAGGGCCTGTTCAACCGTGCCCGTGCACAGGATGTCGATTACAAATCCTACTCTCTTTTTGTCTACAATTTCATCAAGTACATCGAATGGCCGGATTCTAAAAGCCAGGGAGATTTTGTTCTTGGAGTTCTGGGGGATTCGCCGGTTATCCGCGAACTTGAAAAGCTGGCCGCAACAAAAAAAGCAAAAGGCCGCACCATTGTCATCAAAAGATTTTCGACAGCCGAAGAGGTTACCGAATGCCATTTGCTGTATGTCACTGCCGGCAAAAGCGGAACGATCAAAGCCTTGCGCGACAAGATAAAAAACAAACCGATGCTGATTGTCGGAGAAAGGGAAGGTCTGGCCAGGAAAGGAGCTTCCCTGAGCTTTGTCACGCTGGAAGATGATGTGCTCAAATTTGATATCAACAAGTCAGAAATAGAGCTTCATAACCTCAAGATTCCCGGCACCTTGATTTTGTTGGGATTGCTTATCTGACTACCGCAAATTCCTTCAGAAAGGAATTCATGCAGGCAGGGTTGGGGTCTTTTCAGCAGACTCCACATCGAGAAGAATTCTGTTCGTTGCACCGCTTTTCTGCTGCACATAATTTCTCGCAACTTCTCCCGCTCCGCGGCATAGAAGCGGATCGTTTAGCTTCGAAAAAACCGTTCCCAATTCATCTTCATTCCGGATGCAAAAGGCCGCTCCCAGATCAATAAGTTCGTGGGCTTCAGAAAACTTACGGTAGTTGGGGCCGAAGATCACCGGCAAGCCCCAGACAGAGGCTTCCAGAATATTGTGAATGCCATCTCCGAATCCTCCGCCAATGAAGGCAAGGGTGCCATATCGGTAAAGCGAAGACAACATCCCAACATTGTCGACAATAAGCACATCCGCTTCCATAACATTTGTCAAATTTGCCTCCGAGTAACAAATCACTTTGTGCTTTTGCTCAAACCGGGCAACAGTGGCTTTTATTTCATCCTGACCAATTTCATGGGGAGCCAAAAGCAGTTTATATCCCATCTTTTTCAATGACAGTGTTTCAATCAAAGCCTCATCTTTTTCCCAGGCACTCCCTGCAATCATCAGTTTCTTGTCCTGTTTAAACGCTTTGACAAGGGGCAGGTCTTTAGATTCCGCAGCAATGGAAGCGACACGATCGAACCGGGTATCGCCGCTTAAAACAGCGTTCTCATAACCCGCTCCCCTGAGCAATTTGAGCGAGGCCTCATCCTGAACATAAAACCGTGTAAAGCAGTTCAATTGTTTCAAAAACCAGGATCCATACCATTTGAAAAAATGCTGTTCCCTCCTGAAAATGCCTGAAACCAAATAGGCAGGGATTTTCCGCCGTCCGATTTCAGACAATAAATTATACCAGAACTCGTATTTAACAATATAGACGGAGGCAGGCTTGACAATATCCAGAAAACGCACGGCATTACCCGGAGTATCCAAAGGCAGGTAATAGACAAAATCCACCTTGTCGTAATCTTTCCGGATTTCATACCCGGATGGAGAGTAAAATGTGAGCAGTATTCTGCAGGCGGGGTCTCTTTTTTTCATTTCTTCAATGAGAGGCCGGCCCTGCTCAAACTCCCCCAATGAAGCACAATGAAACCAGGTTATTGTTGTCTCGTTTTTACAGTCCCGGCTGATCCGGGAGAAAAGGTCTTCTCTTCCGCGGAGCCATTTTTTTGCCTTGGCATTGTGCAGAGAAGCAACACGTATGGAGAAAAGATACAGATAAACACTCAGGGTATAAAGTAGGCGCATCGGGAGAATCTGGGGAATAATGTTCAGAGCAGGTGCAAATGATCAGTAGTAATAGTAGGCTTTGGGCATTCGTTTGTAAAGCGGCAAAATCCATCCCGCACGCATTCCATACAGAAGATCAATGCGCTGGGCGTCATCCGGCTTCATCATTTCGTAATCCCATATTCTCCGGTCCTTGGTAAACGCCTGGGAGCATTCTATTCCCACAAAAAAGTTCAAAAGGCGGTTATTGCTCATATACATGTAACCGACATATTCCGATACGGAGGGTCCGTTGGTGAGCCTGTCATATCCCTTTTTTAAATCCCCAACAAGCTGAGGCGATTGATTCCCGATATCTTCTATCTTGATATGATGTTCCAGAAATCCAAGTCCGAAGTTGGTAACAATTCCTGAATTGGGGTTCGAGCCGAAAACGGGCCACAACTTTCCAACCCAGGCTGTGGAGGAAAAGCCTCTTTCCCAAAGTCTGACATCGGCAAACTCGCCATTCACATTGATGACGGAGTGCTCATAATGGGTTGAAATGCTGTCCAGAAGACCGTATTCTCTGATCTCGTTTCCGAAGAGATAGGTAAAGTCTACACCGAAAAGCCAGTTCGTGTGTGTCTTGTATGTATAATTCAGCCCGATATTCGAATTAAATCCGAATCGTTTGGCCATGTCTCCACCGGGCAACTGGCCTGCGTAAGAAAATTGCAAAAGCGGCACGGCAATGCAGGTATCGTTCAGGTTGAATTGGGCCTGAACGGATATGGCGCCACAAATAAACAGGGTGAGCAGAAAATTCCTCATTGGTCATGCAAAGCTACTGATTTTTATTTCTGCCCCGTTTTCTGAGCCGTTGAAAGAGATGGATTCTTCTTTTCAAAAATCCTTATCTTCGTACCTTATTATTGAGTGATATGGAAACAAAAAAAAAGATCCAAAA
>PLXK01000201.1 GCA_003151415.1 Bacteroidota bacterium
ATCAGAAGCGATCGTGATTGCATCCAAAGCGTCAATCATGGGTAAAAGGGCTTGTTCCGGTTCATCCCTGATGAATCCGGAGAAATGAACGCATAAGTATTAACCAAAACTGCTGCTTTTCAACCCATTGAGGTAACACAGCGGTTAAAAACAAAAAAAATGACTAAAAAAGTAAGTAAAAGAAAAGTGGCGTTGCTTCTGAACAAGATGACAACAGCTCAAAAAGTTCAATTCGCCCGGACAGTGGTCATTGCCATGACAGGAAATGTCCACTTCCCTACACCGGCGCCCGCATTGTCCGGAATCTCAACCGATGCCACTAACCTGGAAACGGCCTACCAGACCGCCCAAACCCGCGCCAAAGGATCGTCTGCACAAATGCATGCAATGCTTAAAGTGCTCGAACTGGCATTAAGGGCTCTGGCAAATTATGTGGAAACAATTGCCAATGCCGACCCCGACAATGCCGTTTCGATTATCGAAAGCGCCGGGCTATCCGTAAAAAAGGCAAGCCCACCTAAACCACGTATTCTCCAAGTTGTGGCCAGCGGCAAAGGTGAAGTCACACTGAGTTGTCCGACCGAAAAATCGGGGACCTACAAATGGGAATTCACCACCGGCGACCCATCCGTGGAAGCCAACTGGAAGTTTCTGACTGAAGTGAGAAAAAGCAAGTTCGTTCAGACCGGTCTGACAAGCGCAACAACATATCACTTCCGGCAAACAACCTTTGGATTGAAAGGTCTTGGTCCGGTGAGCCAGGTTGTGAGTACTACTGTACTGTAGCTTCGATTCCGCTCAGCTACCGGCGATGCCACTCAGAGATCGTCGGCTGCGCCCAGGGGCTGGGGCTGAGTTTAAACGGCTGTTCCGAAAGGAGCAGCCGTTTTTTTGCAGAGGGTATGAAAAACAAAGAGGGAGAAAGCGGATAATTTATTTATTCACGTAATCAAATTTTTTGTGCTTGTCCTGCACTTCAATTTTTGTAATGCTGTCCAGCAAAATGCTTTTGTTCAGGGTTTCCAGAAAACGCGATTGTCCGCCCACCATCAGGTTATGGCTGAGATAAATTTTATCAAAATAAAAAACAGCCCTTTCGTGCTTATAACCATAGGTTATTTTCGCCTCAACCGACGGACTATTCACCATTTGAAAAGGTTTGTTGTGTTGATCAATGCAATAAATGACCGCAATCGGATTGGCTTTGTAATGTAACGTGGTAAATCCGGGTCCTTTCACGGCCACATCTTTCATTTTGGAAGAATCGATTCCTGCCAGTTGGGTTTTGAAACTTTCCAGGGGAATGTAATAGTTTGAACAGGAAGCAAAAAACAGAACGGGAAAAATGATGAGGAGGAAGCTTCTTTTGATCATGTGCTCATTTTTTATTCAAAATGAAATGGAGAAACGCAGGTAAAAAAACTCAATGAAACATCTCCATCAAAGCCGTTGCTCCTATTTCTGTTCCCAGCGGAATGGCCGATAAATCAACCAGGTAATTGCCGTTGTGGTTATAGAACGGGAATCTTTTTCCTTCTTTTTTTGCCTGGGCATACACTTCGGGCCTGGCAATACCCACCCATATAAAATCATACACCGCGGTTTTGTTGCTCAACACCAGGTAATGAAAATCTTCAGAACCCATTATGGCTGGATTGTTCCGGATGATGTTTTTAGGATCCAGGACTTTTGTCAAAGAGGCATTGACCTTATTGACCATGGCTTCGTTGTTGACCACCGGATCGGTTTTGGCTTTGTACACTATTTTCGGATACATGTCTTTGGGCAAATTGTTGGCTATGGCTATACCTTCATTGATGTTTTTAATTCCATCCAGCAAGATGGTTCTGGTTTTTTCGTTGAACCAGCGCAGATTCAGTTTCAAAACGGCTGAGGTGGGAATCACATTGTTGGAGTTTCCCGATTGAAAAGAGCCTACCGTAAGTACCGCAGCATCTTGTGCGGCAATATTCCGGCTGATGATGGTCTGATATTGCATGACCGCGTTCGAGCCCATCACGATCGGGTCTTTGGTGAATTCAGGAGCCGAGCCGTGCCCTCCTACCCCGTAAAAGGTCACATCCAGCTGGTCGCATCCGGCCAGACGATCGCCGGTTCCATTGTCCACCGAACCTACGGGAATTGGAGTGGTGTGCAAACCGATCAGGTAATCGGGTACCGGCACACCTTTTTTGTACATGCTGTCGCTGATCATGGCTTTTGCCCCCAGTCCCAGTTCTTCTGCGGGCTGAGCCACAAATACCAGTGTTCCTTTCCATTGAGTTTTCATCGCAGCCATGATTTTAGCCACGCCCAGCATCCAGGTGATGTGTGCATCATGACCGCAGGCATGCATGACGGGGACTTCGGTGCCATCGTCTTTTGTCATTGTTTTCGTGCTTGCATAGGCCAGACCGGTTATTTCTTTCACTGCATTGCAATCCATATCGGCACGGTACATCACAACCGGACCTGCTCCATTTTTCAAAATGCCAATCACACCTGTTTTCGCTATACCGGTAATCACCTCAAAGCCCAGTGCTTTGAGTTCCTTTGCCACAATGGCCGAGGTACGCACTTCCATAAAAGCCAGTTCAGGATTTTGATGAATGTCTTTGAAAATCGCTACAAGACGTGCAGAATCCGCAAACGCCATTTGCCTGATCGGTTTGGCCGTCTGTGCGTGCAGGGATGTAAGAGCCACAAGCAGGGTGCTTATCAGAAACGGCAGTTTAGCGCGCATATTAATTTTGGTTGAATTCCGTTTGTTTTTATTCATTCGTATAAAAGTAAAAGAAAAAGAGAATGAATTGAAATTGGACGCTCGCGGGCATTTCAAAAATCATATTTTCCGATCATTTTCATGACATCCGTCAATTAGAGCAAAAGCAAAGCCAGATTCCCGTAACTTGGCCCTACAGAAAATCTTTGATCATTGCATATGGGCTGGAGTTATTTTTGGGTGTTTGTTGGAGCCATGCTGGTTGATATTGTACCTCTTCCCTTGCCTCCGGCATTTACAGTGATGATCTTTTTGCAGATCAAATTTCACCTGAATATCGGGATTGTCATCGCTACGGGTGTTTCGGGATCGATTCTGGGAAGGTATTTACTCACTTTGTATATTCCCAAATTGTCCGACCGGATTTTCAGACCCGGTACCAATGAAGACATCCAGTTCCTGGGTGCCAGGCTCAAACAAAAAGGTTGGAAAAGTCAGCTCACCATACTCGCCTACTCGCTCATGCCTTTGCCAACCACGCCTTTGTTCCTGGCAAGCGGAATGGCCAAGATGAAGCCTTTGTTTATCATCCCGGCATTTACCATTGGCAAGGTGATCAGCGATACGGTAGCCGTGTTGATTGGCAAATACGCAACAGAAAACACCGAGAGTCTGGTGGAAGGCTTCATTTCATGGAAATCGATTACCGGATTCGCCTTGGGTCTGCTTCTGGTTTTTGTGTTGCTGTTTATCGACTGGCGCACGCTCATACAGCAAAAGAAATTGGTGATCCGGTTTAATATCTGGGCTGTGGCCAAGGTTTAAGTAGATTTCGGTTTTATCAAATCCGAATCTCTATCCTCTCCATTTCGCATTGCCCGATTTGGAATTGTTCTGGTCATAATTGTCCAGCCCGGGAGTGGCACGGATTCTTCCGATAAAATTCAAGGTGCCTTCGCGGTTCCAGATTCGTGTAGCGTATACAATACCAAAAACAAGGTCGAGCACAATCA
Source organism: Bacteroidota bacterium (assembly GCA_003151415.1). GTDB lineage: Bacteria > Bacteroidota > Bacteroidia > Palsa-965 > Palsa-965 > Palsa-965. The sequence continues at coordinate 3,736 of PLXK01000201.1, forward strand.
CTCCAATGGCAAGTCCCGCACCCAGCCTACCGGGTATGCTCAGATAGAGAATACCGGCAATTATTACACCCACCAGCAAGAGAGAAATGACAATGGCCAGCCAGGCCAGAATTTTAAGAAGAAATTCAATGGTTTTCATACATTCAAAAATAAGCACTTGAATAAGATCAAAGGCCGGAATGTGAAGAAAAGCTTACTGAATCAAAACCTTTCCTTGCCCCACAATTTTATTTTCAGAAACGATCCGGTAGAAATACATGCCTTTGGATTGCGTGCTCAGGTCGACATCCGTTTTACTGTTTATCATCTTTTCCTGATAAATTCTGGCTCCAAGGGTATTGAAGATCTCCAGAGTGGAAGAAGAACTTATATCCGCCTGAACAGAAAACAATCCATTGCCCGGGTTTGGAAATATTTTCACTGCCGCAGCTGTCGGCAATTCTTTTATTCCGGTTAATGTGCCTGGTTTTACGACATCCACTGTTGTATGTGTTCCTTGAGCCCAGGAAGGAAGCCGGAAAACGGTTAATGTATCGCATTGCATGGATGTACAGCCACCACTGTCTTGTATAGTTAAACAAATATTCATGAGGCCTGGCCCGGCATATGTATGCGAAGGTGTAGCCGTAGTATCGTGAACAGATCCATCGCCCCAGTTCCAGTCATAATGAATGCCACCCCTGCCAGCAGCATAATTCGTCAGGATATAATTAGCCGGATTTGAAGGATTGGGCAGCAGTGTAAAGAAGGCAGTGCATTCAAAGTTTAAAAGGACGACAGCATTATTGATACTTTGATCAGCTGTAGCCAAATCAGGTCTACCATCAGAATTAAAATCGGCACTGATAATTGTCCATGGCCCTCCCCAATCCACAAAACTTGTGGCTGTTCCAAAAGTACCTGTTCCGGTGCCCAGCAAAATGGATACTGCATTTCCCCGATCAGCTATGGCTAAATCTGGTCTTCCATCCAGATTAAAATCCTCACTGACAACAGAAAAAGGCTCATTTCCTGCCGGATAGTTAATTGCCGTGTAAAAAGTACCACTTGCCCCTTTGCTCAAAAAGACGGAGACATCGTTGGTATTTGTATTTGCAACTGCCAGATCCGCAAACCCGTCAGCGTTAAAATCTTTGCTGCATACTGAGTAGGGCCCTGAACCGGCTAAATAAGGAAGAGCTGTTCCAAACACACCGGTACCATTTCCGAGCAAAACCCAAACGCTATCGGGCCCGCCACTATTGTCGTTTGCTACAGCGAGATCCACTTTGCCGTCGCCATTAAAATCGCCGCTGCTGATGGCAACCGGGCCTGATCCGACATGAAAATCATTATGCGTACTGAAATTCCCGGATCCGTCTCCCAACAAAACCGAAATATTGGCTGATCCTGCATTGGCAGTTGCCAAATCAAGATTTCCGTCGCCGTTAAAATCGGCTGTACAAATTGAAAAAGGAAAACTACCGACAACGATGGTCTTAACACTGGAAAAACCTCCTGCTCCATCGCCAAAAAGAACATGCACTTTGCCGGCTGTACCATATTCTATTGTCACCAGATCGGCTTTTCCATCTTTATTAAAATCTGCACTCACCATACATCTTGAATACGCTGTGTCAGCAATCACCGCGGTGCCGAAACCTCCAAAACCATCACCAAGCAGCATGTAGATATTGGGGCTATTATAAGCCGAAACCACCAAATCAAGCTTTCCGTCACCATTGAAATCTGCACAGGCGATAGATTCGGTGGTTGCACCAACAGGATAACTTTTAGGTGTAAAAACCACTTGTGCATTCAGTAGATATGAACAACCAAAGAATAGAAAAAGAAACTTCGTTTTCATGCTGATGAATTTAGTAAGGTGAAGTCAGAGAAGTTAATAACATCCAATATACTAAATTCTACGCAATTCTCACGTTTTTTGACTTCAATGATTGAATGGCTGTAGAGGGATTAGTGCCTTCGTGCAAGGAATGAATTTTTTCTTAATGCAATTTAAAATTTGGTTTGGCCTTCGATTTATTCTACTTTTATTCAGCTGCATCTATTCCTGCCCGCTGCCCAAACTCAAACCGCCTATGATTGATCCTGAGATTGACAATGAATTAAGACCCGTCTTAAATTCCGGTGAAAAACTGCTCTGGACAGACAAACCGAAGAAGGGAGTAGTCTTCCGGAATTCGGACATCTTTCTGATTCCCTTCAGCCTGCTTTGGGGCGGATTCAGCGTGTTTTGGGAAACCGGCGTGGTGAGTTCAGGTGCTCCGCTGTTCATGATTCTTTTTGGGATTCCATTTGTTTTTGTGGGTCTTTACATCACCATCGGGCGCTTCTTCATCGATTCCCAAAAACGCGCCACCACCGTTTATGGAATCACCGGCGAGCGAATCATCATCAAAAGCGGAATTTTCAGCAGAAGCATCACCTCCTTAAACATCCGGACCTTGTCGGATGTCACACTCAATCAAAAAAGTGACGGAAGCGGAACCATTGTGCTCGGCGCTGTCAACCCCAGGTATTCGATGTTTCAGGGAGCAGCCTGGCCTGGAGTGAATCAGGCGCCCATGCTGGAAATGATTCCGGATGTGCACACCGTTTACAACAAAATCATGGATTTGCAGAGACAGAAATAAGAAGACCGGATTTTGCCCTTGTGGCAAACGGCCGATGAACTGAATACTCTTTAAAACATGCAAAAAATACAGCCCGGCCGATGTTTTGTCCAGAGAATTTAAACGGGCTGTCGAGCTGTCAAAAAGCCAGGAATTGGCCAACGAATTTGAGAAGCTGCGCACCGCAAAAAAGCCCGGTAACCATTACCGGGCTTTTGAGAAGTATATCAGGCATCAAAACAAGCTCCTTTGAGCCAGCAGAATGATCCAGAAAACGCCTGATCCTTTTATCTGGCGACAAGTATTTTTTGCAGGCTGTTAATGGTTGAACCATCGGCTGAAACAATATGCACGGCATACATGCCCGAACTCAACAACTGAAGATCGGGCCAGTCGATCCGTTTGACAAAAAAAACCATTTTAAAACATACCGTCTGATTTTACTCCAAAAACAGGAAGACATTTACTCTGCTCTCCGCTTGCGGTACTCATTTTGAAAGAATAGATTTGGTTCAGTTAAATATCATATATACTGTTTCTCCGTTCGTATAGGCAAGCCTCAAAAAAGCTTGCAGCCCGAAACAAATAAAAATTGAATATTCCTTTTCTCTGCGAAAACATAAAAACAAGAACATGAAAAAAAACCTGCCGGTCTTCCTGATCCCTGTTTTCTGTCTGCTTCTTTCCTCAAGCGCTTTTGCCCAGCTTACTTACAAAGACGTGGCTCCGATATTTTACAAACGCTGCACTTCCTGTCACCACGAAAACCAGCACCCTCCCTCGATGATGAATTTTTCGGAAACATCGTTTCTGTCCAAAACCATCAAAACCGATCTTTTGTCGGGCCGAATGCCGCCCTGGCCACCCGATACCACCTATCACCGTTACCTGAACGAGAGACTCATCACAGCAAACGAAAAAGCAGCCATCCTCTCCTGGATAAACAGCGGTTCACAAAAAGGGGACACCACACTGGCTCCTCCTGCACCGCATTATTCCAGTCAGTACCAGCTCAACGGTGTTCCCGATCTCATTTTGCGCATCCCCACCTTTGCCAGCAATGCCACAGCCACGACCGATGCATACGACATCTTTGCCTTGCCGTCGGGACTGACAAACGACCGCATCATTCGCGCCTACGAAGTGGTTCCTGGCAACATTCCCATTGTGCATCACGTTGTAACCAATATCGATTCCACCGGAACTGTGGCAAACGACTTATCGGGCACCAGTTATATGGAGCCCGGATACAACATGGGCGTATATGCTCCCGGTGGCGGACCGACCATCTTTCCAAACGGTCCTTCACTCCGAACAGGTATCCGACTGAAAGCCGGCTCAAAAATCATTCTTCAGATCCATTACCCTCAAGGCACGCAAGGACTGCAGGACAGCACCCAGATCCGCATTTATTTTTATCCCCCCGGAACAACCGGCATTCGCGAAATGCACAGCCAGACACTTCTGCAAAACTGGACCATGCTGCTTCCCGCCAATCAGGTGACCAACGCATCGGCGAGCTATCCGAGCGTGGGATGGAATACGAGCGCCTGGTCTGTTTTTTCGGCCTTTCCGCACGCCCATAAAATAAATGTCAGTTCGATGGACTGCGCCTACAATTTCATCACAAAAGACACCATCCCGCTCATCCGCATCAACAAATGGGATTTTGAGTTCCAGGGGTTTTACAATTTCCCTTTTTTGGTGAAAGTGCCTCCGGGATATACTTTTTACGGGAAACATGTGTATGACAACACCACGAACAATCCGTTGAATCCGAACAACCCTCCAAAATTTGTCAAAGCGGGTCCCAGCACCACCGATGAGATGTTGTTCGATTCCTTTATGTGGCTTGATTATCAGAATGGCGATGACACCATCAATCTGGCACATATCCTTGGAAATGACCCGCTGGTTACTGCCGTGCAGCCTCCGGCCCCGCTTCCGAATCATCTGGAACCCATGAAGGCCTTTGTTTACCCGAATCCATTTGATGAAAGCGCCACACTCCTGCTCCGCAACATGAACCCCGTTACCGAAGCGGAGTTTCATCTCTACGACATCACGGGCAGGGAAGTGCGAAACGAAATGCTTCATAACCCTGCAGCAGATGGTTTTCATATAAACAGAGGCAATTTGCCGGCGGGCGTATATCTGTATACCGTTAAAGCAGGCAGAGACAATGCCAATGGAAAAATCGTGTTGCTCTCGAAATGAAGGCGCCCTGCAGCACGATCAAAGCGCTGGCGAGGGCAATCTGAATTTTCAAGGCCCGTTTAGTTTATATCTTGGATGCCCATTGGTATAAAGTCTTATTGACAGAATAAAAAAGCCCCGATCCTGAAGACCGGGGCTTTTTTCATGGATTTATTTTTTTGCCTGAAAGATGACGATGACCTGTGTTCGGAAGATGGAATCCTAAAATCTCAGCTCAGGTTAAGCCGCTGCAGCCTGCGGTACAATTGCCAGCATTTGAAATAAACAAAGACATCGCCCTGACTTTTGCGCAGTTTACGCGTGGTTTCGCTGCTGTGTTTAAAATCCTTTTTTTCAAAAACGCTTTCCAGCGAAGGACCCGACAGATGAATGCCGAATTTCTTATTGATCCTGTCGAGGCCTTTCTGGGGCTGCTGAATAAAGCTATCGATCGAAACAAAAATACAGCGCGATTTGTTTTTGCTGTAAAATCGAAGCAGCTCGCTGTTGTATGCATACCAGCATTTGTAACCGGTCAGCGGCTGGGCGGTCACTTCCGGGTCGGTGCCGCGTCGAAGCAGCGAATCCACCACCTGACCGGGTTTGCGAAAGAGGAAAATAAATGTCTTGTCGTATTCTGCCGGCACGGAGCGGTTCCACAAATCGAGGAACAAGGACGTTCGGGGTTCTTTAAAACCGAAAACATCACCACCATCGAGTTTATGAACGAGATCGGAAATCCTGGCCGGCTCTTGTTCCCGGATATCAAATGCAGGCGGGGTCATTTCCTGCATAATATACCGATGTCCGGTGCGGTTCAGAATCTCTTCATGAAAATGCATGACACCGCTGTCCTCAAAATGCCCGCGGGTATTGCCGGTATCGCCAGGCAAAAGCGATTCGCCCAGATAGAGTCCGCATTTTTGCAAATAGCTGGTAAACATGGATGTGCCGCTTCTGTGCATCCCGGTAATCACCACAAATGTTTTTTTCATATCCATTGGCTTCCCATTCCTCACTCCAGGTTCAATCTGCTTTCAGCCCCGCAAAAGGCGCCACGATCAGGTTCCTGTCTATCTCTTTTTACTCTTCAAACTGCGAAAAATACTTTCATTCTTTAAAATGTATTTTCATAAACCATTTAAAATGCAGAAAACCAGCACATGTGCTGGTTTTCTGTTTGTTTTCTTTCTTGCCGTTTTTTTAACGCGGCTAAACATGCTTGAATATCGTCAACAGGATACTTTTTTCATTCCACAAATTAACAATGCAAGAACAAAATTACAAAGTAATCGGCAGTTGGACAAATTGTGGTGAGAAACCTTTTCTACTGAATCACAAGTTTTCCGTTGCCGATGATTTTGTTTTCAGAAACAAGCCGGTAGAAATAGATGCCTTTGGCCTGGGTGGATAAATTAATCTCCGGACTGTTTTCTATGGATTGCGAAACAAAGATCTTTTTTCCCAGCACCGTATAGACTTCCAAGGTCAGCGTATGATTTCCGGCAGAGCGCAGATAAAACATTCCATCAGAGGAGGGATTGGGAGCCAGTTTGAAGAGCGGTATTTGCTCATCGCTGATTCCGGTGGAGAATGAAGAAGAACATTCATTCGGAAACACGGGTGCTATAAATGGATCGGGTACCTGATTTCTGTTAAAACATTCCAGCCAGGGACCGGCTTCAAAAAAACTATAAAAAGGCACTAAAAACCCCTGCGAACTTCCAACACCCTGAATCAGCGACGGCAATGGAGAGGGACCGCTTGCAGTTGAAAACAGGAACCGGCGGTAATGTCCGGATCCGATCATAATGGTGTCTATTTTCCGTACAACATAAGCCGAACGCACACTCCGGGGGCAAAGATAGGAGGCCGGAAAAGTGTCGCCCACACTCAGGTTATAGGTATACAGCAAGGTATCTGTCTGTTTGCCGGGCAGGTAAAGAAACACGGTTTTGGCCAGGGTATCCTCCCGCACTGCGCAGAGATAATTGTGATAAAGAGAATCGCCCGTAAAGTAACCATTCACTCCATTGTAGTAATAGTTGAAGTCGTTCGTTTCGCGTATTTTTTTATAGGCTTTGGTACCAATAACGGTATCGCCCTGAAGCCGGTATCGGTTTGACCAGCAATACGGTGCATAGGCTCCGCAACCGGGCTGACCGGGCTGGTTGAAATTATCGACCTGCCAGGCGCTCGGATCGGGAGGCAAAGGTTTCACGTACACTTGCGTTTGCCCATAACCAGCAAGGGATAAGTGCAGCCCTAAAAATATGAGTACTAATCTATTCATATCGCACGTTTAAATGGTTGGCTGAAAGATAAGAACCTTCCTCTTCATTTAGCAGCAGGTTTAGTAAAAGCGGTGTCTGGCTTAGCGGGAGGGTGGTATTTCTGAGTGGAGTACTGGATGGGGGGCTTCGCTTTCAGAAACCGCACAAACAAACTGAACTAGTCTACCATCAGCTTCCCGGAGCCAATGACTTTATTTTCAGAAATAACCCGGTAAAAATAGATGCCTTTGGGTTGGGACGAGAGGTCTATGCGGGTTTTATCAGTATGGCTAAGTTCTGTCCGGACATTTTCCCCTAACACATCATACACTTGAATGATAGTGCTTCCTTTTTTTAAATTGTCGATGGTAAAAAATCCATCGTTGGCCGGATTGGGATAAACATTAACTTCATCAGCCCGACTGTAGTTTTTTACAAACAGTTTGAAAGCCGTGTTTTTATACAGGTCTGAAATGCTGTCTTTAAAATAGGTAACATGGTTGGCAAATGTATAAATGGATACGATCGGCTGAACAGAACCGCTGGCCTGATTGGTCCATGTTTGGCCCCCATCCGTTGTCTTGTTTAAAAAGCCCTTGCCACCGCCCACATAGCCCTCATATCCAGTGTAAAAAGAAAAACATTTTGCAGGCGAAGTGTTTGGAGGCAAAGCCGACCAGGCAGCACCCCCATTCGCACTTTTTATCAGATTGCCTGTGCTCAACAGGATGTACAATGTGTCGCCGGCGGGACAGGAAAAATCGGTCAAGGTATTTACCGAATCCACATACATTTCAGACCAGGACTGTCCGTAATTGCTTGTTTTCAAAAGCACCTTTTTAGCGGGCTGGCTTTTATAGGCACTGTTGATATAGCCAATGCTGTCGTTAACGAACTTCACATCGCCTTGCATGTACTTGTAGAGTTTGGTGCAGGAAATTAGGCCATGGCCGGGCAACGAATAGGTTTCAAACCGAAGGGTATCGTCAAAACCAGACCCACCTTGAAACAGGGAATAAACAAACCTGTCGGTGAGAGCCGTGGAAGGAGAGGTATACGTGTAGGGCGGGCCAAACGGACTGCAATAACTCAGGCTATCAATGTGGAGGAAATCGGAAGCGGTATGCTGATAGGCCCTTGAATAATAACCCGCAAAAGCGGGGTTGCCGGTTGGGCTGTTGAACCAAATAAAGCAGGAATCGTTTTTTGCATACAGGGAAAAAAGAAAATCAATTTTATTTGCAATCGGGTGGTGCGTTAAAAAATCATCGTGGGTTTCATACAGCCAGGTTGACTGTTGATTGGCCGAAACCGATCCGTTGTTTTCATAAGCCGAAATAAAAATATGCCCATCGCCTACTGGAAACAAGATATCCGGAAACCGGAACACAAAATTAGACCCTCCTCCCGAAGGAAAAGGCCCGTAGTCGGGATAATAAATTTGTTTGGGCAATTTATTCCACTGGGCAAAGGCCAGATTGGCTGTGCAGCATAATAAAACCAGAAAAACATAAAGTCGTTTCATGATAAACCGTTTAAATCCACGTTCAGCCCTGATTGCCGGGCAAGAACCTGTTTCAACTTGTACCTACCCAAGATATGCAATTTAATCCTGCGAAAAAATCCCAATGAGCGGATGGTGGGTTTGATTGAGTGAACGACTGGGTGGGTGATTGGATTGAGGGAAGAGCGGATAGAGAAAACGTAAAATTGCAATTGGAAATCCCTGTAAAGAAAGGTCTTTTTCTTACTCATCAAGCTCTGCTTAAGATGTATGTCCGAGCAGCCTTCTCTGCTTCCAGGCGCGACTCCTCCCCGCTTTTGGTCGCCGTTTCCCTTTCTGTGGAAGAGTCTATGGCAACCTCATCTTTCTCCATATCATAAACAGCCCACCACCATTCATCACCATCCATTGGAATATATTGTTGCGGCAAAAATTGATCATAGTCGAGATGGATATCAAAAGCTATCCTGCATCCGACTGCCATGCGGGTATTGAATGACAAACCAATCAAATTCATTTGATCTTTAATCTGTTTGTATCCAATGGCACTTAAGCTCTGATTTGTCTTACAAAAATCAGTTTTCCACAATCCATACCTGAGGTCAAAGACATCCAAATAAAAATCAGAGGTCTTTGAACCGCCAACCGAATTTATGTCTTGGGTTTTACACAATTCACCTCTATTGACAACGGCCCTTCCCTGAACAACGAGAAGCAACATCGTAAGGAACAAACAGTATCTCTTCATATTCTCTGGTCTTAAATTGAATTCACAACCATAACCCTGAACTTGTGAAAAGATACATCCCACAAATCCGGGGGAACCCTCGGGGGAAACAATCCGCACTTCTTCCACCACCCCAAAAGCAAAAGCCTCCTAAATAATTAGATTTAAGAGGCTCGTTTTCAGATCAGTAGCCCGTACGAGGAGGGCAATGCGTTAAGAAAATGCCCGGTGGGCATTTTTAGCATTGAGCCGGCATGCAGGGCGAGCGATTCACGGACGGGCGAAAACAAAAAAGCCATCATGCTGAAAGCATGATGACCTAAGCAAGTAGCCCGTACGGGAATTCCGCTCCATTTCAAAGAGAAAGCAAAGGCAAACAAAATCCTTCCAAAGTCAAACAGGGATTGATTTTCAACCCACCGCTCGCCTGTCTTCTTTGCTCTTAGTTTCTCTTCTTTATCCAAACTTTGTCACCAATTGGTCACCCGAGTTTTAATGAATTTCTTCACAAAACAATTCATCTTAACACCAATGACTATGAAAACAAATGAAAATTCAGGCCCAACCAAAAACCGTTCAGTAAGGATGCTCGCAAAAGGCGGTAAAGTTGCTCTTAGAGCGAGGAAAGGCAATTCTGGCATAGAAAGCCTCTTTCTTGACTATAAAATCGAAGAGAAGCGATACAGGCTGTTTATTGAGTTGTATTTAACCCCTGTAAAAACGGCTCTTGACAGAGAAACAAACAAAGAAACAATTCGCATAGCTGAAAGCCTCAGGGCCAAAAAGGAACTGGAATTGAATGCCGGGGATAATGATATGATTCCGCAGCACAGGAGAAAGGTCGACTTTATTGAATATTTCAAAACGTTTATTCAGAATTACATGAATAAGGATAAAAGACTTGTCGAAGCGTCTTCAAAGCACTTCTTCAAATTTGTTGGCAAGGAAGTACTACCTAGCAATGAACTAAACGAAAATATGGTTCAACAATTCAAAACATATCTAGGTAACAACCTCAATGGAGAAACACCCGCGAATTATTTCAAAAAATTCAAAAAGGTTGTAAAATGTGCTGTTAATGACAACATATTTAAGAAAGATCCAACATTGGGCATATCTATCAAAGCAATTGAAGGAGTGAAAAAAGAAATCCTTCTCATGTCTGAAATTCAAAAAATGGCTCAAACCAAATGCGGAAATGATGCAGTGAAAACCGCCTTCTTATTCTCTAGACTTTCTGAATTCAATGAAAGGTTACGTCGGGAAGAATATTCACAAAATATTAGCTCCATTACTGCTCTTCATTCCACTTGTTGGTAAAAATTATTTTGAGGCATTTAAAGAATTGAACGTTTTAAAAGATGAGCTTCTAGACCAGTGCGATGTGAGCAAAAAAAGCGAAAGAAAAACCATTGAAGAATATTTCTCCGACATTGAAAGTACCCAAGGAAGCATTTATGAACTGGACATATATACGCAATTAATTAACAATATTTTGCTTCGAATTTCGCTTCCCGCTTCTGAAAATACGAAACAAAATATTTTAATAATCGATGACCTCGACAGAATAGATCCAGCTCACATCTTCAGATTATTTAATATTTTCGCTGCTCATTTTGATCAAGAAAACAATAAAGGAACAAACAAGTTTCTATTTGACAAAGTGATATTTGTATGTGACATAGTAAACATTAGGAATATATTTAAAAATCAGTACGGAGAGAACGTTGATTTCAATGGCTATATAGACAAATTTTATTCGAGAACAATATTTCACTTTTTTAGTTATGCTTCATTTGACCAAGGATTGAATATAATGGTATAGAGAATCAAGAC
>PLXK01000204.1:0-8548 GCA_003151415.1 Bacteroidota bacterium
ATGAACTGTGGGTGTTAGCCAGAATCCGGGATTCCTGAAGGGCAAGCGGTATGAAAATGGCGACAAGCCCGGCGATGAGCGAGTAAATAAAAAGCAGGGAAAGCAAGGCGCTGATTCCGGCCGGCATTTTGTATGTGCGCCAGGAAAGTTTTTTCAGGAACCTGTTTATCGGACCGCCGATGAGGGAAAGCACGAGGGCAAGCATCAGGTAAACGAGTACTTTGTTGAGGAACCAGGTTGCAAGTCCCAGCAAGACAACAAGGAGCAAGGCGAGGAGATATTTGTTGCGGGCTGTCATTTGATTTTTGAAACGGTTTCCTGAGTAAAAATATATAAAAATGCATCAGGAAAACGGGACGTAAATAAAAACCCTGAAGCGGATCTGCCTTATGCAAATCACTCCAGGGTGTCTTGGGGATGCGGGGATACTACTTCTTAGCGGGTTTCTTTCCGATAAATGTGTCTTTTTTGATGATTACCGTTTTGCTGTCCATATCGCAATGCCCGCCTTTTTTGTCTTTGCAGCAGGCCTTTTCGCAATCTTTCATGTTCATGCCTTCGCATCCTTTCATGTCGCAGCCCTTCATTTCTTCGTGTCCTTTCATGCCTTCGCAGCCTTCCATTTCTTCACATTTCCCGCCTTCGCGGCATTCGCCTTCCATTTGCATCATTCCCCGGTGGTGTCTTTCCATGTCCATGCCACCGCCAAATTCATGATGAAACATCATCATGCGCTGTTCTCCGCGCTCTCTGCCTTCATTTTCTTCATGACCCCTGTGCGCGCAGTGCATGCAGATGGCTCCGATAAATGTGCCGGCCATGATCAGCACAACCAGTCCAAGAATGGCCGCAGCGCTGAAAGAGAACCATTTGCTCAGAACCGTAGTCCGTGTTTTGAGGTAAACAAACAGGAACAAAGCACCTGTCAGGGCGATAAGCTCAAGGGTGAAGAGCCCGATTAGGTGAAAACATGCAGAAACTAGGATCATGGTCTTTGTTTTTTAGGGTTAGGTGATCAGAGAATATTCTATTAAGTGATGTAAATATAGCAAAAGACACGTTTTTCGTGAAATGCTTTAACAATAATTAACTCCGAGCCTTAAGTTTGACTAAATTTGCGCCTTTCAAAATTCATCATGATATCAGTCAGTAATGTATCGGTAAGTTTCAGCGGAAGTTATCTCTATGAAGAGATCTCCTTCCTGATCAACCAAAAGGACCGTATTGGCCTTGCAGGGAAGAACGGCGCAGGGAAATCCACTTTGCTTAAAATTCTCTCGGGAGAAATGAAGGCCGACAGTGGCGAGGTATCGCGGCCAGCCGACTGTACCCTGGGGTATCTTCCCCAGGATATGGTGCATAACCTCGGAAAAACCGTTTTCGATGAAACGGCTACGGCCTTTGCCGAGATCAAACAACTCGAACGCAAACTTGCAGACATCGGCATTCAGCTGGAAACACGCACCGATTACGAGTCGGATGGGTATATGAAGCTCATCAATGACCTGAACGACGCCAACGAACGCATGAATCTTTTGGGCGCCTATTCGATGGACTCTGAGATCGAACAAACCCTTTTCGGACTCGGATTTGAGCGCAAGGATTTGAACCGCATGACCGACGAGTTCAGCGGTGGATGGAGAATGCGTATTGAACTGGCTAAACTGCTGCTGCAAAAACCCAATGTGTTGCTGCTGGATGAACCCACCAACCACCTGGACATTGAATCAATTCAGTGGCTGGAAGACATGCTCAAGAATTATTACGGCGCAGTGGTTATGGTTTCGCATGACAAGGCTTTTTTGGACAACATTACCACCCGCACCCTGGAGATTTCCCTGGGTCAGCTTTTCGATTACAAAGCCAATTATTCCAGATATCTCCTGCTTCGCAAAGAACGCCGGGAACAACAAGCTTCTGCGCACAAAAACCAGCAGAAATTCATTGAAAAAACGGAAGCGCTCATTGATAAATACAGGGCCAAGGCCAGCAAGGCTTCCTTTGCCCAGTCGCTCATCAAAAAACTGGACAAGATAGAGGTCATAGAGGTTGACGGAGAAGACAACGCGGCCATTCGTTTTAATTTCCCTCCTGCTCCGCGCGCCGGAAAAGTAGTGGTGGAAGCCGAACGGCTGAAAAAGGCCTATGACGGCAAAGTCATTTTCAGCAACATCGATTACATGATCGAGCGGGAAGACAGAATTGCGTTTGTGGGCAAAAACGGAGAAGGCAAATCCACCATGAGCAAACTCATCGTCGGGGATGAACCCTTCGAGGGAATGCTCAAACTGGGACACAATGTCAACATCGGATATTATGCCCAGAACCAGGCCGAAACACTTGACGGCGAAGCAACCGTCTTCCAGACCATTGATGAGGTGGCCGTGGGCGATGCGCGCAAAAATGTGAGATCGCTTTTGGGCTCTTTCCTTTTCAGCGGCGACGATGTGGACAAAAAAGTGAAAGTGCTTTCGGGCGGGGAAAAAGGCAGACTTGCCATGTGCAAACTGCTTCTTCAGCCCTATAGTTTGCTGGTATTGGATGAGCCCACCAACCACCTGGACATGAAATCCAAAGAGGTGCTCAAGAACGCACTGATGAAATACGACGGCACACTCATTGTCGTGTCGCACGACCGGGATTTTCTGCAGGGGTTGACAACCAAAGTCTTTGAATTCAGGGGCGGCAACATCAAACCGCATATCGGCGATGTCAATGACTACCTCAGTGCACGTAAGATAGAATCGTTCAAAGAACTCGAACAAAAAGCGAAACAGCAGAAGGTGGCTTCAGCTCCGCTGCCTGCTTCCGAGAACAAAGTCAATCACGAGGAGCAAAAGCAAAAGGAAAAAGAGCTGCGCACGGTTCAAAATGCGGTTACCAAATCAGAACAGGAAATTGCCCGCCTTGAAAAGGAAATCAATGCCTTTGACGAAAAGCTGCTCGATCCCGAACAATACACCGTTGTTGTGGCCGACAAACAAATGTTTGCCCGTTACGAAAGCATGAAAAAGCAACTGGAAACCGAAATGCTGAAATGGGAAGAGTTGCAGGGTAAATTGGAAGTCTTTCAAAAGGTCTGAGTTCAGGTAATAATGCCGTAGCCTTCTTCAGGCGCAGGAGGGTTGAGGTGTTGACGTATTGGGTATTGGAGTTTTGCGCCGTTATTTGTCTTCGCATTCGCCGGAACACAGGATATTCAGTTATGGAAACATTGGGCATAAAGATGAGGAACCTGGCCGCTAAATTGAGCCCCTGGCATCTTTTCCTTGCAATCAGTGTATTCTTCGTTCTCCTGAAATTCGATGACTACAACCATTGGAAAGTCTGGAAAACGCCGCTTGTCATGGATGCCGAGCAATACTATTCCTATCTCACTTCCACCTTCATCCATCACGACAGTTATTTCCACTTTCAAAACAAATATTGGCTGGCAACTGCAGATAACGGAGGTCAGGTTCCGCGATACACCATGGGTGTGGCTGTGATGGAAGCTCCTTTTTTTTTCGCAGCCCACGCCATAGCCAATCTGTCCGACTATGCGCCTGACGGGTATTCCGAACCGTATGTCTGGTGTGTCTGCCTTGGTGCGGTTGTCTACGTTTTTATGGGTTTGTATTTTCTCTACAAAACACTTCTCTTTTTCTTTCAGCCCGTAATCAGTATGCTTACGGTGTTTGCTGTGTTTTTTGCCACAAACCTTTTTTATTATACAATTTCCTGCGGTTTGATGAGCCACTCCTTTGCCTTCAGCATGTTTTGTCTGTTCCTCTTTGCCACGCTCAAACTCTACAAAGAAAGAAAAGCCCGGTATTTGTTTTTGTCCGCCTTTTCTGCCGGAATGATAGCACTGATCCGGCCTACGGATATGATTGTACTGATCATTCCGCTTTTCCTTGGAGTGCACAGCCGCGAGAGCTTCAGGTCCTGGAGGATGTTCCTGTGGTCGAAAAGAACAACCGTTTTGCTTGCCGCAACATTGTTTCTTCTGACTATAAGCCCCCAGCTGATATACTGGAAATTGCACACCGGACATTTTCTTTTTTATGGATATGGCGACGAGCATTTTTATTTCAGGGACCCGCAGGTGGTCAACTTTCTGCTCAGTTACCGAAAAGGATTGATTCCGTATGTACCTGTCATGGTTCTTGCCTTTCTGGGAATGATTACACTCTATTTGAAAAACAGGGAATTGTTCTGGCCCGTTCTTCTCTTTAATAGTCTGAATATATACATGCTCTCCTGCTGGTGGGATTGGAGCTACGGAGGAAGTTTTGGCAACCGGGCATTGATTCAGAGTTTTGCAGTTCTTGCCATTCCTCTGGCAGCGCTTTTGAATGCGGCATATCTGGCATTCCGTACACAATGGAAAAAGAAAGCAGCCCTGCTGACCATTGCATTTACACTTTGTTTGTTTTCCACTTTCAATCTTTGGATCATCCGGAAATACATGGCCGGGCTGATTCATTTCAGTTACATGAACAAGCAGGCGTATTGGTTTGTGATGACCCGGAACGGATTTACCGCAGGAGAACGGGCTGAGCTGGAGAAAATGTTTCGCGCCCCGGATTGGGAGAGTTTCAGGAACGGCTCAAACAGGAATGACTGAGGATGCGGAATGATCCGGACAGATGCCGGTTAAAGATCAAGAAGCAAGTGTTCGGGTTGTTTGCGTTTCCAGCAAAGCTGAATGTGGTCGTCCACCATGCCGACAGCCTGCATATAGGCATGGCAGATAGTTGATCCTGTAAATTTGAACCCTCTTTTTTGAAGATCCTTGCTCATCCGGTCAGATTCGGGAGTGGTGGCAGGAACTTCCCGCAGATCGCTGTAGTCGTTGACAATGGTCTTGTAATCGCTGAACTGCCAGATGTAATTGTCAAAGGTTCCAAACTCCTTCTGGGTTGTTAAAAAAGCTTTCGCATTCGTCACTGCCGATCGTATCTTCAATTCATTGCGGATGATCCCCTCGTTTTGCATCAGTTCCTGAATTTTCTCTTCCGTGTATTTTACGATTTTCGAGGCATTGAAATTGTCAAAACATTTCCGGTAGGCGTCCCTGCGTTTGAGAATGGTAATCCAGCTCAGTCCTGCCTGTGCTCCTTCAAGTATCAGCATTTCAAACAAAGCCCGGTCGTCATGGAGCGGAACGCCCCATTCTTTATCATGATAATCGATATAGATATCATTGCCTGCACACCATCCGCAGCGGATGATTTCTGTCTGGACTGAGGTTTCTCTTGTCATGTCTGAAAAGCTAATTGAAAAAGCGAAAAATGGCGAATTGCCGGATACCCTGATTGTACAGAGGCTTCCTTGGAAGAATTCCCCGGGACAAAGTTCCGGTTTTTTAATCTCAATGAAAAGAATGATTTATTTATTTTAAACTTTTGTCTGTTGAAAAGATACAGCATCAATTCAACGGGCCCGGTTATCCGGAAGAACCCGGTATTCACAACCTTGTTTTTGGATTGTATCCCGTTCGGTCTCATTGGGTTTTTGAGGATAGGAAGTGAAATGGGTATAAAACATGGTTTCGATGCTGTTCGAATCGTTGAAAAGAATGGTGTTGGCCGACAGGTTCTTTTTGTTCAGCTCCTTTTTTTCAATTGTCATTGCAGTTTTGTCTTTTTCTCTGGGTTCAAACGGTTTTATTCTTTCGATGGCATATCTTACCGGCAACACAAATCCTGCGAAAACGACAAACCAGACGAGGCCGGTTTTGACTTTATTGTCTGATTTGTATCGGGCAAGTGCATCCAGAAAAAAGGCCACCACAATAAAAACAGCCGGAAAAATAAAAAGCGTGTAGGCCTGCATTTTTGTTTTGGCCATGGAGAAAAACAACACCGGCAAAATGATCCAAACCATAAGCGCAAGTATTCTCCTGTCGGGTTTAACGAGAAGCAAACGGTAAAAAAGCCAGGCCAGAATCAGCAGGATAAATTCATGTGCCGTGCTCATGGCTTTTTCCAAATAATAGAGGGGCCCGCCTGTTTGTCCGTCGAGTACTTCCGTAAGGTGTTTCAAGTTAAAGCCTGCTTCCCATTTTGATTCCTGCGGAAAATGAGCATGGATATACAATTGCCAGGGAAGAAAAATGCAAACACACGACAACACAATAACAAGAGTGTGGATCATGTATTCTTTGAATTTTGTCCGGTCAAAACCAAGAACCGTCCAGACGGGCAGAATAATGAGGGCGGGCATCCATTTGCAGAGAATGGCCAGTCCCATACTTGTTCCAATGAACAGGCAGCTGACAAGACTTCTCTTTGACATGTACCGGACAGAAAAGAAAACGCCCAGTTCCACAAAAAACAAAAAGAACAAATCGACATGATCCGTTGCCACCCGGCCGCCGGTTATTTCAATAATGAGTCCATTGATGGAGTGCAGAAAAGCCGCGCACAAGGCCATTCTCTGAGATTTGAAAAGAGTCAGGCAAATGAGATAAGTGAGATAGATGGCCAGCGTGGAAAGGATAACGGAGGGTATGCGGATTGCAATTTCATTGGTGCCAAAAACTTTGATACCAAGCGCCATCGCCCAGAGGGGGAGGGGTTGTTTATGCACCCAGATATGGCTGGTTGTCCAGCTTTGGTAATTGTTTCGCAGAACCGGATGGTCGTATAAAGTGGGCAGGAGAAAGTGATTGGCCAGATGTTTGGCAACCAAGGCATGATAACGTTCATCCCAATTGTGCAGGTAGGGGTCGGAAGCTGTAGCCATGCGAAGCAAGAGTCCGCCGAAAACGACAAGAATCAGCGCAAGTTTTGTGTTTTCTTTTTTATAGGCAAAAAAGGAAAGAAGATACACGGCAACAGCAAAGACGATCAGGCCTGATCCGAACATAGAAAAATTAGCGTTGAGTGTAAAGTTAAAGAATTATATAGACGAATCTTTAAGCTTTGCCTGAAAGGGCTAAAGGGCTGAAGCCCTTCGCAATGATGTCATAACCCATTACCCCCGGCATGAATACCGGGGCAACTGAAATTGATTGTTTCATCCAAAACAGGTAACTAAAGCAAAGAGGAAATAATTTAATCAGCGTTGCCCCGTGATCTTTATAGGAGGATATTTCTGAGACAATGAAACCGGCGTTTGGGCATTTATTAGAATCTGGAATGAAAAGTTGCCCGGCATTCATGCCGGGTATAAAGACAGGCCTCCGATTTGTGCAGGGCTTCAGCCCTTTACTAAATGGAAGATTCGCCTAGCGAACGACAACCAGTTTTTGAGTCTTGAAAATAGTCCCGCCATTGAGAACGAGGAGATACATGCCCGGAGCCAGTCCTTCAGAAGAAATGCGAAGGGATTGTTTTCCTGCGGGGAGCAGCGTTGCGGGATAAGATTTCATTTCCCTGCCCGCAAAATCATACAGTTTGATTTGCACAGTTTCGCTCACGGGCATTTCAAACTGCGCGAGGGTATAATCGCTGAAAGGGTTGGGGGCAATACTGAATCGGAGAGCCGTTTCAGAGAGCTCGGAAATGGCTGTGCTGAATGTATTGAAACTCACATCGTCGACCATCAGGATGGAATTGCCCCGGGGGGAGGTTTTCGAACCGAGCTTGTAAGCCGCAATCTGAATGGCTGCGCTGTCGGGTGTGCCGGTAAAGGAAGGGATGTAGGTGATCGGAACAACAAAAGGTGTCCAGGAAGAAACGGTGTCTTTTGAATAAAACTGCCCGGAACCCACAAGACTGTCGTGGCGGAACATGGAGACGGCAAACGTGCAGGTGTCATTGTTTTTGGGAAAGAATTTGTAGTAACCGGTGAAAAAAGTATCCACCTGGTTTACGGAAATTCCGGGAAGGATTCCCTTGCTGCCCTGTTTTCCGATATAGAGATACCCCAACTGATAATAGCTGCCCTGGTTGATATTTTTCAGTTTAGCTCCCAGCCTTCCTCCGAAATGATTGCTGGTGTCTGTTACCGGGTATTCTCCGGTGGTGAGCCCCAGGCTGTTTTCGCTCGTCCATCCAATCGGGTCGAGATAGGACCGGCTGTACCAGGATTCAAAATCTCCGTTTGGCAGCGAAATGGAAGTTGGAACAAAACCAAGATTGTCAGCCAGCAAATAACTGGAAGGGTTGACATGCCTGATATTTGTAGCGGTCACGATCAGCATCAGGCTGTCGGGTGTACCTGCGCTTCGGTAGTTGATTCTGGCTTTTTTGCGGGAATAAAACCCGGTATTTGTTCCCCAGATCAAAAGGGTATCCGAACCAATCACGTTGCCGCTTTTTTTCAGCACAAGGTAAACAGAGGCCGTATCGCCCGCAGCAATGTGGTAAGCAAAGTAGCCGGCAAAAGAATCGGGTCTGGATGTAAAAGGAATTCCGCCAATGA
The DNA here is from genome assembly GCA_003151415.1 of Bacteroidota bacterium. GTDB lineage: Bacteria > Bacteroidota > Bacteroidia > Palsa-965 > Palsa-965 > Palsa-965. The sequence goes on from PLXK01000204.1 coordinate 8,356, forward strand.
GTTTAGATCCGCTGAACGATCCGTAACCAAAGGAGCCGGCCTGGGTTCCCGCCGGATTCGATTGTATTTTCATGGAGTAATTGCCCGAATAGCCCGGGCTCAGACGGGTAACAATACCGGATGTTTGCCAGCCGACAGGGAAATTGTAAACGACGTCTTTCCACTTTTCAAAATTGGAATCGGGTATGACTTG
>PLXK01000204.1:8575-13033 GCA_003151415.1 Bacteroidota bacterium
ATCATTTGCAGAATTGCCGGTATAGCCCTAACTTTACAAGCTTAAAAGGTTTTTCCCATATTTCAAGAACATCCCGATAATGACCGCCATCGCAACCAAACCCACAGTATACAGTTCCAAACATAAAATCCGCATTGTTACAGCCGCTTCTTTGTTCGACGGACACGATGCGGCGATCAATGTCATGCGGCGAATCATCCAAAGCAGCGGGGCAGAGGTGATTCACCTAGGGCACGACCGGAGTGTGCTGGAGATTGTGGACTGTGCCATCCAGGAAGATGCCAATGCCATTGCCATTACCTCGTACCAGGGCGGACATATGGAGTTCTTCAAGTACATGTTTGATTTGCTCAAGGAAAAGGATTGTTCACACATTCGCATTTTCGGCGGCGGCGGAGGAACCATTCTGCCTTCGGAAATTGAAGAGCTGCAGAAGTACGGCATTTCACGGATTTATTCCCCCGACGATGGCAGGGCCATGGGTTTGCAGGGCATGATCAATGACATGCTCAGCAAATGTGACTTCGCCACCGGCAGCAATCTGAACGGGGAACTGAAACATTTCAGCACCAAAAACGACAAAGCCATTGCCCGGCTGATTTCGGCTGCCGAAAATTTCCCCGAGGAATCCAAAGCTGTGCTTGAAGAAGTCCACAAGATGGCTGCCAAATCCAAATCGCCGGTTCTTGGAATCACCGGAACGGGCGGGTCCGGTAAATCCTCTCTGGTCGATGAACTGGTCAGGCGCTTTCTGATCGATTTCGAAGACAAAACCATTGCCATCATTTCTGTTGATCCTTCCAAACGCAAAACAGGCGGTGCCCTGCTGGGAGACCGTATCCGGATGAACTCCATCCGCAATGAACGTGTCTACATGCGATCCATGGCCACAAGACAGAGTAACCTGGCTTTGTCCAAATATGTGCAGGAGGCCGTGAACATTGTGCGCGCCGCCAATTTCGATCTGGTCATTCTGGAAACATCGGGTATCGGTCAAAGCGATACGGAAATTATTGAACACAGCCAGGTATCACTTTACGTGATGACTCCTGAATACGGAGCTGCTTCGCAACTGGAGAAAATAGACATGCTTGATTTTGCCGATGTCATTGCGCTGAATAAGTTTGACAAGCGGGGTGCTCTGGACGCCATCCGGGATGTGAAAAAGCAATACAAACGCAACCACCAGCTCTGGGAAACTCCGGATGAGAAACTGCCGGTCTTTGGTACCATCGCTTCTCAATTCAATGATCCGGGAATGAACCGGCTTTACAAAGCGGTGATGGATAAAGTGGTTGAAAAGACAGGAGCAAAACTCTCTTCCACCAAAACCGCCGGCGATGAGATGAGCGAAAAGATTTATATCATTCCTCCTCAGCGCACCCGTTACCTGGCCGAAATTGCCGAGAACAACCGCAGTTATGACAAATGGGTGCTTGAACAAAAACACACAGCCCAGCAGCTTTATTCCATACAGCTTTCCATCGAGGCGCTCAGAGAATCCAAACAGGCCGATAAAGACAAGCTCATCAAGGGCCTGGAAGAAACATATGCCAATCTGGAACTCAACCTCGACGGACGCAACAAAAAGATCATCACTTCCTGGAAAGAAAAAGTACAGAGTTATAAAAACGAATTCTTTGTTTTCAAGGTTCGTGATAAAGAAATAAAAATCGAGACACATTACGAATCCCTTTCTCATACCCGGATTCCCAAAGTGGTAACTCCCCGGTATGAAGCCTGGGGTGATATTTTGCAATGGTGTCTGCAGGAAAATGTTCCCGGAGAATTTCCGTATACGGCCGGAGTGTTCCCCTTTAAACGGGAAGGAGAAGATCCCACCCGGATGTTTGCCGGGGAAGGCGGACCGGAAAGAACCAACCACCGTTTCCATTACGTGTCTCTGAATATGCCTGCTCACAGGCTTTCCACCGCATTCGACAGTGTTACTCTGTATGGCAGAGATCCGGAGTACAGACCCGATATCTATGGCAAGATCGGCAATTCGGGCGTTTCCATTTGCTGCCTGGATGATGCCAAAAAACTGTATTCAGGTTTCAATCTCAGCGATCCGAAAACATCCGTGAGCATGACCATCAACGGTCCGGCTGCGATGATCACTGCTTTTTTTATGAATGCAGCCATCGATCAGCAATGCGAAATGCATATCAAAAAGCATAAGCTCGAAGCGGAGGTTCAAAAGAAGATCGAAGATATTTACAAGAAAAAAGGTGTGGCCCGCCCGCAATACCAGGGTGAGCTGCCCGAAGGAAACGACGGATTGGGGCTCCTGCTCCTGGGCGTGACCGGCGATCAGGTTTTGCCTGCCGATGTGTACAAAAAAATAAAGGAAGCGACACTCGCCGCTGTCCGGGGTACCGTGCAGGCCGATATTCTGAAAGAGGATCAGGCACAGAATACATGCATTTTCTCCACCGAATTTGCATTGCGTTTGATGGGCGATGTGCAGCAGTATTTCAACGACCACAGCGTCCGCAATTTTTATTCGGTTTCTATCAGCGGTTACCACATTGCCGAAGCAGGCGCCAACCCGATCAGCCAGCTGGCCTTCACGCTTTCCAACGGATTTACTTTTGTAGAATATTATGTGAGCCGCGGGATGCACATCGATCAGTTCGCACCCAATCTTTCTTTCTTTTTCTCAAACGGGATCGACCCCGAATACGCAGTGATCGGCCGGGTGGCCCGCAGGATCTGGGCCAAAGCCATGAAACTGAAATACGGGGCCAACGAACGTTCGCAAATGCTGAAATACCATATTCAGACATCGGGCCGTTCGCTTCACGCCCAGGAGATCGATTTCAATGATATCCGGACCACACTACAGGCCTTGTATGCCATTTATGACAACTGCAATTCGCTTCATACCAATGCCTACGACGAAGCCATTACCACGCCAACCGAAGAGTCTGTTCGGCGGGCCATGGCCATCCAGCTGATCATTAACAGAGAGCTTGGCTTGGCGAAGAATGAAAATCCGCTGCAGGGTTCTTTCATTATCGAAGAACTGACCGATCTTGTTGAGGAAGCGGTATTGCTCGAGTTCGAACGCATCAGCGAACGCGGAGGTGTGCTTGGCGCCATGGAAACGATGTATCAGCGCGGAAAAATTCAGGAGGAAAGCCTGTATTACGAAACACTCAAGCACAATGGGCTGTATCCGATCATCGGGGTGAATACCTTCCTTTCTTCCAAAGGATCGCCGACGGTTCTTCCCCAGGAAGTGATCCGGGCAACAACCAAGGAAAAGGAGTACCAGATCACCATGATCAATGAACTACAGAAAGGCAATAAAGATACTTCTGCAAAAATTCTGAGAGATCTTCAAATCATGGCTATTCGCAATGAAAACATTTTCGATGGCTTGATGGAAGCGGTCAAATATTGTTCGCTTGGACAAATCACTGCGGCCTTGTTTGAAGTAGGAGGACAGTATCGTAGGAATATGTAGGATTTGGGCGTGTCCCCCGATGAAAAATCGGGTGCCGAAAGCCTGACCCAAAAATTAATATCATTTATCTACGATATTTACAAATGAAAATAATCCTCGAAACGAAACGCCTCCGGTTACGCGAATTCACCTTGTCAGACGCGCAATTGATTTACGACCTGAACGACGATCCTGAAGTGATTAAATATGTGGCCGATCCGGCCTGCAAGGATGTGGCTGCTGCCGCTGAAGTTCTGCAAACCATCATCCTTCCTCAATATGCAAAATACAACATGGGCCGCTGGGCTGTTGAATTGAAAGAGACCGGTGCGTGTATCGGCTGGTGCGGAATAAAATTTCTGGAAGACAAGGGTGAATATGATCTGGGCTATCGCTATTTCAGAAAGCACTGGAGAAAAGGATATGGCTTTGAAGCTGCCGCAGCCTCGCTGGAATTCGGACATACAAACAGGATGCTGAAAAAAATAATGGCTTGCGCCTCAAAAGAAAATCTCGGATCAATCCGTGTGCTTGAAAAAATCGGTATGAAGTTTCACGCTTCCGGCTTCGATCATGGCGACGCAATTTCAATTTATCTTTCTGACAGATCCTGATTTACTCATTTAGGTCTTTACCCTTTCGAATAAAATTCTTCCTTCAATTTTCAGAAAGAAGGTCATAGTTGGCCTGTTAGACGTTTCCTTGAGACATTGTCACTTTTCTTTGGGATGGAGTGACTTTTCCATGAAACGTTGTTGCCTTTTCACGGAACGGAGTGACCTTTCCTTGAGATGGAGTAACGTTTCCTTGAGACGTCGTCACTTTTCTTTGGGATGGAGTGACTTTTCCTTGGGACGTTGTTGCTTTTCCATGGAACGGCGTTACTTTTCTTTGAGATGGAGTGACTTTTCCTTTGCACGCTGTTATTTTTTCTCAGGATGGAGTTACTTTTCCTTGCGACGTTGTTGCTTTTCCTCGGGATGGAGTCACTTTTCCTTGCGACGTTG
>PLXK01000127.1 GCA_003151415.1 Bacteroidota bacterium
GGATGCAGGCAAGAAGTTCACTACCAAGCGGTTCCGAGAATTGTTACTTGGTCTTCAACCTTCCGCCATGGAAGAGCAGGGAAAAATTCTGCGAGCGACCTTCAAAAACTGGAAATCCCTGACCGAACAGATTGATGATGTGCTGGTTATCGGAATCCGGATTTGACAGTTTGTCGGGCCTCTTCGCCCGGTTCAAGACCCGCTTTTATATATTAAGGACTGGATTGTCAAAGAGCCCACAATAAAGATATCTTTGCGCCTGCAATGACCTTCCGAAGGGATTTTGGCGTTGCTTTAGGAACAAAGGCACCTGGAGCCCAGGTTTTCAACACATATATTGTGGATAAAATTTGTTGGTCTTCAAAATACTGTTTATCTTCGCCTCCCATTTTGAGGGAATTGTCTATTTTNNACTGTAAAAAAGGACTGGCTGATCATTGATGCTGAAAACGAGATCGTAGGAAGACTTGCCTCCAAGGTAGCTTACCTGATCCGTGGAAAGCACAAACCCGGCTTCACACCAAACGTTGACTGTGGTGATAACATCATCATCATCAATGCTGAGAAAGTGAAGTTCAGCGGAAAGAAAATGGCTGAAAAGGTGTATACCCATTACACAGGATACCCAGGAGGACAGCGTTTTGCCACACCCAAGGAACTTCTTGCTACAAAACCAGAAAGAATCATTGAGCTGGCTGTAAAGCGTATGCTGCCCAAGACAAAACTTGGCAATGCATTGTATACCAATCTTTTCGTGTATGCAGGACAGGAGCACCCGCACAATGCTCAACAACCGAAAGCAATTAAACTCAACACCATTAAAGAATAAGGATGGAAATCACGAACACACTTGGTAGAAGAAAAACGGCTGTAGCACGTGTCTACCTCAAGAACGGAAAAGGCGAAATCACCGTCAACGGAAGAGAATTCAAGGAATACTTCCGAGGCGGTGTCCTTCAGTATAAAGTGACACAGGCTTTCACCATCCTCAATTTGCACGGACAGTATGACGTGAACATCAATGTTGCAGGTGGTGGTATCACAGGACAGGCAGAAGCTGTTCGTCTGGGTATTTCACGTGCACTGATTGAACTCAATCCTGAATGCAAAACCAAACTCAGAGCGGAAGGCCTTGTTACACGTGACCCACGCATGGTGGAACGGAAGAAACCCGGTCAGAAAAAAGCACGGAAGAAATTCCAGTTCAGCAAACGATAAAAGCAATTGGAGCGGAAACGCTTCGATGAACGCGGGGCGGGCATTGATTTGCCTGAATTGAACCGCAAAATATAAACCGCCGGATTTTTCCGCTGGGAGATTCGGAGGAGGATTCCGGAATCGAAAGAGAAAGAATTAAAATAACCAAACGACTAAAGAAAAAGTAATGTCAAGAACAAATTTCAAAGAGCTGTTAGATGCCGGATCACATTTCGGCCACCTTAAGAGAAAATGGAACCCAGCGATGGCTCCTTATATCTTCACCGAGAAAAACGGTATTCACATCATTGACCTCAACAAGACTGTTGTCAAGATTGAAGAAACAGCCAATGCTCTCAAGCAGATTGCAAGAGCAGGAAAGAAAATTCTTTTCGTTGCCACAAAAAAACAAGCCAAAGACATCGTTGCAGAACAAGTAAAGGCAATCAATATGCCTTACGTAACTGAACGCTGGCCAGGCGGAATGCTGACCAATTTTGCAACCATCCGTAAGGCTGTACGCAAAATGGCCACCATCGATAAAATGAACGCCGACGGAACATACAGCAATATATCCAAACGCGAGCGTCTTCAGATTTCACGCGAGCGCGATAAACTCGAGAAGAACTTAGGTTCCATCGCTGACCTGACACGTCTGCCAGCAGCTTTATTCATTGTCGACATCGCCAATGAACACATTGCCGTTGCTGAAGCAAAAAAACTCGGTATCCCTACTTTTGCCATTGTCGATACCAATTCAGATCCAAACCAGGTTGATTATGCAATCCCTGCCAATGATGACGCTTCTTCTTCAATTGCACTGATTGTCGGTGTTATTGCAAAAGCAGTTCAGGAAGGTCTTGAAGAACGCAAACTGGACAAAGACAAAGCCGATGTTACCGGTGACAAGGACGAAGAATTTTCTGATGACAAAAATTATGTAGTCTCCGAAGAAGAAGACGGAAGCGGAAAACGCAAGAAGAGCACAGGTGGAGGCGGCGCCCGCAGACCTAGTTCAGGCAGCAGCGGTCGTCCAGGTTCAACAGGCGGTGGAAGACCATCCACTGGCGGAAGCGGAAGACCATCTACCGGCGGCAACAGACCCGCTCCGGGCGGAGCCAGAAGGCCTCCAGTGAAATCCTAATTGATCATCTTTTAGCATCGAATAAAATGGCTACCATTACAGCAGCAGACGTAAACAAACTCAGACTCCAGACAGGGGCCGGCATGATGGATTGTAAAAAAGCCCTCACCGAATCAGAAGGAGATTTTGAACAGGCGGTGGATATACTCCGCAAAAAGGGTCAGAAAGTAGCAGCAAACCGCAGCGATCGCGATGCCAAAGAAGGTCTCGTTCTTGCAAAGACTACTGCTGATGGGAAAAAAGGCGTTCTCATTGTTCTGAATTGCGAAACGGATTTCGTTGCGCAGAACGAAGCTTTCGGAAAATTTGCCAATACCATCTTGGATCTTGCCATTGCAAAATCACCCAAATCCATTGACGAACTCAAGGCTCTTCCTTTCGCAGGAAACGGAGTGACGGTCGGCGAAAAACTGATTGAACAAATCGGTGTGATTGG
>PLXK01000214.1:0-17304 GCA_003151415.1 Bacteroidota bacterium
GTTGCTGCCATCAAACAGGGCATGGGTTTCTTTTGGGTTGGTGTTTATTTCGCCAGGGGAGAAGAGCTTGTATTGGGTCCTTTTCAGGGCCCTGTGGCCTGCACCCGTCTTCGCAAAGGGAAAGGAGTTTGCGGACATTCGTTTCTGCTCAAACAAACTGTTATTGTCAAGGATGTGGATGCTTTTCCGGGACATGTTTCATGCAGTGCTTTGTCGCGTTCCGAAATCGTTGTTCCTGTATTTGATCAGAATCAGGAAGTGACCATGGTTCTGGATGTTGACAGTACCGAACTTTCTGATTTCGATGAAACAGATCGGATTTACCTGGAACAGCTGGCATTGGTGATGAGCAGGTGTTGAAGAATTGGCCTGACTATTGCTAACTGAAGTTTGTTCAAAAAGCGTTGGAAAAGAATTAAGAAATATCAAGTTGAATCAAAGCCATTCCCTTTTTTCTTTCTGTAAACTTCCGCGGCCATTTGTTTTCTGGCTTTTCTTCCTGTTGCTGTTTTCCTCCTGTGCACAGATCGTTGCCCCTTCCGGAGGACCTCCGGATAAGAAACCGCCGTTTGCCAGAAAATATTTTCCCGACAGTGCAGCCACTCACTTTCATTCAAAATCGGTGGAAATTCAATTTGATGAATACATCCAGCTGAAAGATTTGAATAATCAGCTTGTCATCTCCCCGCCAATGGAAAAATTGCCGGAAATCAGGGTGCGGAACAAATCTTTGGTGATTAATTTCAGGGAGCCCTTGAAAGACAGTACAACCTATACGATTAATATGGGCAATGCCATTCAGGATATTCATGAAGGCAACGCCATTCCCAATTTCAGGTATGTGTTTTCGACCGGCGGCTATGTCGATTCGCTTTCGGTGTCGGGCCTGGTTCGCAATGCACTTACACTGACACCCGAAAAAGGAGTCCTGGTCATGCTTTACAAAAATCTTCAAGACTCCGTTCCATATAAGGAGGTGCCTTCCTATTTCGGAAAATCCGACGACAATGGACTCTACAAAATAAGCAATGTAAAACCGGGAACATACAAAACCTTTGCCCTGCGTGACGCCAATAACAATTACAAAATCAATCCGGGTGAAATGATGGGATTCACTGTTGAATTCCTGAAACTGCATCGCAAAGACACATTGAATTTTTCTCTTTTTAAAGAAGACGCCGACAAACAGAAACTGATCAAGGCCTATCAGGCTGCACATGGGAAAATTATTCTGGTGTTCAACAAGCCGATTGAAAAGCTGAAGCTCAAGCCCCTCAATTTTTCAATCGGAGATGTGCAAAAAGCGATTGTAGAAACAAATGCAACCGGCGATACGGCAATATTCTGGTTCACCAGCCCCAAAACAGATTCTCTTATCCTGCAAGTGAGCGATAAAGACCGGATTTATGACACGCTGCGCTACAAATTGATTACCCGGGCAAAAATGATCAGCCTGAACAAAGGAGAAACACCCAAACTCTACGTGAAAATAAATGCGGGAAGAGACCGGCTCTTGGATCTGAACAGTCCTCTGCGTTTCGAATTTGGCAACCCGGTTTTGGAAAGCAACCCCGACCTGCTTGCCAAACTGATTCTTCGCAAGGACACGGCGAAGAGAAATTTGTTTAGCGGAGGTAAATTTCAACAAACTGAAGAACAACGCGCACAGAGATTTCAAACATGGACGGACACTTCGGGCAGCATAAAAGAGAATAGCTCGTATCATTTGCTTATTCTTCCGGGAGCATTTAAGGACATGTTTGGTTTTACCACCGATACGATACGGATTGATTTCAAAACTCAGGAGCTCAGATATTATGGAACTTTGAAAATGCATCTGCATGCAGCCAAAGAGAAATACGTGCTGCAGCTACTGGATGAAAAGGATCTTCTTGTCCGCGAGCACCGCGTCGAGGACGGAGAGGAAATATATTTCGACTATTTGCCTCCTGCCAAATACCGTGCAAGGCTGATTTATGATTCAGACGGGAATGGCAAATGGACAACCGGGAATTATCTGCAGCACATTCGGCCTGAAAGGGTCATCTATTATAATCAAACCATGATGATTCGCTCCAACTGGGATCAGGAAGTGGATTGGTACGTCAAGTAATCTTTCCTGTTTATCCACCTCTGCCCCTTGTGAAGGGCCAAATCCGATGGTTTTCAACTGTCCGCCCTGATTGCTATCTTTATCCTGAATTTATAAATAAAAGACTATGTCCAGAATTCTCACCGGTATCCAAAGTACAAATGTTCCTCATCTGGGTAATCTTCTGGGGGCCATTCTCCCGGCCATCCAGCTCTCTAAAAAACCGGGAAACGATTCGCTTTTTTTTATTGCCGATCTCCATACCTTGACAACGGTGAAGGATCCGGTTAAAATACGCGAAAGCACATATGCTGTTGCAGCTACCTGGCTGGCTATGGGGTTTGATACCGAAAAAAATATTTTCTACCGGCAGAGCGATGTTACGGAAGTTTGTGAGCTGACCTGGTACCTCAATTGCTTTACTCCTTATCCGATGCTTGCCAATGCCACGTCATTCAAGGACAAGTCGGGACGCGTGAGTGATGTCAATGCGGGACTCTTTACTTATCCCGTGCTTATGGCTGCGGATATCATTCTTTACGATGCCAATTATGTTCCCGTCGGGAAAGACCAGTTACAGCACCTGGAAATGACCCGTGACATAGCCCGTTCGTTCAATAGCATTTGCGGCGAAACATTTGTGGTACCCGAACCGCTCATTGATGAACGTGTTATGATTGTGCCTGGCACGGACGGGCAAAAGATGAGCAAATCCTACAACAACTTCATCAATATCTTTCTGCCTGAAAAAGAGCTGAAAAAAGTAATTCTGGGTATTGTTACCGATGCCACTCCCCTGGAGGCCCCCAAGAACCCGGATACATGCAATGTATTCGCCTTGTATAAGCTTCTCGCTTCCGAAGAGCAGATAGCCGAAATGAAAACGAATTACCTCAAAGGCGGTTATGGTTATGGACATGCCAAAAATGCCTTGCACGAACTGATCCTTCAGCGTTTCAAAAACGAACGCGAGAGCTATATCGGATACATGAACGACAAGGCACAGCTGGATGCAAAACTGAAGGTGGGAGCCGATAAGGCCAAGACTATTGCCCAGGCTGTTTTGAAACGTGTCAGGACGAAATTGGGATACTGATTTGATTGAAGGAAACGCGGATTGAAATATATACAGCTTATTCCGGAACCAGTGAAGCATTGCGGTATATGGCATCAAACTCGTGGAGCCAAATTCCGTTTCGCCTGGTGCTTGGAATCAGATCAACAAGAACAAACCCTTTTTCCCTTAAATAACTGTCTACCGCATAATACGGCGCTGCATCAATATAGAAACCGTGGTTTTGCATTTCTGTCAGGACATATCTCGTTCTTGCGAGCGTCTTGCTTCCTCCACTCAGTATATCCAATTCGGCCCCCTGTGTATCCAGCTTGATTAGTAAAACATCCCCTTCGTAGTCTCTGAATTCATTGTCCAGTGTATTTGTTTTGACCAGGACTTCCTTCTGCAGACCTAAAATTTTGAGATGCGGATGTTTTTGCAGCTCTAAAAGCGGCTTGTTTATTTTTTTCAGCGATGAAGAAACCGAATTGATGGTAATGTAAAAAGGCATCTCTCCCTGCATTCTTGTTAAGGCAATATTCCGGATATGTATTTGTGGGTTGTGTTTGCTTTTCTTTTCAAGCGAAGACTGCCAGTCAGGATTGGGTTCGAAGGAAAATATGGAGTGTTCGGGAAATTGTTTTGCAAAAAAGGCCGAAACCGAACCATCGGCGGCGCCAATGTCAATGATTATGTCATTCTTCGAGTATCTTCCCGTTTGGATAATCCGTATTAACTGATGGAGGTGATGGGAAGGATCTGTAAAATAAGTGTCAAGTATATACCGCTTTAGCCTGACGGATTGAGTAAGCGGATATAAGTATATTTTGAGTAAAATGTCTAAAATGGATTTCATCGGGTTGTATTTTAGCTCAAAAATCAAGCACTTTGTTCTGAAGATCAGAGCATCTGTAAGGGCATGTATCCTGTGAAAATACAATTATTTTCAGTGGAATGAAAACCAGGAAGGTGTTAAGAAAACCTGAATTTATATCCTTCCCGCTCGGATAGGCCCAGGCGCACCTGGAATCGATTCAATAATATTCATACGAATACCTGCCGATAACAATCGCTTTGTTTAGAAACTCCCTGATGAAATAGGAATTGAGCTCCTTGCTTTTCCGGTCGTAGATAAACGTATAATCATACATCAGCATGTCTCCGGTATAGCGGTGCTCCACATCGAGGTTGCCATCTACATACGAGTACTCGCTTTTGCTCGTCTCGTCGCCGTTCTCGTTGGAGGTATTTATTTTCTGAATGAGTTGGCCGGCATAGTTGTATTTCAGTTTCAATGAAGAGCGCATCCAGCTCACGGTAAAACTGCTGTTTTCTTCTTTTAAGCGGCCCAGGCTGTCGTAATTGAGTATGGTTTCCTTATACACTTTGCCTTCATCATTGAGATGTTTGCGTTTGGTCTGTTTGGGAGATAGTTTTTCATACCGGAATGATTCCACAGACAATAAATTTTGTACACCCAGTTTGAACTGGTTGCGGTTGTCGCTGGCATTTGTTTCTTTAAAAACGCTCTGTTTGGTCAGGTACCCTGCTGCATCGTATTCGTAATATACGGAATTGTAATAATCGCCATCCCGGTTGCGTCTGATGATGATCTGATGGTTCTTGTTGTAAAAGTAATTCGTGAACAGGGTGTCGTACGTGTAGACGGGCTCAAATGTGATGTAGGGCTCGTAAATCCTTCTGCCTTTTTTCAGACGGGCAGGATGCACGATTTCTTTGTTGACGAAGCCATGGACGCTCGTTGAATAATAACGCTTCAACTGGCCTATACTGTCGTATTCCCAGCATTTGGATAGTCCTTTGTCCTCGATTTCCTGGTTGTCGCGTTTGTACACCAGGGCGGCACGGATCGATCTGACGTGGTTTTTGATGATGTACTCTTTTTTGAAAACGGGTTCAAAGGCATAATAATCGGGAGGATTCTGGTCAATAACCTGAGCCTTGTATTGCGGAGAAAGCAGGAAGAAGAAAATCGCCGCCAAAAGCACAATTCGTTTGCCAATCCGTGCAGAAGACGTTAATAGAGAAAGAAAGAATCGTTTGCTATTCATGCGCATATTCCCGGTGCAACAGTTCAAGTGCCTCAGAAACTTCTGTGACCGGAGCAAGACAGGAGTTGTTCCTGCATACATAGATCATGGTCTGTCCTTCTTTGTACCTGTTTTTTAGCAGGGGCAATTCCGATGCCTGCCTGCTGCCTGTAAAGATCAGGTTTGGCAGGTAGAGTTGACGCAGTATTTTGTGTTTTTCATCAACATCTTTACCAACAATGGCCACTTCGCAGAAAGGCCGGTTGAACCACAACTGCAGAATGCCCCAGTTGGAATACCCTGCCCCGTACTGAGTAATTTCGGTTTGTAAGTGCATGAGCATCTGTTGTGCAAGGGAGATGTAATCGGCTTTCTCCAGAAAATGTCCCAAAAGGAAAAGGCATTTGGCAAAGGAAGAATTGGAAGCAGGAATGACGTTGTCTGAGATTTCAGATTTTCTGGCGATAAGCACCGGATCGAGATCGGATGTAAATGNNGTTGTTTCAGAACATATTCGCAGAGTTCGGCGGCGGCGGACAGCCAGGATTCGGTGAACGTATTTTCATACAAGCCAATACAGGCTTCGATGCAGAAGCAATAGTCCTCCAGAAAGCCATTGATAGTGGCCTTGCCGTTTTTACAACTGTGGAACAGGCCTCCATCGGTTCTGCGGAATTTAAGGAGAAGAGCATGGGCGCAATTGACTGCGGTTTCCAGAAAGCGGGCTTCGTTGAATGTCTGGAAAGCATCGGTATAACCCTTGATCATAAGTGAATTCCAGGAGCAAAGCGATTTGTCATCAAGCCCGGGAGCTATTCTTTTTTGTCTCTCTTTGATTAAGGTGTCTTTCCAAACCTGGATTTTTTGGCTCAGGACATTTTCTTTGATGCCGTATTGCGAAGCGATCTCTGAATTTTCTTCTTTTCTCAGCAGGATATAATTGCCATGTTCCCACAAACCCGTGTCATTGATGTTGTAATAAGAAGCGAAGACCGGAAAGTCCTGGCCGAGGAGTCTTTCCAATTCTTCCTTTTGCCATACATAGTATTTTCCTTCTTCCCCTTCCGAATCGGCATCTAGTGCCGAATAAAAAACACCTTCCGGCGAGCGCAGATCATGGCCGACAAAATCAAGGGTTTCATAAACAACTTGCTTGTAAAGCGGATCTTTCGTCACCCGGAATGCTTCTGAGTACAGAGAAACCAACTGCGCATTGTCATACAACATCTTTTCGAAATGCGGAATCTTCCAGAAACGATCTGTGGAATATCTCGAAAAACCTCCTGCAAGGTGATCATAGATGCCACCATGTGCCATTTTCTTCAGCGTGAGGTGCACGTGAATATTTAATTCTTTCGACGCTTCTGCGTTTAGCAAAGCTGATTGTCCCAGATGAAGCAAAAAAAGATAGTTGTTCGGCAAAGGGAATTTGAGAACCTTGTCAGGTCCACCTTCCAGATTGTCCAGGCGTTTGCTCCAGTTGTTCCAGGAATCGGCAAGAGTAGCGGCATCCGGATCTTCGTGCGTATTTTTAAAGGCAATCAATTCGGCTTTCCGAATGCCCGAAGTGAGCTCTTCCGCATATTCAATGACCTTATGAGGCTCGTTTTTCCAAATGTCTGTCAGATTGATGAGTACCTTCATCCATTGCTCTTTTCTGAAATATGTTCCGCCGTAAACGGGTCTTCCGTCAGGGGTGGCAAAACAGTTCAAAGGCCAGCCGCCCTGGCCGCTCATGAGCTGCACGGCAAGCATATACACCTGATCCACATCGGGGCGCTCCTCACGGTCAACCTTGATGCAGATGAAATGGTCGTTCATCAGAGCGGCCACATCTTCATTCTCGAAACTTTCATGTTCCATCACGTGACACCAGTGACAGGCGCTATAACCGATGCTGATCAATACAAGCTTGTTTGATTTTCTGGCTTCTTCCCAGGCGGCATCGTTCCAGGCCTGCCAGTTCACTGGGTTGTGCGCATGCTGCAGAAGGTATGGGCTGCTTTCCTGTGCAAGAAGATTTGTATGGATAGAGGAGGACTTGGTCATTTCAAAAAAGAATTAAATAAATGCAGACGGCCCTGAGAGAAATTTTATTTGAACAGATCAAATAAAGTGCCGGTACCTGTTTCATTATCGAGACTTACTTTTTGTTTTCGTTCAACCGGGATGGCTTTCCGGATTAAAAATTTCCCGACTTTCAGATCGCCTTTTATTTCTATTTCAGTATTCTTCTTGCCCAAAAGAGCAAAGATTCCGCCCAGGCCTCCTTCCAGAAGCTTGTTGAAAGTGGTTGTGATGTGAAAGGTGTGGATCTCATCCGAGTGAGCGGAAACTTTCTCTTTTTTTGAAAGACTGGCCGTACCCATATCTACACCACCTAACTTGATATCAAATGTGGAACGGAAAATAGAGAAACTGTAGGTATTGGGATTGTTAATCTTCATGCCCAATTCCATTTCAATGCCCTTGTCGGTGATTTTGATGATTTTAACGCCGCCGATCTGGCTGAGCTGAACATCTTTGTATTGGGTACAACCGGGCAATAAGAAAGAAAGAGAAACAAAAAGGCAAGGGCAGAAAATGAATTCAGCCAGCTTTTCACAGCTTGTTTGTTTTGCCGGTCATAGGTGTTTTTTGTTTGAAAAGCCATAAGTAAAAGTAAGTCTTTTTGCCCACCGTGATTCAATTGGTTTTTGCAATTGTCATTTGAATGAGATCCAGTTGCATTCGAAAGGAGTGCAGACATTCCCGTTGAGTTAGGTAAAGCGTATGACAACACCCTAAAACAACAGAATTTGCAACGGGGTAACGAAAATGCAGAGGATGAATCCCCTGCATTTTAAAAAAATGAAGCCGGCTTAACGTTCCTCGCTGATTTACTTGCTGTATTCTGCGAAATATTTGTAGAACAAGGGAATTGTTTCAATCCCTTTGAGGTAATTGAATACGCCAAAATGTTCGTTAGGGCTGTGGATGGCATCCGAATCCAGGCCAAAACCCATGAGTATGGATTTCAGGCCCAGAACTTCTTCAAAAAGAGCAACAATGGGGATGCTGCCACCTTCGCGGGCAGGTAAAGGTTTTTTGCCAAAGCTGACTTCCATGGCTTTGCTTGCCGCTTTGTAAGCTATGGTATCTGTTGGCACAACAACCGGGTTGCCGCCATGGTGAGGCATTACCTTTACTTTCACCGATTTGGGAGCAATGCTTTCAAAATATTTCTGGAATAAAGCTGTGATTTTATCGCTGTCCTGATTAGGGACAAGACGCATGGATATTTTTGCGTTGGCTTTTGAAGGAAGGACTGTTTTTGCGCCTTCTCCTGTATAACCTCCCCAGATTCCATTGACATCAAGGGTTGGCCGGATAGAAGTTCTTTCGCGGGTATTGTATCCGCTTTCTCCCTGAACATCACCGATATTGAGTTGTTTTTTATAGACCTCCAGATCAAAAGGGGCCTTGTTCATTTCGCTACGTTCTTCTTTGCCGACTTCCCTGACCAGATCATAAAAACCGGGAATGGTAATGTGATTGTTTTCATCGTGCATGGAAGCAATCATTTTGCACAACACGTTAACCGGGTTGGCTACCGCCCCGCCGTAAACGCCAGAATGAAGGTCAACGTTCGGACCCGTGACTTCCACCTCAACATAGGTAAGTCCGCGCAGGCCAATTGTTATCGAGGGAACGTCATTGGCAATAATGGAGGTGTCGGAAATAAGAATGACATCCGCTTTCAGTTTGTCTTTGTATTTGCGGATAAATGGACCCAGGTTGGAAGAACCCACTTCTTCTTCTCCTTCGATCATGAATTTGACGTTACAGGCCATGGTGCCTGTCTGCATCATGAGCTCGAATGCTTTGACATGCATGAACATTTGTCCTTTGTCATCGCAGGAGCCCCGGGCGTAAATTTTGCCGTCTTTGATAACAGGTTCGAAAGGAGGGCTTGTCCATAGCTCCAGAGGGTCGGCGGGCTGCACGTCATAGTGCCCGTATACAAGAACGGTCGGGAGTTTGGGGTCGATTATTTTTTCGCCATAGACCATCGGATGCCCGCCTGTTGGCAGAATCTCGACCTGGTCGGCCCCGGCGGCAATGAGTCTTTCTTTAACAGCTTCAGCCGTACGAATTATGTCCTTTGCATGTTTGGGGTCGGCACTGACAGATGGAATGCGTAAAAGGACGAAAAGCTCGTCTAGAAAGCGTTGTTGGTTTTTGTCGATGTATGATTTGATCTGATCCATTGAATCTGAATTTGCTGACTTGATAGGTGTTGTCTCCATGGTCTGTCCGTAAATAAGCATTGTAAAAGGAAGCGCAAAGATGCGGAATTATCCTGATTCTTAATCTGTTTTGCGGTTGTTTTTATCTTCCCATTCAGGGGGCGACACGGAAGAATCAGTTTATAGGTATATGACCGGCTGTTTCCAGCTCAGTGAAGGTTTTTTTGTCAGTTTTAATGGTTCGGAAGAGCAGGTGGCAAAAAGCTTTTTCTTTTGACATGCTGAACGGTCAGATAAACTGACGGGAGGTTGTCGCTTTCGGAATAATTCTTCTACTTTTATCCGCTAAAATGTATCATTCTGGCCTTGCACGGGCGGAGGGGTCAAACAAAAAAATTAAAAACAGGAATATGAAAACCAGAAAATTCTTTCTGCTCGCTTTATGCTTCCTTTCACTGAAAGGAATCCAGGCCCAGACTGCCGAAGAAATTGTTGAAAAACACGTAAAGGCGATTGGAGGACGCGAAAAGCTCAATGCAGTGAAGACACTCAAGATGTCGGGTAAATTTACTGTGCAGGGAATGGATTTGCCGACCACCGTTTATTTCAAACGCCAAAACTCCATCCGCCAGGACATGACGTTTCAGAGTTTGACGATCAGCCAGGCGTATGATTCAAAAACAAAATCCGGATGGAAAATAGAACCTATGGAAGGCGATAAGAATGCCCAAAAGATGGGACCGGAAGAATTAACCGCAATGGAAGATGTGGGCGAAGCTCTTATCGGCCCTCTTACCAATTATAAGGAAAAGGGTCAGATCATCGAGTTTGTGGGGAAAGAGGATATGGAAGGAACGGATGTATTCAAAATCATGCTCACCAAGAAGAACAAGGACGTTTCCTACTTCTTTATTGATGCCACCAGCTACATGATCCTGAAAGAGTCATCAAAAATGAAATTTCAGGATAAGGAGATTGAAGCGGAATCCTACTTCAGCAATTACAAAGTATACGACGGCATCACTTTGGCCACCACGGAGGAGGATAAGCAGGGCGGGCAGCTCGTGACCCAGACACATATGGATACCGTGGAAGTGAATGGCCCGGTTGATGATGGACTTTTTGTTATGCCTCCAAGAGTAGAGGTGAAAGAGGCTCCGAAAACGGATGACAAGAAAGAAGTAAAAAAAGACGGAGGCAAATAAAGGGTTGTAACCCGCGGTTCATCCGGTGACTTTGTTCTGCTGTCGTTAGAAACAAATTATATGCACATGAAACAGAAAATTTATTCCTCACTTTTTATTGGTTTATTCGCCACGGCAGCCCTTGCACAGGTAAAACTCAGTTCGAGCACTTTTGGTGCCCTGGAAGCCAGGCAGATTGGCCCGGCACTGATGAGCGGAAGAATTACGGCCATTGATGCGATAAACGGCAACCCGCGGGTCATGTATGTGGGTACTGCCGGCGGTGGAATCTGGAAATCAACCACGGCGGGCGTTGTTTTCAAATCGATATTTGATAAATACAATCAATCCATCGGTTGTCTGGTGATTGATCAGAAAAACCCGGAAACAATCTGGGCTGGAACCGGAGAATGCAATATGCGGAACAGCGTCTCAAAAGGAAGCGGACTATACAAATCCACAGATGCCGGTTCGAACTGGAAGCTGGTGGGGCTGGACAGTTGCGAAAGGATTTCAAAAATTGCCATCAATCCACAGAATTCCGATATCCTTTACGTTTCCGTTCCGGGTGCTTTATGGAGCGACAGCAAACACCGGGGTCTGTATAAAACCATCGACGGAGGGAAGACCTGGAAGAAAATCTATTATGTGGACGAAAAGACAGGTTGCGCCGATGTAATTGTTGATCCTAAAAATCCAGAAACGGTTTACGCCTCGATGTGGTGTTTCCGGCGGACTCCCTGGTCTTTCAGTTCAGGAGGAAAAGGAAGCGGACTTTTTAAGAGCCTGGACGGAGGTGCAACATGGAATAAAATACAGAATGGATTTGATGGGCAGGAACTGGGCAGAATCTGTCTGGCCATATCTCCAAGCGAACCCCAGAATCTGTATGCCATTGCAGAATCTCAAAACACGTATTTGTATGCCACTACAGACGGAGGGGCCAGCTGGCAGAAAAAGAGCGCTACCATGAATGTGACCTGGAGACCATTTTATTTCAGCGTCATGATGGTTGATCCGGCCGATTCCAAACGCATGTACCGGCCCGGATTCGGACTTTCCATAAGCACCGATGGCGGAGAATCGTTTAAAGAGGCTTCATTCGAAGGCGGATGGGTGCACAGCGATCATCATGCACTCTGGATCAATCCGGCCAATTCCAATCAACTCATCCTGGGTACCGATGGGGGATTATACCAGTCGCTCGACAGGGGGAACAGCTGGACGATGTTTGCCAACCTTCCTGTGTCGATGGCCTATCATGTAGCCTATGATCTGGAGGAGCCATATAATGTGTACGCAGGTTTGCAGGATAACGGGTCCTGGTATGCGCCTTCCAAAAGCATCAACGGAATTCAGAACCGCGACTGGCTGGGATGTGGCGGAGGAGACGGCTTTTGGGTTCAACCCGATCTGACCGATAAAAACATTGTCTATGCCGAATCGCAGGGAGGTGAAATTACCCGTTACAACAAACAGACCCACGAGTACAAAGATATAAAACCTTATCCTTTGGCGGGCGAACCCAAACTGCGCTGCAACTGGAATACCCCGATTGTGGCCAGTCCGACCAACCCAAAGACTTTTTATTTCGGAGCACAGTATCTGTACTGTACCCACAACAAAGGGGATACCTGGGAACGGATTTCGCCCGATTTGACAACGAATGATCCCAAAAAGCAGCTTCAGGAGAAATCGGGAGGATTGTCCGTAGATAATTCGGGAGCCGAAAATCATTGCACTGTTTTTACCGTGTCGGAATCACCGCTTGATGAGAAAATCATCTGGGCGGGAACCGATGATGGAAATTTGCAGCTCACACTCGATGGAGGCAAGACCTGGAACAACACCGTAAAAAATATTGCGGGTTTGCCATCCTGTACCTGGGTAAGCAGCATAGATGCTTCCAGATATGACAAGAATGTGGTATTCGTTTCTTTTGACGGTCACAACGCGGGAGACATGAAAACGTATATATATAAATCAACCGACCTGGGCAAGACCTGGACATCCATTGCCACGCCCGATCTGAAAGGATATGCGCACCGGATCAAACAGGATATTCAGGTTCCTGAACTTTTGTTTGCCGGCACCGAATCGGGCTTGTTCATTTCAGCAGACGGAGGGAAACAATGGGTCAACTACAATGCAAACATTCCCGATGTCGCAATCCGCGATATCGCGATTCAGCCCAAGACGAATGATCTGCTCCTTGCCACCCATGGACGCGGACTCATTATTCTGGATGATCTGACTCCGATTCGGGCATTAAGCGCCAGTCTTTTGGAATCTGATTTAAGCTTTGTACCGACACGGGAACAATTTCTGAGTTCGGTTAGTTATGGAGGATCTTTTCCGAATGGAGGATATTCAGGCGCCAACCCGACAGAAGGCTTGAATATTGTGTACTATATGAAAGACAGACTGAGTTCAGGTGATGTGAAGCTGGAGATATTCGATCAGTCAGGAAAACTGTTGAAGTCAATGCCCGGTACAAAGCGAAAGGGAATCAATAAAGTAACCTGGGATTTTCGTCAAAAACCGCCAAGAGTTGTTGCCGGTGTGAAGGCGGACGGCGGCGGATTTATCGGGCCATACATCGGTGAAGGAGCCTATACGGTGAAACTTTATTGTGCAGACAAGACACTTGAAAAGGTGTTCACCCTCAGAAATGATCCGCTCTCGCCATACACGAATGAAGAAAGAAAGATTCAAATGGAAACGACCTGGAAAATATTTAAAATGCAGGAGGATATGGCCTTTCTGGATTTCAAAATGAAAGCCCTGAAAGATTCTTCAGCTGTGGTGGCAAAACGGATGGCATCCAACGCGGATCTCGGTAAAGCGGCCAAGGCACTTGGCGAGAAAGTCGATGCGCTGCATGCCACCCTGGCGGCTTCTATTGAAGGGACTGCCATTACCGGGGAAGAAAAAATCAGAGAGAAAGTCAGTGCCTTGTATTTTGCGGTGGCGTTTTCCTATGGCCGTCCGACAGATTCGCAGTTGGATCGGGTGAAGGCTCTTCAGAAGGAAATTGATGGTGCCGGCCTGAATGGCGATTCAATCCTTGCCAATGAGCTTCAGAAAGTCAATGCGTCATTGACCAAGGCAAAGCTTCAGACCCTTCAGGTCATCAATCACGACCAATGGGATCTGTTGACAAGAAAGTAAACTGGATGAAGACCTGATTGGATTGTGGTGGACACAACATCAGACAAAAAAAACGCCCGGGCTAAAGCCAGGGCGGTTTTTTTTCGAAATGGATTGTTTTATTTGTTTTCTTTTTTGAAAGTGTCGAATTCTTTTTTCAGCTCGCTGAATTTGCGGCTGGATTCAAGGTAACGTTCCGTTTCATTCTCATATTTCTCTTTGTACACATGTTTGGTTTTTTTCAGCCATGCATTCATTTCGGTCAGTTCGTCATTCTTAATCTTTGCACTTTCCAGCCTTTCTTTGAGAAGAGCATTCGCTTTTTCGAGCTTTTCAAATTCCTCTCTGTAATTGATGATCTTTTCTTTTTTGGCTGTCGGACGGGGTACAATTCGATAGTTATTCATGTGAATGAATGGTTGACTACGTGAAAATTTTTGTTGAACTGAGTAAGTAAAAATACATTATATTTTTGAAAAAACAAGATAAGATTAAGTCAAAGAACAAGATAAGTTTATTTTCAATCGGCGTGAAGAATGCCTGATGACACGCATTTCCGCTCATAGCCGGATTTCGGTTCCGGAGTTTTGAAACCGCAGAGCGGGATCGGTAAATCCGGAAGTGAGATTAACTGAATGGAACTTACGATGAACAACATGTTTTTTTCGACAGTTACAAAATAGTCAGAAATAGGGAATGAGATTCGATTTCGAAACTCTGGAATTCAATGCATAAATACAAACACAGGATTATATTTTGCAACAGCTTATCTGATTTTTCTGCTTTTTCGGGAATCAGGATAAAGAACAGAAAAGGGAAGGGTGGAATTGTTCATAAAAAAGAACCTAGATAGCTCTTGTGAACCACAGGCGCATGGCAATTGCCAGAAAACAGAGTTCTTGTGTCTGATCGCCACAAACAGACGTCAAAGTGTAAGTATCTGTCGATCAGTTGGTTTTAACAGGAAATGAATGATAATAAATAATTACGTGTGGCAATATGTAAATATGTTATTGCTCATATTTTAAGCGGGAATGATTATAATGACGATGCGTACAAGTCAATAAAAACAATGCTTTCAGCCAAAAACGCAAGGGGTTTGGATGCCCCCGAAGTTTAATAATAGTAGGTAAAAGAGTTTGCCTTAAAACAATATATAAGCAATATTTGCGTATGAATAATTAGTCACACCGCCGAAAGGATTAACCCTCCTGTATCAACCTTTATCTCCGTTGATCACCGAGTAGGCACAATGTCTGTAGTTGGATTAACTTAACTCATCCGGTGGAGATCGGGTGAGTTTTTTTTTTAAAAATCAGAAATTCCGGATTCTTTTCAGAGAGTCATCTTCAAAACGCTTTCATTCCTTGTTTACATAAATCCGCTATTCCTCAGCGAATGACAAGAATATCTCCATCCATTTCCTTGGGAACAGCCAATCCCATGATTGTAAGAATGCTGGGCGCCAGATCTGCCAGTTTCCCATTTCTGATAGTCTTGAAGTCGGAATCAATGAGAATACAGGGTACAGGATTCATGCTGTGTGCCGTATTGGGTGAACCATCCGGGTTGATCATATAATCTGCATTGCCATGATCGGCAATGATAACGAATGACCAGGAGCTTTGAAGCCCTGTTTCCACAATCTGCTTCAAACAAACATCTACGGTTTCCACTGCTTTGACAACAGCCTGGTAATCACCTGTATGTCCAACCATGTCTGCATTTGCAAAATTCAGACAAATAAAATCAGCTTCTGCTATACGCAGTTCGGGAAGTATGGCTTCTGTGATCTCCAATGCGCTCATTTCCGGTTTCAGATCATAGGTAGCCACCTTGGGAGATGGAATGAGTATACGTTTCTCTCCTTCAAACGTTTCTTCCCTGCCCCCGTTAAAAAAGAAGGTAACATGAGGATATTTTTCAGTTTCCGCTATGCGGATCTGTTTCTTTCCGGATCTGGAAATGACTTCACCAAGGGTCATATTCAGATTGTCTTTGTCATACATGACCTTGATGCCCTGGAAACTTTCGTCATAATTGGTGAGAGTAACATAGCAGAGAGGAATTGTTTTCATCCCGAATTCCGGCATGTCGCGTTGTGTGAGCACTGTGGTGATCTCGCGTCCCCGGTCAGTCCTGAAATTGAAACAAAGCACGACATCGCCTTCGACGATGGTCGTCAGCGGCTCATTTTTATCGTTGGTTACCACAAAGGGCTTGATAAATTCGTCGGTGATACCTTCCTGGTAGGAAGCCCGAATTCCGGCTTCTGCGTTTTTGAATTTTTCTCCTGACCCGTGAACCAGCAGATCGTAGGCGAGTTTAACCCGCTCCCAGCGTTTGTCGCGATCCATGGCGTAATATCTGCCAATGACCGAGGCGATAACGGCTGACAAGGGTCTGATGTGCTCCTGCAGGGCCGAAATGAAGCCAATGCCACTCTTCGGATCCGTATCGCGCCCGTCGGTGAATGCATGGATGAAAATCTTTTTCAAACCTTTCTTGTCGGCAATGTCGCAAAGTTTATGGAGGTGTTCCTGCGAGGAATGCACACCTCCGTTAGAAACAAGTCCGATGAAATGAACGGCTTTGTTGTTTTTCAATGCGTAATCAAAGGCCTCATTCAGGACCTGATTTTTTGACATCTGATCTTCCCTGACTTCTTTATTGATGCGGACAAGATCCTGGTACACAACGCGGCCGGCTCCGATGTTCATATGGCCGACTTCACTGTTGCCCATTTGTCCGCTTGGCAAGCCGACATGCTCTCCGAAAGTTTTCAGCTGGGCATAGGGATATTTCTGAAGCAGACTTTTGTAAAAAGGAACATGGGCATGAGCAATTGCATCTGATTGGGAACCGTCGCCTATACCCCATCCATCTAGGATGAGCAGTGCAAGTTTTTTAGGAGTCATGGTGTGTGGTTAAAACAAGATCAAAGGTAGTGCCTTTGGGTGAATTGTTGCCTACAGAAATGCTTCCCCCATGAAGCATGCTGAGGTGTTTGACAATGTAAAGTCCCAATCCGGTACCTTTTGTTGTGCGGGTTTCTTCCTGGCCAACGCGGTAAAATTTATTGAAAATAAGTTTTTTGTCGGTCTCACTGATTCCCACACCCTGATCTGAAATGCTGAATTTCATTTTTCCATTGTTCTCCTGAAGCCGGATGTCAATGCAGGAATCGGGGCCTGAATATTTAACGGCATTTTCGTAGAGATTAATGATAATTGAAGGGAAACTGAACCTGTCGATATCCGCAAAAACGCCGGGTTGGAGGTCGAGGTTTATTTTGCGTTTGTCTCGTTGCTCAAAATTGTTTTTGTCAATCAGACGAACGATGAGTTCACCGATGTCTGTTTTTTCTTTGTGAATGGTGAATTTCCGGTCTTCAATGCGTGCGGCGATGAGAATGTTTTCGACCAGGGCATTGAGCCGGTCGACATCATTCAGTGCACCCTGAATGACCTCTTTTTGTTTGTCCCGGCTTAGTTCGCGCAGGGCCAGGGTTTCCAGCTGAAGACGGGCCGCAGCGAGCGGA
>PLXK01000214.1:17315-18855 GCA_003151415.1 Bacteroidota bacterium
GTCGCTTCAGTCAGACTCGAGGCTTTGATGATATTCAATTCTGTTTTCAGTTCGTATATTTCGTTGTTCAGAGAAAACATAAGGAAGGACCACCAGGAAAACTGAAGCACTACATAGCCGACCAGAATATAAAATCCAAGCAAGGGCCGGTTCTTTTTTCCTGGTTGTTCATTCATGAGCTCAAAGGTAATCTATTCATGGTAAGCTGGGAAATCAGGGGCCGGTCAGGGCCTCCCGGATGGTGAATAAAGCAAGCGTGTCAGCCCGAAAGTGAAAACGGAGCATCCACTTGCGTGAAATCATAAAAGCGGCATGCCCCGGTGGTGAAATAAAAGCGATGAGGCTGTCGCCGTAACTCTGCATGAAATCGTGTTTTTCACGAATCAGAATGCCGGAGACTTGTTTCAATGTGGATCTGGCAGGAATGATTTTCATAAGGGCAGCCCGAACCTGGTCCTCCGTTTTCAAGCGTTTCCAGCGAATCGCTTTCTGACCGGGGCCAGCCGAAAGGAGAAAAAAACAAAGAAAAAACAACAACAGGAATTTCAATGGATTTGGGTTTCCTTGGGTTGACAAAAATTATCTTTTTCGGCAATTTCAAAGTTAACCATTTTATTGGCCCGGTGCGATTGGGTTCAAAACGGATCCTAGTCGGTGGTACTGATTCCGCTCACTTTCATTTTCCGGATATAGCTTTTCAAGGACGCAGGATTACGCTGGAAAGCCGTTGAGAGAAATTCTATGTCGTTGGTCTGGGACATGGCTTTTTCAAAGAGGAGACCTTCTTCCCGGCTCCAGGGCTCGTATGCCCGTTTGTAGAGCTTGCGTTGCTCGAGTATGTATTCGTTTGTGATAGAGTCATCGGTTCTTTCCAAAGGTAATCCACTGACCAGCTTGATCAGTAATTTTTTTGAAGAATCCGAATAGTTATTGAAAAGTGCCGAGCTGAAAAATCTTTCTGTTTCTTCATTGGTCGGAAAGCGTTCTGCCACGTGATTTTCGGCAAAATATTTTTTTAACTGGCCAAGGATGGCTTTGTATGTTGTTTTTCCACTGAGGAGCCCATAAAAAGGAAGGTCCTGTAAAATTACAGGCATGGATACCCCGGTTGAGCCGGTCAGAACTCGGCCAAGAAGGGCAGGGGTGATGAGCAGGTTGGTTGAAGTCAGAACACGCATGTATGCATCCAGTTTTTCATGTGTAAGCAATTCGCTAAGCGGGGCTTCAGATCCTTTAGAATCTTGTCCTGCGAATTTCACAATGACTTCCAGAAATTCTTGTCCGTATTTGTCGTATTTGTTTTCAGACACTCCTGGAATCCGGAGCATCTGTTCCATACTCCGAGGAATTTGGCTGGCCATTTCTTTCAATGTCTTATCATGGAAAATAACATAAGGTGGCAGATTAGCGCTTTCGGCAATTTGTTTGCGCAATTTACGCAACACCTCGAACAGGTCTTCTCCGGAGCTTTCTGTTTTGACCTGTACCCGATCCGATTTCCGGGTTTCCTTCTCCCGCGGAGGAAGAATATTGACCATTT
>PLXK01000050.1 GCA_003151415.1 Bacteroidota bacterium
TGCTGGAACCTATCATGAAAGCAATCCAGGCAGCGAATCTCGGTTTCAATCCGAATAACAACGGTACGGTCATCATGATCAATATACCCCCGCTTACCGAAGAGCGCCGGCGCGACCTCGTCAAACGCACAAAAGCAGAAGGCGAAAGCGCTAAAGTAGGACTGCGTGGTGCCCGCAAGGAAGCCAATGAGGAAATTAAAAAATTACAGAAAGACGGCTTGCCTGTTGATGAAGCCAAAGACGCCGAAGATAAAATCCAGCAACTGACCGATGCTTTTTCAGTGAAGGTGGATAAACACCTGGAAGCAAAAGAAAAAGAAATCANNATGGAGGGCATAGAGAAAAGCATGGCGAAGAGATTTGTTTTTTCTCCATGGCCCTCTATGACCTCCATGCCTCCATGGTGAATTGAACCACTCAGGGTGCGTTTTGCTGTAATTTCAAGAAAGTTAAGTGCGTCGAAAATATTTATTTTTCAGGCCCACACTTTAGTTCCTTCTGAACAATTGGTGCAGATATCTATTTCTTTTCTGGAGCGCATCACCGATGAGCGGAAATTTGTATAAGCTTTGCCTTTCCACAAATCCCGAAAACTCATGTCTTTCAGGTCTCCCATTTTATGCTTTGCGTCTTTATCAAAACAGCAGGGAACAACCACCCCATCCCAGGTGATCACCGGCGACTGCCACATCTTCCAGCAATGATTGTCCAGCTCATTTTTGATTGACCAGCTGCCGTTTGCATTCTTTTTGTATCTCGAATATTTTGCATTGTCCGGGATCAGGGGACTGCCATGCTCATAGTCGTAGATCTGGGCGGTTTTCAATTTCACCTCATCCACACCCAGTTCGGCTGCAAGCCGTTTCACCTCCTCGATCTGGTGTTCATTGGGTTTGACTACCAGAAACTGGAAAACCAAATGCGGGACGGCCGAATTCAATTGTTTTTTCCATTTCACCATATTCTTGGTGCCTTCGATCACTTTTGAAAGATCACCACCGATGCGGTAAGACGAATAACTTTCCTGGGTGGTGCCGTCAAGAGAAATGATGAGCCGGTCAAGACCCGATTCGATGGTGGCCTTTGCATTGGCATCATTCAGATAATGGGCGTTGGTGGAGGTGGAGGTGAACACCTTCTTTTGATGGGCATAGCTGACCATTTCCAGAAATTTGGGGTTCAGGTAAGGTTCTCCCTGGAAATAAAAGGTGAGGTAAATCAGATCAGGAGCCAACTCATCGAGGGTTTTTCTGAAAAGGGGTTCTTCCAGCATGCCTGTGGGCCGGCTGAAGGAACGGAGTCCACTGGGGCATTCCGGGCAACGCAGGTTGCAGGAGGTTGTTGGTTCTATCGAAGCGCTGATGGGCATTCCCCAATGAATCACCCCTCCGCTTAATTTTGAAAGGGAGTAGGAAGTCAGAACCTTCGCTGCATTGAAGATGCGACGCAGGCTGAGTTTATTGAGAATCTGTCGGTTTGTGCGGGTCAAGTGTACGGATTCGTTTCGGTACTCAAATATACCAAGATTAGGCCAAAAGAACGCGAATCACCAACAGCAGAGTCTAGGAGTTCGATAAAACCATCTGTTTTTTTACTTTTACGACAGATGAGCCGGTTTTCCCTTCTGCTTTGTTGTTTTTTGTACGTACAGTTCCTGCAAGCACAATTCGTGGTTTCAGGCAGGGTCATCGATGCAGATACGCATGAAGCCCTGGCCTTTGTCAATGTGGTCAGTTCTTCTTCATCCACAGGAACATCATCGGATATTGATGGCCGTTTTTCAATCCGCTCTGCAGTGCCTGTTACGCGTTTGCAGCTTTCCTATGTCGGATATGAGTCCCAAATTCTTGAAGTGAAGGAGAAGCAGGAGTTGCTTGCGAAGATGAAGCGGAAAAATTTCCAGCTGGCTGAAGTGAAAATATTTCCCGGCGAAAATCCCGCTGATCGGATCATCAAAAAAGCTTCGGCCAACAGAAGCCTGAACAACCCGGAGAAAAACACCTCCTTTGCTTATACCTCCTACAATAAATTCTATGTAACGGCTGATTTCAAAGGAGAAGGAGACACAGTCAATACCCTAGACACAACCCGCCGGACAAAGACCCGTGCCCAGAAATTTTTTGACAGGCAGCATCTCTTTCTCACCGAAACGGTCAGCAAAAGAAAATTCATGCACCCGGACCGGAACCATGAAGAGGTCATTGCCTCCCGCACCTCGGGACTAAAATCACCCTTGTTTACGGCCCTGGGCACTCAGATGCAGAGCTTTTCCTTTTACAACAACACCATCAAACTGTTCGACAGGGCCTATATGAACCCCATTGTTCCGGGTAGCACAAGCAAATACCTGTTCATCATTGAAGACACGATTTACAATGGAAAGGACTCCACATTTGTTTTGTCTTACAGGCCCAAACATGGAAAAAAATTCGATGGGCTGAAAGGATTGATTTATATCAATTCGAATCAATATGCCATCCAAAATGTAATTGCCGAACCGGACGTCACCGAAGGCCTGTTCACGGTCCGCATTCAGCAGAAATACGAACTCAAAGACGGAAAGCATTGGTTCCCTTCGCAGCTCAATACCGATTTGTATTACAATGATTTTTCCATCCAGGATACGGTTATCGTGGTTTCGTCGGGGGCCGGCATTAAAGCCGGAGAGGGGAACAACCAGGGCAAACTGAAAGTGGTGAGCCGGAGCTATATCCGCGACATTGTGCTCGACCCTCCGCTTCGCAAGTCAGAATTCGGAAGCCTGGAAGTGGAAATTGATCCGGATGCCGGTAACAAAAATGAAGCCTTCTGGAGCGCCTACAGATTTGATTCGCTCACCCAGCGCGACCGCCGGACCTATCAGGTGGTAGACAGCATCGGCAAGGCCAGCCAGCTGGATTTGAAATTAACCGCACTCTCGGCACTCATTGACGGACAACTGCCATGGAAATACATTTGTTTTGATTTGAACCGGTTGATGGATGTCAATGAATACGAACAATTTCGTCTTGGTTTGGGCCTGCACACAAGCAATCTGCTCTCCGGCTATTTTACCCTAGGAGGCTATGGGGCCTATGGTTTTGGTGACAGGCAATTCAAATACGGAGGGGATTTTAGTATTTTCCCCTGCAAAAAAAACCGGGATTACGCCTTCTCGTACGCCTATGTCAATGACATTGTCGAGTCGGGAGGCATTGGTTTTTTTCGCGAGTACTCTGCATTCAGCGAAGAATCTTTCAGGACCAACCTCATCGGGGTGTTCGATAAACAGGAGATGCACAAAATATCAATTCGCTTTCGCAGCTTCAATTATTTTCTTTGTAACCTCTATCTGTCGGATGAGACCCGCCTTGCGACAAGCCCTTACCGTTTCGGATATGCTTTTGAGAACGGAACCGGGATTGCCAGCTGGAATCGTTTCGGGTTTACCGAGGGCGGATTGCAGATAAAATTTATTTACAGGGAAAAATTTGAGGAGTTTTTGGGTAAACGGATTTCGGATGGATCGGATTATCCGGTTCTGTTCGCCAACTTTGCAAAAGGATTCAGCAACATACCCTTTTTGAGTGGCAATTACGACTACAACAAATATGAGTTCAAATTTTTCAAACGTTTCGTAACGGCAAAGGCCGGCAAACCTTCATTTGAGATTCTGGCGGGATATGTTCAGGGCAACGTGCCGTACACAAAGCTGTTTGCAGGAAGAGGGTCTTTTGTCAACTATTCGATTACCGTGCCCAATACGTTCGAAACCATGGGAACAAATGAGTTTTTATCGGACAGGTATTTTGCAATTTTCTACACCCACGATTTTGGCAGGCTCTTTCTGCGGAAGAAATATTTTCAACCCCAGATTCTGTTCGTTAACAAGATGGGGTATGGTTCACTCGGCAATGCGGCGAATCATTTCGACATCACGTACAAAACGATGGAACGGGGGTATTTCGAGACGGGTATATTGCTGAACAATATACTTCGCCGGCATTATCTGGGCCTGGGTGCAGGCGCATTCTATCGCTACGGGCCCTATGCCTATGCACAGGAAGGGAAAAACGTGGCAGTCAAGTTCTCTTTGAGTTTCAATTTTTAATTTGATTGCCAGGGTTTGGCCAAGCGTATTTTCTTCCTGTTAAACAGCTGTTTTTCCGCCATTTCTGTTTTATCCATGAAATTCGGCTTTGGAGGAGGGGATAGGTTTTATTCGTTGATTTGAATGGCTTTGTTTCTGCTCAGAATTCCCTTGTCAGTCCGTTTTTTTATGGTAATTTCGAACATTCCGGTTGGTCAGATGTTTTTCTTTCCTGAAAACCAGGTGCTTAAAGCTTTATGTGGAAATCCATTGCCCGAATAATCTTACGTAACAGGATCCCGTTTTTGGTGACACTCGGCTTGATAACCCTTTTTCTGGGTTATTATAGCCGCAAGGCCGAAATTACCTACGAATTTCCGAAACTTCTTCCCAGTAACGACAGCACGGTTATTGGTTTTGAGCATTTCAAACAACAGTTTGGCCAGGACGGCACCGTTATGGTTATCGGGATTTCTGATACCAATATCTGGCAGCTGAACAAGTTCAACGGTTGGTTCGATTTGACAAACGAACTCAGGAAAGTGAAAGGGGTTCAGGAAGTTGTTTCCATTGCCCGTTTGTACAACCTCTCGGCAAATGACAGTGCCGGTAAATTTGATTTCAAACCGGTTATCAGCGTAAGGCCGAAAAATCAGGCGGAGCTGGACAGCATCAAAAAGATCATTACGCATTTGCCTTTCTACGAAGGATTTGCATTTACCAAAAATACAAACTCCACAGTTATCGCAGTCACTTTCGATAAAAAAGCCGTCAATACCAAGGCCCGCTTTCAAATTGTGGATGATATCAAAATGCTCACGGAAAAATTCTCGAAGAATTATTCGGTCCAGGTTCATTATTCCGGCTTACCGTTTATCCGCTCGGTTATTGCCCGGAAGATTTCGCACGAAATGTTTTTGTTTATGGGCCTGGCGGTACTGGTTACAGCAATCATTTTGTTTGTCTTTTTCCGTTCGCTGCTGCCCGTTCTTTTCTCCCTGCTGGTTGTTTGCATTGGTGTTGTCTGGGGGCTTGGCGGACTCGTTCTGTTCGGGTATAAGATTACCGCTCTCACAGGCCTGATTCCCCCACTGATTATTGTGATTGGCATACCCAATTGCATCATGCTGCTCAACAAATACCATACAGAGTTTGCCCGCCACGGCAATAAAGGTCTGGCGCTGCTGCGGATGGTCGAAAAAATAGGGATTTCTTTGTTTTTTGCCAATGTGACCACCTCCATCGGGTTTGCCGTGTTTTGCATGACGCGCAGCACAATCATGGTCGAATTCGGACNNTACCCATTATTTTCAGTTACCTGCCCAAACCCTCAGTCAGACATACCAAGCACCTGGAAGGAAAGCTGCTTACCCGTTTGCTTCAAAAAGTGGATTATGCGGTTCACCACCACCGGAAGAAAATTTATGCAACGGTGATCATCACTATTGTCATTTCGGTTATCGGTATTGCAAGAATCAAAACCCTTGGATATGTGGTGGATGACTTGCCGGCGGAAGATCCTATTTATGCAGACCTGCATTACTTCGAAAAAAATTTCAATGGAGTGCTCCCTTTGGAGATTTCCATTGATACAAAAAAGGAAAACGGAGTGTTTGCCGACAATGCCGATGTGCTATACAGGATCGAGCGGCTTCAGAAAATGCTGCGCGAATACTCCATTTTTTCAAAACCCATTTCTGTCGTTGAAGCGGTTAAGTTTTCAAATCAGGCACTCAATGAAGGACGACAGAAATATTTCCGTTTGCCGGGCGCCGACGGCCTTTCGCGCATAAAGAACTATTCAAACGGAGCCAAAGACAAACAGGATCGTTTCAGGGCTTTTCTGGATTCGACCAAACGCTATACCCGTGTAAGTATTCAAATGGCTGATGTGGGTTCCATCCGGCTGAAGAGAATTGTCGATAGCATTAAACCCCGGATCGACTCTGCACTGAATTACGATGCGTCTGCCAACAAATGGCTGGAGAAAGATAAAAAATGTGATTTTATTATCACCGGCACCTGCCTGATGTTTCTCAAGGGGAACGATTTTCTGGTTGAAAACCTCATTGAGAGTGTGGGCATAGCCGTGATCCTGATTACGCTGGTCATGCTTACACTTTTCCTGTCCTTCCGGATGGTGATCATTTCAATTGTGCCGAGCCTGGTTCCGCTTTTCATTACCGCAGCCCTGATGGGTTATTTCAATATTCACCTGAAGCCTTCGACTATCCTTGTTTTTAGCATAGCTTTTGGTATTGCCTCCGACGGAACACTCTATTTTTTAACCAAGTACCGGCAGGAGCTGAAGAACAATCAGTACAGCATTTCAAAAACGGTTTCACTCACAATCCGGGAAACCGGAGTCAGCATGATCTATACAGCCATCATTCTTTTTTGCGGCTTCGGAATATTTATGGCCTCAGGTTTTGGAGGTACAGCTGCTTTGGGTACCTTGGTTTCGATCACGCTTTTGGTTGCCTATTGTTCCAATCTGGTTCTGCTTCCTTGTTTTCTGCTTTCATTGGAAAAAAGAATTACGGACAAAGCCTTTATGCAGGAGCCCCTCGTTCAGTTGTATGACGAGGAAGAAGATGTTGAACAGGAAGATCTTAAAATCATCAGTCAGATCAATGAGTCTGCAGATGACGAAAAAACAAGAAAGCACAATTAATTTCAAATTGATCCGAGTACGCTTAATCCGATTCTTTAAACAGGAACACTCAATAAATAAAAACAGGAATTTTCAGACACCTGAATGTGCCTGAGATTCCGGAATTGTTATCGTATAATTTCAAATTTTGCAACAATGAAAGGAATTATTCTCGCCGGCGGATCCGGAACCCGTTTGCATCCGCTCACCCTTGCCGTAAGCAAGCAACTTATGCCGGTCTACAACAAACCGATGATTTACTATCCGCTTTCGGTACTGATGATGGCCGGGATCAATGAAGTGCTCATCATCTCCACCCCCCACGATCTTCCCAGTTTTGAACGTCTGCTTGGCGATGGGAAAAGCCTGGGTTGCTCCTTCAGCTATGCCGTACAGGAGGTTCCCAACGGACTGGCACAGGCATTTGTCATTGGAGAGAAATTCATTGGAAAAGATAAAGTGGCCCTTGTTCTGGGGGACAATATCTTTTACGGAGCCGGTCTCGGGCGGCTTTTGCAGCAGCATCAGGATCCAAGCGGTGGAGTTGTTTTTGCATACCATGTCTCCGATCCTGAGCGGTATGGAGTTGTCGAATTTGATGCTGCTGGAAAAGCAATCTCCATCGAAGAAAAGCCAGTTGCTCCGAAATCGCATTATGCCGTTCCGGGACTTTATTTTTACGACAATTCGGTGGTTGAGGTAGCCAAGAACCTGCTTCCGAGCGCAAGAGGCGAATATGAAATAACCGATGTGAATAAATATTTTCTCAAACACGGCAAACTGCAGGTCGGAATTCTTGACCGCGGTACGGCGTGGCTGGATACAGGTACCTTTGATTCTCTGATGCAGGCCAGTCAGTTCGTTCAGGTCATCGAAGAGCGTCAGGGCCTGGGTATAGGTTGTATTGAGGAAGTTGCCTTCCGGATGGGTTATATCAATGAAAAACAATTGAAAACGCTTGCAGAGCCGCTGCTGAAAAGCGGCTATGGGAAATATCTTATGCAGTTGGATTGATCAGATGCAAGGAAGAATATCCATTTCATCTCAATTTCCTGCGGGCAAACTATATACTGAATTATGAATTTACACAATTACACACGCATTCTCGTCACAGGCGGCGCAGGCTTTATTCCAAGCGCACTGGCTGAAAAACTATCCCAAAACCCGGACAATTTTGTGATTGTCGTCGATAATCTTCAAACGGGTTCATTGGCTAAAATTCCGGAATCGAGGTTCGGAAATCTTCAGTTTATCAAATGCGACGTGAATGAGTTTCGCGACATTTCCAGTATTTTCTATGCCTATTCATTTGACTACGTTTTCCATTATGCAGCCACAGTGGGTGTGAAACGGACATTGGACAACCCCGTGAAGGTGCTGAATGATATTTCCGGAATTAAATATATCCTCAGCCTCTCCAAAAATACCGGCGTAAAACGGGTTTATTTTTCCTCCTCATCCGAGGTATATGGCGAGCCCGTGGAATTTCCTCAGAACGAGGATACCACCCCCCTCAACTCCAGACTTCCGTACGCCATCGTTAAAAACGTAGGAGAGGCCTACCTGAAATCCTATCAAAAGGAGTTTCAGCTGGAGTACACGATTTTTCGTTTCTTCAATACATTCGGACCAAAACAAAGCAAGGATTTTGTCATCTCCCGGTTTCTTTCGGCTGCTTTGAATCAGACCGAACTTACCATTTATGGCGATGGCAGCCAGACCCGGACATTTTGTTTTATTGACGATAATATTGCCGCCACGGTAAACGCCTTTTACCAAAATCTTTTTGTGAATGACGTTGTCAATATCGGTGGTGACATTGAGACAACCATTCTGGATCTTGCCAAAATGATCATTAAACTGACCAATTCCAAATCGAAAATCGTTCATCTTCCGCCTTTGGAAGAAGGAGATATGACACGCCGAAGACCGGATATCAGCAAAATGAAACAATTGATTCAACGCGATATGATCGGGCTCGAGGAAGGGCTCGGAAGAATTATCCTGGATACAAAATACATTCTCTGAACCGAACACCCATGAATAAGCTTGTGGCTTACCAGCATATAGTGGAAGAGGGGCTCAGCCACATTCCGCTTTCGGGAAAGCCGACAGAGCTCTACGAACCTATCCGTTATATGCTTGCTCTTGGAGGCAAGCGGATGAGACCGGCGCTGACTTTGTTTGGATGCGATCTTTTTGACGGAGACATCACCAAGGCTCTGCATGCCGCTCTCGGTCTTGAACTCTTTCACAATTTCACCCTGGTGCACGATGATATCATGGACAAGGCCCCGCTGAGAAGGAATAAACCAACGGTGCATCATAAATGGGATCATAACATTGCCATCCTCAGCGGAGATGCCATGTTTGTCAAAGCATACCAGCAAATCTGTAAAGTCGACATTTCGGTGCTGACTCCGGTTCTGCAGATCTTCAACGATACAGCTTTATTTGTTTGTGAAGGCCAGCAACTTGACATGAATTATGAGAAGGTTCAGAAAATCAGGATTGCGGAATATCTGCACATGATCGAACTCAAGACCGCAGTGCTGCTTGCAGGAAGTCTGAAAATTGGCGCTGTCATCGGTGGAGCCAAACCGGAAGATGCCGCGAGCATCTATGAATTTGGAAAAAATATCGGTATTGCTTTCCAGCTCCAGGACGACATTCTGGATGTATATGGGGAGGCCGGGAAATTCGGTAAACAAACAGGAGGAGATATCATTTCCAACAAAAAAACATTCCTTCTTCTGAAAGCCATGGAAGTAGCCGAGCGAATGCCCTATAAACGGGAAGAACTTCTTCAATGGATCAACGCACCTCATTTCGACCCCAGGGATAAAGTAGAAGCCGTTACGGAGATTTATAATTTTCTGAATATCCGTTCCCTTGCCAGGGAAGAAATGGAAAAGCACTACCAAAAGGGACTGAAATTTCTGGAAGAAATACCCGTCAGCCAGGATAAGAAAGCGGCTCTGAAACACATGGCCGATAGCCTGATGGTGAGAGAAGCCTGACCTTTCCATACTTGAGCAAGTATTAAGCAAAACAAATCATGCAGACCTTGAAATTTGACAAACACATTTTTATCTGCACCAATGAGCGGGCGGCGGATGCATCCCGAAAAAGCTGCGGCCAGGCTCACGGAATGGATATTGTGGATGCTTTCAAAAAAAACCTGAAAGCGCGGAACCTGGCAATCAAAGTGCGCGCCCAACGAGCGGGCTGTCTGGATGTTTGTGATTATGGCCAGACGCTTGTGGTGTATCCGGAAGGCGTTTTTTATGTGGGTGTCGAACTCAGTGATATTGATGAGATCATCGAAGAACACATTCTGAATGACAGGCCGGTAGCAAGGCTTGTTCTCGATAAATCGAAATATTGAAACACGCAACCCAATGGATGAAAAAGGGCTGGACCTGATTCAATTCAACAGAAATCCCGATCTTTTGTTGCAGGTGGTGGAACAGATCAAAAAAGATTTCGGAATGTTCGCCATCGGGATCGAGTTTTCAGGCGACCCCAAACAGGCCTATGCTGAATTATTCGGGCAGCTCCACGCACATCTCAAAACCCTTGAACATTCAAATAAACAGAAATTCATATCCATCCTCTACCGGGTCGACCTCAGCGAGCAGCAAATTGCAAAGGCCATGCAGCAACACCCTTCGGATACGTTCACGGCCATTGTTGCCGATCTCATTCTGAAACGCGAGTTGCAGAAAGTGATCCTAAGGAATCAATCAAAATACCTGTAAATACGGGTCCATAAACAGGACATTCGGCGGGGTTTATTTCAATATCCATAAAATGAGATACCGGCCCATAAAAAGCGCTTTGTTCGGTTCGAAATGCTTAAATTTGCAATTCAGAAAATGTAATTATGGAGCAGTTTTCATATTTGGGGAATGGCGATGTAACGTCAATAGAATCGATTTACGAGCAGTATCTGAAAGACAGTAGTTCTGTTGATGAAGGCTGGAAGAAGTTTTTCGAAGGTTTTGAATTCGGAAGAAAAAATTTCGAAGAAGGGGAGGCCATACCCCAAAATGTCAAAAAAGAATTCAATGTCATTAATCTGATCAATGGTTACCGCTCGCGGGGCCATCTTTTTACACATACAAATCCGGTTCGGGAAAGAAGACAGTATACGCCAACGCTTGATCTGGAAAACTTTGGTCTTGAGCAAAAAGACCTGGAAATTGTTTTTCATGCAGGAACACAGATTGGTCTCGGACCTGCCAAACTCAAAGACATCATTGCCAACCTGACTCAAACCTATTGCCAGTCAATCGGAGCCGAGTACATGTATATCCGCACACCCGATGTGGTGCAATGGCTGCAGGATAAAATGGAATCCAGTAAAAATACACCCGGATATTCCATTCTGGAAAAAATGGTTATCCTGGATAAATTAAGCCAGGCGGTTTTTTTTGAAAATTTTCTGCACACCAAATTCGTCGGTCAAAAACGATTTTCGCTAGAGGGAGGCGAAACAGCGATACCGGCCTTGCATGCCGTAATTGAAAAAGGAGCCGATCTGGGTATCCGGGATTTCGTGCTGGGTATGGCACATCGCGGAAGGCTGAATATTCTTGCCAATATTCTCAATAAAACATATACGGATATTTTTACTGAATTCGAAGGCAGGCTTTCCGAGGACTCCTTGTTTGACGGTGACGTGAAATACCACATGGGTTATTCTTCCGATCTGATCAGCAATCATGGCAAAGAGGTGCATATCTCATTGACGGCTAATCCCTCCCATCTGGAAGCGGTTGATCCTGTTGTTGAAGGCATTTCAAGGGCGAAGATTGACAATAAATACCAAGGAGACAACAGCAAGGTTTGTCCCATTCTTGTCCACGGTGATGCAGCCCTGGCCGGTCAAGGCATTTGCTATGAAATTCTTCAGATGTCGCAGCTGGAGGGATATAAAACCGGAGGAACCATACATCTGGTCATCAATAACCAGGTGGGGTTTACAACGAATTATCTGGATGGCCGTTCCAGCACATATTGTACCGATGTTGCCAAAGTGATTCTGGCCCCTGTTTTCCACGTCAACGGAGATGATGTGGAGGCCTGTGTGTTTGTCACCGAGCTGGCCATGGAATTCCGCCAGAAGTTTCGCCGGGATGTTTTTATCGATGTGCTTTGTTACAGAAAGTACGGACACAACGAAGGAGATGAACCCCGCTTTACCCAACCGCTGCTTTACAAGGCAATAGCCGTTCATCCAAACCCCCGCGAAATTTATATCAGGCAGCTCATTTCCGAGGGTTCGATATCCGAAGAATTCGCCAAGGAGGCAGAGGTCAACTTCAAACAAATGCTTCAGGAAAAGCTGGATGAAGCCAAGCAGGTTGATAAAGCAAAGGTGAATTCCTTTCTCGAAGGCCCCTGGAAAGGCATTCAAATGGCAGGAAGCCAGGATTTCGACCAATCGCCGGATACGGCAATCGATCAGAAGACCTTTCTTCAGATTGCCCAAAGCACAACCACCCTGCCTGCTGACAAGAAATTTTTCAACAAGATCCAGAATATCTTCAAGGAACGTGCTTCCATGATTGAAAAGGATAACTACGATTGGGCAATGGGTGAACTCATGGCCTATGCCTCGCTCATGAATGAAGGGCACGATGTGCGATTCAGCGGACAGGATGTGGAACGGGGTACTTTTTCACACCGCCATGCAGTGGTAACTGTTGAAGACTCGGAAGAGGAATACATTCCATTGAACGGTTTTGGCGCTCCCGGAAAATTGGCCATATACAATTCCCTGCTTTCTGAATACGGTGTGCTTGGATTTGAATACGGCTATGCTTTAACGACTCCATCCACACTCACCATCTGGGAGGCACAGTTTGGCGACTTTTTTAACGGGGCCCAGATCATGGTCGATCAGTTCATTACCTGCTCGGAATACAAATGGAGAAGAATGCAGGGGCTTGTCATGCTGCTGCCTCATGGTTATGAAGGGCAGGGGCCGGAGCATTCCAGCGGACGAATTGAACGTTTCCTGCAGCAATGCGCCGAAAATAATATTCAGGTGATCAACACAACCACTCCGGCCAACCAGTTTCATGCACTTCGCCGCCAGCTCAAACGCGGGTTCAGAAAGCCGCTGATTTGCTTTACGCCCAAAAAACTTTTGCGATACCCAAGTTGTGTTTCTTCTATAAAGGATTTCTGTACGGGCGGATTTACTGAAGTTATTGACGATGTTTCGGCAAACAGTAAATTGGTCAAAAAAGTGGCTTTTTGTTCAGGTAAAATCTATTATGATCTGATCGAGGCAAAGACAAAGAATGACGTCGGGGATCTGGCCATTGTCCGGATCGAACAGCTTTATCCTTTTCCTGAAAAGCAAATTGCTGCCATTCTGAATCGCTACATTAACGCCAAGGACTTTGTCTGGATTCAGGAAGAGCCGGAGAATATGGGTCCATGGACGTTTATGTTCAGGATGTTCAGAAAGCACAAGGCCACTTCGGCGATTCACTTGAACTTTATCGGCCGACCAGAAAGTGCCAGTCCTGCTACCGGATTCAACAAGGCGCACGCTCAGCAGCAACAAGCGATTATTGATAAATTATTTGAAAAGACTCTGGTCAAATAAATGATCGGACAAGGTATCTTGTTTTTGAAATAAACACAACGCGATTTTTTTGAGCGTATAGAAGCAAACATATGGCCATCATCGAACTTAAAGTACCCAGCCCGGGAGAATCAATTACAGAAGTCACCATAGCCCGGTGGCTCAAGAAGGATGGAGATTATGTGGAAAAGGATGAAGAGGTTGCAGAAATTGAATCAGACAAAGCGACCCTGACGCTCAACGCAGAAGACAATGGTGCCATTAAAATACTCGTTCCAGAAGGAGAAGTTGTCAAAGTAGGACAGGTGGTCTGTTCGATTGACAACTCGGTGAAAGGTACAGCCAAGAAAGCAGCAACTTCATCTGTAAAACCTGCTCCGGCGGAAAACGGGAAGAAAGAAACAAAAATCACGGAGGAGAAAAAACCGGAACCCGTTTCTTCGGATGGATACGCGAAGGGGAGTCCTTCTCCATCGGCCAGAAAGATGATGGAAGAAAATGCCGTTCCGGCTGGTAAGATCAGCGGAAGCGGTAGAGGAGGAAGGATCACCAAAGGGGATGTGCTTGGGGCATTGAGTAAAGGGTTTGACGCTTCTTCTGCTCAGGGCTGGGCCGGCACAAGGGATACCGATCGGCAGAAAATGTCTCCGCTAAGGAAGAAATTGGGACAGCGTCTGGTGGCTGTAAAAAATACAACGGCCATGCTCACCACATTCAATGAGGTGGATATGAGTCAGATTTACGCCATCCGTGCAAAATACAAGGATAAGTTCAGGGAGCAGTACGGAACCAATCTGGGCTTTATGAGTTTTTTTACAAAGGCTGTAACAGAAGCCCTCTTTCGTTTCCCTGCAGTGAATGCCATGATAGATGGCGATGAAGTGGTGTATCACAAATACTGTGATATCGGCATTGCCGTTAGTGCACCCAAAGGCCTCGTTGTCCCTGTTTTGCGTAATGCTGAAGCCATGTCGTTGTCCGAAATTGAAGCCGGTATCAAAGGCCTTGCACTCAAAGCCCGTGACAATAAAATTGAACTCAAGGATATGGAAGGCGGAACATTCACCATTACAAACGGTGGTGTTTTCGGTTCACTCATGTCCACGCCAATTATCAATCCTCCGCAAAGCGCGATTTTGGGTATGCACAATGTTGTAGAAAGACCTGTGGCTGTGAACGGAGAAGTTGTGATCAGGCCCATGATGTATATTGCACTGTCCTACGATCACCGCATTATTGACGGACGCGAATCGGTCAGTTTCCTTGTTAAAGTGAAAGAGATGTGTGAGAATCCGCACAAGATGTTATTCGGAGGTAAAGACCCGAATGATGTGTTGATGGGATTTTAATTCAATGAGACTATGATTT